>JBPCVY010000199.1:0-5935 GCA_051010055.1 Hyphomicrobiales bacterium | reverse complement strand
GCCGAGGTCCGTTGTTCCAGCAAAAGCGGACTCTTTTGAATTTTGACAACACTCTCAAGTCATTGCAGAGATTTCGTCCTGAGGAACAGGCTCAACGCCTTCCGTTGCCCAACTCGCGTCATCCTGGCGGACCCATTTCTCCCGCCACCACTTGCCGTCGGATCTCTTTTCCCACCACCAGTTTGGTGAATCCACGTCGCCGATCCACTGATAAACAAGAAGAGTTGGCTGCAGGCCGGTGGTTAAGGAATGCACATGGTTCGGTTGCGTTACGGAAATATCGCCGGGGCGGAGATCAAACGGGACCCCATTCAACCCGTGTTGTAACGTGACGGAACCCGACAAGCAGAAATAGATTTCCCCGGCAGCGTGGGTATGCATTGGGTAGTGCAGACCTGGAACAAGCAAAAACAGCCCCGTGCGGACATTGTCACTTTTCAGAAGACCAACCTGACCGACCACTTGCCCGGCAAACATGCGTTCGGCCAGCATCGGATCAAGGTCCGCACCCCGATAAACCTGATACCAGGCAAGCTTCGCTGCAATTGCACTGACGGTTTCATGGATTGGGCCCGACGATGGCATTGCCGCCAACGCCGCAGCCAAACTTTCTCGAAATATTGGCAAAGTGCATGAAGGGCCGGCATTTTTGATTGGCTCATGCGCTATTTCCAATAGCTTGGCACGAAAGGGTACAAGGCTCGGATCATCTCCGGACCGAACGGTCAGTTCGCTCGTCAGAGCCTTCAAGTAGTCATTAGCAAGTCTGTCTGCGTTTTCTATTTGTTGTGCCTCCGTTCCATCGGCTTAAAACAGTCTAGAGCCATCCATCACCGATGGCGAGACGCCGTTCCTTTGAAACACCCTTCTAAATCCAAACGTAATTCAGATCATACTGTAAATCCGTTCACCTTTAGGTCCTTCTTCTCATTTGTCTCAAGGTTGAATTGCGAGCGGACCGTCTCATTTATATGCTTTCCGTATGTGTGAAGTGAGAGTGTGACGGCATCAGTCTCGTTGCGGACCATGTGGATGCCGCCAGTTTTCATGCAAACTAAATCACCGGCATCGGCATTGATGTCACTTTTCACTTCCAACTCTGCATAGTCGTTACGGCTCCGATCATCGATCCGCCGATAGCGAATATTTCGTTCGATACCGTCAACGCCCGCCACTACAGCCCAGGTGCCATGATCATGCGGTGGAGTTCCTCGACCTGGAAGCCACGACACAGCAAAAACAGCCAACGAATGGTCAGGTTCTTCGTGAAGTAGATGCACCCCAAATCCCTGGGTCGGATCGGCCTCATAGTGTTTTTCGTTTAGCCAAATCTTATCTGCCGCTATGCGTTGCGCTAGAGGCGATACCTGACGGATTATTTCATCCTCGTCGTCGGTTTGGTTGGTTATCTCTCGTAATTCTTCGACATAACGGTCCAACGTGTAAGGTTGAGAAACTGTCATGTTATCCTCCTGCCATTCAGATTGCAGGATATCACACAGCCCACAGTAGAACGAAAACACTACTTAACACGCGTTGTAGAATGCCCTGCTCGGCTCCATCGGCTTATTGTGTTCATCCTATGGCAAACATCATGCAGCGATGCGACGAGATCCGTTGTTTCACCAAAAATCGAATCTAGTAACTTCTACAACAATAGTGATCAATTTTTTTGCAATAAAATCAATTGTTTGCTTATATTTTACCAGCCCGATCAGTATGTAAATCCATCCTGATCGGGCGAAGCTTTCAATCCCGATTTAGCCAGCGGGTTGGTAAACTTTGGCTGCTTTCTGTGCCGCCGGAATGACCTCTGACATATCCAGTTCTTCGAGAATCGAGATTTTAGTGAATGCTCCACTCGCCTGAATTGCCATCGTTAGGCCCATTCCTGTGCTTTGATCAGGCAAATCGGCGATAGCCGCAATATCATACTCGCCACGAGTAAACATCAAACTCTCCAGTTTGCCTCCAACGCTTTCCAACAAAGCGTTGATTGCTGCTTTGCGGTCCGACCCTTCAATAAGACCCTTTACAGCTTGAGGTGCATAACAGGCTAAAAATACAGTTCGCATTATCTTTCTCCCATAGAGTTTGTTGATTGTTTCTTCCAATCACAAACACTAGTTAATTGAGAGAGGGTTTGCCACACTGAAGAGAGATGTGTTGAACAATTTAAGAAGTGGACCCCTTGTTTATGTCCTCGTACAAACAAATTCTGGATCTGTAGGCAGCCCATCCTTACATTCCGCAGGTTGGATTGAGGACCGTTCGAGCGATTGTGCTTGAACTATTCTTGTGGCTCAATCCTGTTGATCAGTCAAAATTATTAGTTGGTCTGCTGCTCCTGCTTCTTAGAAACCCGTTGCTGCGTTTTGAACCTTTATACTTGGAAAGAGAACTATCCTCTCTTACGCAAATGTCCGCTTGTGGCACTAAGCAGACATTCCCAACATCGCGGGCGAGATCCGTTGTTCCATCAAAAGCGGACTCTCTTGGATTCAGTGCGAGTGGCAGGTTTTGACCCAAAGCGGATGTTACAAGTTCAGCCGGGCGCGCAGGCCGAAAACACCGGTAGAATTGTTACCCGGATCAAGGGCGGGGTTTATCAGCCATTGAACATCTGCAGTTATGGCGAGATTGTCGGAGGCGTCAAAGCGGTAAAAAGCTTCAATTGAGGTCTGGGTGTCCAACCCGGAAACTGCAGGTTTTGCGATATTTACCGCAGCGCCAATCAAATCGTCATAGAAGCCCGGCCGCCACATGAACCCTATCGTGCCTGCGGCATTTGCAATGGGCGCCTCGCCTTTCGAAAAACCGAGCCTGCCAAACAACATAAGCTCGTTGTCGAAAGTCGTGTTGCCGGACAGCATGATGCCATAGCTTTCATCAACCCCGGCATCCTTGCGTTTATCGACGTGAAATCCGGCAATGTGAATGTTGGTGAGGTATCTTTGGTCGCGAGCCGGCGTCCAACCCAGTTGTGCGTACTTGAACAGTTCAGCACCGCCTGGAAACCAACGCACTTTTGTAAGCGAGCCATTGGCATCCGACACCATACCGATTGTGTATACCTGATCGGTCAGATACACCCCGGCGCCAACGCCATATCCCGGATCGGGCAACACGACCACCGGGTTGAACAGAACCGAAAGGTTCGAAAACGTCGTGCGCGGGTTCACATAGCCGAGAATGTCGATGTAGTCGGTTGGATCGATCCGGCCAATGACAACGCCAGCGCGGCCGCTATCGATTGATTGCGCCCAGTTGGCAACGGAAAGGCTGCTGCCGCTGTCGCCGAATGTTGTGCCGGTAAGGCCGATATAGCCAATTTCGCTGCCCAGTCCTGCAGGGGATGTCTTTGTGCCCAGCCGATGGCGGTTTTCAATGATGAAAACCAGGCTGCCCTGATTGGGACCATCCTGGTCAAACAGCGCCCAATTGCCAAGCATGCGCGCATGGCCTGCAGTTGCCTCATCATTGCCGGATACGGTGTTTGTGCTGTGCTGATAAAGAAGCTGGTAGTCGAGCCCTATATCAAGCCCTGTTTGTTCTTTCAGCGTCTGTTTGTCCTGTTCAAACGGATCAAAGAAAGCATCCAGGCCAGGGGAGCGGGAGTCTTCTTGCCGCCGAAGGCGGTCCTCCTCAAGTTGCGCGCTTGCCGATTGCGGCCCCCCAAGCGAAGCGCTGGCCGCAGCTTCCAGCCGCGCACGGGCCGAGTTTTCTTGCGCGCTGGTGGCGCCTGCGTGAACGCAGAACAGCAAAACCAACAATGGTAAAACGGCGACACGCATTCTAGATTTCACCCCTAAACCTCCCAGCAGTCCCGAGGCGGCTTAAAACTTATAACTTACCCTTCATCCGCGCACGCAGCTTTTGTTCTAAGTCAAATCTCACCATTCTCCGAGGCTCATAGACCTTGTGAATTGGACACATGAAAGGATTTGCATTGAAACTCGACGCAAGGGCGCGTTCAGTTTTGGTCCTTGGCGCACCTTCTGCAATTGCCTTTCTTTCAGCGGCCGGTACTTCAGCTTTCTGATCGCCAACGCCGTGATCCAACAATGCAGGCGGAACCTTTCCTCCGAACAGTTCCTTCAGATAACCTTCTTTGACCAAGGGCTTGAAACGAGATTCCTTTTCAATGGGATAACGAATTGCCTGTCCGGGATACAATCCGCTTTGAGCCTTCGAATCCTTTACCATCTGCACCCCATTCACGAGCACGTAGGGAATTCCGGTAGAGGGACGCCCGTTTGTTCCGACTTGATAGCCGCCATTGTCGGTCACGGTTTTGGGATTAAAGACAACAATATCAGCAATCATGCCTTCCTGCATGCGCCCACGCACCTTCATCGCTTCAATGCCGGCATCGCCCAGATGTTTGGCAGCCCAATAACTGTTCTGAGAAATCATATGCATAAGAGGCACGTTGTGCTCGCGTGCAAGCCTTAGGGTTTTTGCATGTGTACCCACTGTCCGGGGGTGACCGTTATACGCATCGAAAGGGTCGTCCCAGCCAAGCTTGTTTCCCTTATCATCCACCTGTGGCATTTGATCGCCCGCCACTGTCATGTGCGGAACTTTAAGCCACATGGGAAGCCAGGCCTCTCTTGCCGAAATGCAAAGGATAATGATGTACGCAGGGTCTTTTGCAACGATCTCATCATAGATTTCCCGGTTCATTTTCTCACCGGTTCGTGGATCGATAAGGTTAGTGTAGTCGAGTTTCAAAGCGCCGATATTATCAGGCTTGATGAACTCCGAGCCTATGGTGGAAGAACCGCAGGTGTAGGGGTAATATTCAGACCAAACATTGTATCCCTGACCGCGCAAAAGTTGCAGATGTTCTTCAACTTCCCACCAACCGGCATTGTTGTTGTGGCTTAAAAGGAGCGGTTGATTGAGCGCGACGCCGTTTGCAATTTGCTCAAACGCGCCCAGGGTTGCTTCAGTGGGCGGTGAGGTATTTCCAAGAAGACGCACGTGCGAGGCATAGAGCCTGCCATAGTTTGCAGCCGTCTTCTGAACATTAAAAAGTTCAAGCGTAGTGACGCCGTTTCCCATATAGCCTGTCGTGGAGACAATGCCGAGCGCCCCGGCCTGAAGCTCCTCATCCAGATTGGCAAGCATTTCGTTGAGCTGCTCGATGGAGGCTTGAGTAACCGCCCAATCGGGTTTGTCATTTTCCTTATAGGATTCGTTGCGGAGACGGCCAAAATCATCACCGTGCGCAGGCTTTTCAATCTTCATTTTATCCAACACGCGCATGCGGTGGAATTCGTGAGAAACGCCTGCACCGTAATTTACCGACCATTTACCTGCGCGCTCGGCGTAAAACCCGTCCACATTTATCACACCCATTTCAAGGTCTAGAGGCGTTGTTACCCCATCGCGAAGGCTTGCCTTAACGCCCCAGAGATTGCCGGCGCCGTGGTGATGTGTATCAATAAATCCGGGCGCAACAACGTGGTTCGCCGCATCTATTGTTTCTTTCCCTGTGATTGCTTCGGATGTGATTTTTTCAATCCGGCCATTTGTGATGCCAACATTCGCCACTGAATCGAAATTGGTTTCCGGATCCATCACGCGACCGTTCAGAATCACTACGTCATACGTCTGGGCAAATGATGATGAGATCACCATAACCACCATGGCCAGAATTGCCGAACCGCGAATCCATGTCCAAGCAATGAAGTTTTTCATCATCCGATCTCCCAATGTACGACGGAAACAAAAGATATTCACACAGGGGTCTAGTATCGGAACAATGACTTTTCGCAGGGTGGAAAAGGTTAGGGGCTACCGGTCCGCTTGTGGCACAAAGCAGACATTGCCACTGCTTTGAGGGATGTCTCCATTGACACCAAAAACAGACATAAATTCAAATTACGAGGATGTCCGCTTTGTGCCAGAAGCGGACATTCCAGCAACA
>JBPCVY010000198.1:0-7361 GCA_051010055.1 Hyphomicrobiales bacterium | reverse complement strand
GCCGCTCGGCGTTCCTGCTGTACATTCTGTTCCTACAGTTGGCCTGCGCCCATCATCTGTTGGCCGAGCCGGGCATCAGCTCAGAATGGAAGGTGTTCAACACCAGCTACGCCATGTATCTGGCCGTTCTCGGCAGCATGATCCACGGCATGACATTGCCGGGAGCTATTGAAGCAGCACAACGTGCAAACGGTTACGTGAACGGCGTGTTTGAATGGCTGCGCAAGGCGCCATGGGGCAATCCGGCCTTTTCTGGCATGTTCCTGTCGCTGGTATTGTTCGGCTTCATTGGCGGCATTTCCGGTGTTGTGCTTGGGACTGAGCAAATCAACATCATGCTCCACAACACGCTTTATGTGCCCGGGCACTTCCATGGCACGGTTGTGGCAGGCACAACGCTGGCCTTCATGGCGCTCACATACCTGGTGTTGCCATTGATTTTTCAGCGCGAGGTTATTTGGCCGCGGATGGCCAAATGGCAGCCCTATGTGTTTGCCGCAGGTGTCGCAGGCATATCGTTCTTTATGATGGGGGCAGGCACCCTTGGCGTTGCCCGCCGGCACTGGGATATCAGCTTCACCGATGCGGTGCTGAGCTTTGACTATCCGCCGGCTGCCTTCCTGATGCTGGGCTTGAACGGGCTCTCGGCCATCCTGGCCGCGGTCGGTGGGGCCATGTTCGTGCTCATCACGGTATGCAGCATCCTGTTTGGCAAGAAAGTAGACGCCAGCAATGTGGTTGAAGCTCTCGGACCCATGCCGCAAAAGCAGGTGAGCGATGCGGTTTCGACCTATGGAAGCGAAGGCACGTTCCGCCTGCCGGGCACTTATGTGCTGGTCGCGATCTTCTTCACATCGTTCGTGCTCTACTACTTCGTGAACTGGAAGTATCTGTCTGAGTTGTGGGTGATGGGCTAGTCCCATCCCCCGCGCTTTTGGTGTGAACTCAAGACAGGGAAAGCTAAAATGAACACTGCACTAACAGCGAACCGGTTCTCTTTGCGCGATGCCATTATGGTGTTCAAGCCGCGTATTGCCGTCTTCATCATGCTTTCGGCAACAGGCGGTATGGCGGTAGCGCAAGGCCCGATGCCAGACTTCTGGCGCCTGGCGGTGCTGGCGCTGGCAGTGTTCCTGGCTGCGGGCAGTGCAGGGGCGTTCAACCAATGGGTTGAGCGCGACCTGGACGCCCGTATGTCGCGGACGCGAAAGCGCCCGTTCGTCACCGGCCAGTTCACGGCCGGTCCTCTGTGGCTCACGGTCATTGTCGGGCTGCTTGCTGTATCAGTGCTGATGGCTGGCCTTGCCACGAATTGGTGGGCTGCTCTTTACACGTTCCTTGGCGCATTCACCTATGGCGTCATTTACACCATGTGGCTGAAGCGCCGTTCATGGACAAACATCATCATTGGCGGGCTTGCCGGAAGCTTTGCAGTTTTGGCGGGCGCTGCCGCAATTAACCCGGTGATGGGCATTGAAGCGATGATCATTACCGTGGTGCTGTTCCTGTGGACGCCGCCGCACTTTTGGAGCCTCGCCATGGTGGCGAGCGATGATTATGCAAAGGCAGGCGTTCCCATGCTGCCTGTGGTGGCTGGTGAAAAACTGTGCGCTCAGGTGATACTGGCCCACACTTTCGCATTGTCAGCTCTCTCCATTGTGCCGTTCTTCTACGGAATGGGGTGGGTGTATCTGGCAGGCGCGGCAATCGGCGGCGGCATCTTCACCTGGCGCAGCGTCAAGCTTGTCCGTTATCCCAGCCGCACCAACGCTCTGAAGAATTTCTTTGCATCGCTGCTTCAGCTTTGCCTGTTGCTTGCTGCGGCAATGGCGGACCGCGCAATCGGGGTCATCGGATGAGATATGCGCCTGCCGTATTCCTCACAGTGTTTGCACTTTTTTCCGGGCCCGCTACCGCGGTAAGCCCGGAAGATGAAGCACTGAGAATTTCGCGGGCGGCAATCGGGGCGCGTATTCCCGACTTAACATTCCAGAACATCGACAAGGAGCCTGTCAAACTCTCCGACTTTGAGGGGAAACCGCTTGTAATAAGTCTTGTCTATACGGCCTGCGCGGATGTTTGCCCGGCTGTGATAGACAATCTATATCCGGCAATAGAGGCCGCTCAATCAGCTCTGGGCAAGGACAGCTTTTCAGTGGTGACGGTTGGCTTTGATGTGAGCCAGGACAGCCCTGAACGAATGCGCTCATTTGCCCGCACCCGCGGTATCGATCTGCCGAACTGGCACTTTTTATCCGGTGATAATGCCTCAGTGAGTAAGCTGATCAAGGTGGTGGGGTTTACCATCGTTCCATCGGCGGGCGGGTTCGACCATATGGCGCAGGTGAGCATGGTGGATGCGGACGGAACCGTTTATCAGCAAATTTACGGTGGCACATTTTCTGCCCCCGCACTTGTGGAACCCCTCAAAGATCTTGTCTACGACCGCAAACAGCCGCTTGCATCGGTGGCTGGGATCATTGAGCGGGTGAAGCTTTTTTGTACAGTCTATAACCCGAACACCGGGCGTTATTATTTCAATTATTCCCTGTTTATGGGCATTGCAATTGGGTTAGCGTGTCTTTTGCTGGTGCTTGGTTGGCTGATCCGCGAGTTCCGGCGATCAGATGGACCTGGAACAGGGCACGCCTGATGGGCTATATCCGCGCCGGTTTGCGTTGGCTGTTCGATGCAGCCGAACAAGTCTTCGGTCTGGTGTTTCCGCCGAACTGGAACCCCATGCTCAACCTCGGCGCGCTGGGATTTTTCTTCTATTGGATCATCACGGTCAGCGGCATCTACGTCTACGTGTTCTTTGATACCGGTGTGCGCGAGGCCTATGCCTCAATCGAATATATGACCAACGAGCAATGGTACCTTGCCGGTGTCATGCGCAGCCTGCACCGATATGCCTCCGATGGTCTGGTGGTGGTGATGATGCTTCATTTGGCCCGTGAATTTGCACTCGACCGGTACCGGGGCGTGCGCTGGTTCAGCTGGGCAACAGGCATTCCCATCATGGTGCTGGTTTTTGTGGCTGGAATATCAGGCTACTGGCTGGTGTGGGATAAACTGGCCCAATATGTGGCGCTGGTATCGACCGAATGGCTGGATATGCTGCCCATTTTCGGTGAGCCGATTGCGCGCAATTTTCTCTCTGAAAAAGCGCTCGACAGCCGTTTCTTTACACTGATGATTTTCATGCACATTGCGGTGCCGCTCATTGCGCTGGCCATTTTGTGGATGCATTTGCAGCGGGTCTCGAAGCCCCGTATCAATCCGCCGCGAGGCTTGGCGATAGGGGCTTTCGCGTCGCTTTTGGCGCTGTCACTTGTCTTTCCGGCAACCAGCCATGGGCCGGCAAACCTTGCCGAAGTGCCCGGCGATGTGGGGCTGGACTGGTTCTACCTGCCGCTTTTCCCGCTTTTGGAAAACTTGCCGGGCCCGGCAACCTGGGGCGCCAGCTTGGCATTGCTCGTCATTACGTTCGCCATGCCCTGGCTGCCGCCGTTGCGAAAACCGGCGCCTGCGGTTGTTGATCTGTCAAACTGCAATGGATGTGCGCGCTGCTTTGAAGATTGCCCCTATAACGCCATCTCGCTTGTTGAGCGGACTGATGGCCGGGCCTTTGAGCGCGAACCCATCGTTAATCCCGACTATTGTGTAGGCTGCGGAATATGCGCCGGTTCCTGCCCGACATCGATGCCGTTCCGGCGCCTGTCAGACCTTTCACCCGGTATTGATTTGCCCGACCTCACTATCGCGGAAGTTCGCGAAGAGGTTTGGAAATCTGCAGACAAGCTGGAAGGGGAAGGGCGGATTATCGTTTTTGGATGTACAAATGGCGGTGACCTTTCGCAACTTTCATCCTCAAAAACGGAATTTATTTCGCTCAAGTGCATCGGCCAGTTGCCGCCCGCTTTCGTTGACTATGTGCTGAGCCGGAACATTGCTGATGGGGTGATGATAACGGGCTGTGCAGAAAATTCATGTCATGCCCGCTTCGGCATCCGCTGGACTGATGAGCGTCTGGCGCGCACCCGCGATCCGCAACTGCGCAACCGGGTGCCCCGCGAACGCATCAGAACCCTTTGGACAGGCCGGCTTGGTGCGTGCGCATTGCGTAAAGAAGTCGATGCATTTTCTGCTGAACTTGCAGAGATGGGTCCTGTGGAAATGAAACGGCGCAACCGGCAGAATGCGGAAGCAAAAAAGGAGCTTGAAAATGCTTAGCGCACTAAAGCTCATCGGCCAGGCGGTGTTTCTTGCCGCGATTGTTGCCTTTATCGGCTATTTCTCGGCCAATCCGGTTTACAGGCAAACGCCGGAGGGTTTGGCGCAAATCAAGCTTAGCTTTGCTCATGGGGCTCAGCGCACCAAGGAGTGCCGCCGCCTGACGCCGCAGGAAATTGCCAAACTGCCGCCCAATGAGCGGCGCCCGCACACCTGCGATAGAGAGCGGTTACCGATTCACATTCAGCTTGTGGTCGATGGCGATATACTTTTCGACGAGCTTTTGCAGCCCACCGGGCTCTCAAACGATGGGCCCGCACGCACCTATAAGAAGTTTCTCGTTCCAGCCGGCAAGCACACGATTTCGGCCCGCCTCACGGATTCGAATCGGAGCGATGGGTTTGACTTTGAAACCGACCATACGGTTACCTTGAAGCCATGGCAGAACCTGGCCATTGATTTCAAGGCGGATACGGGCGGTTTCAGTTTCAGATAACGGAGAGTTTGACGGGATGTCCCTCATTGAGTGGAAGAAAGAATTTGAAACCGGTATCGAGGCCGTGGACCACGAGCATCAGGAGCTGGTGGGGCTGATCAACGAGCTTCACGAAAAGATCGGCCAAAACGCCTCTGACGAAACCATCAAAGAGTTTTTGGGTGAAGTGTTCGCGCAAATTTCAGCTCATTTCGCGCTTGAAGAAACGGTGATGCGCAAACACAGCTACGATGAGTATCAGGCGCACAAGGCCGACCATGAGGCGCTGCTGGATGACATCCGCGATATTATGGATGATTTCGATGCTGGAAACTACAACGACTACGAGAATGCGCTGGCCCCTGCGGTGCGCGATTGGTTCGTGAATCATTTCAAAACCAAGGATGCACGGCTCCATAAATTGCTAGGAGTTTAAGGCTGCACCCAAAAGTCTGCCAACCCGTTCGTCAAGCTGCAATTTGCTGGCCGCCGAAATCCCGTCTTGCGACATTTTGCGGGCGGATTTGGCAAGGATGGAGATGACTTTTTCATCATCATGCGGAGCAATGAACTCAGCTGCGTAATATTTCAGGAAAACAATACAGGCTGCATCTTCAAGCAGCTGTACTTCCGCATCGCGCTTGATGCCTTTTTTCGCGACAATGGTTTTCACCCGCGCAATGTCTTCTTCCTCATATCCGGCCTGTTCCATCAACGCACCGGCGCGGTTGGCGTGAAAATCTTTGAGGTCCGAACGCCATTTCAGGTAGCTGGCCTTGCCCTCCGGATAATCCTGGCGCGGCGATGTCCAGCGCTCAATGTGCTGGGCGCGTACGGCGATTTTCAAATGCTCTGAGGCATCTGGCGCAATTTCATCCAGCACCTCGCTCATGCGCTGGCCGTAGATGAGTTCAACCGGCAGCTTGGTGCCATCCACATCCACCTGTCGCGGGTCTTTGCTGTTTGCAGCATCGATTGCTGCGAGGGTGTCTTTAAATCGTTGGCTTGTCATCTTGGCTTTCCGACAATTCAGTTTTCCTGGATGGAATAATCGCGCAGGCGCTGCACGTCGGCAATTGCCGCGACATTCTTTTCGATGTTCACTCCGAATTTGCGCAACCTTGCGAACGCGCGCGACAAGCTCTCCGGCTTCATGCCAACGCGCCCTGCAATGAGCGATTTATCGTAAGGCAGTTCCACCGTGTAGGGGCCATCTTCAACCGGGCACAGGGAGGTGAGAAATTCAGCTACCCGCTGCGCGCCGGTGTTTGCCTTGAGTTGTTCGATTTGCTGAACAAGGGAATGAAGGTGAATGGAGGTGGACGCCAGCATGGAAATCGCAATTTCCGGGTTTGAGCGGATTTCAGCAAGAAGCGTTTCCGCAGGCAGCCGCAGCATGCGCGAGCGGGTTACCGTTTCACCTGTAACCGGGTAAATCTGCTGAGAAAACATGGCAGCTTCGGCAAAACTCTGACCGCGGGTGAAAACGGCCACAACGGCCTCGTTTCCAGCCGGAGTGAGCCTGTAAATCTTCACCCAGCCTTCAAGCACGATGTAGCAGGCTGAAACCGGGTCACCTTGCATGAAAATCGTTTCATGAGCATCGGCAGTGATGACCCGGGTGGCCTCCAAAAGCCGCCCGAAATCCCCATCGCTCAGATTGGAAAAAAGCGCAGCACTTCTGACCAGTTCAATTTCTCTTGGCCCAAGGGAAGACGCCATTTACCGCTCAACTCCGAAGTTCTTGTGAGAAACAGCCTATCAGCCAGCATGCAAACCACGCAAGCGGGCCTGAACCGCAAATTTCAGGCCTGTATGGTCGCTCTTTCTCCCAAAATTTGCACCGGGCGCCTTGACTTTGGTCATCCCGGAAAATTCCCCGAAAAAGTATCAATGAGGGTGTATTAAGCAACGGGAAAGATGTGCCCGAAATGGGTCACGGTTAGAGAAATGGCAAAAGGAAATCACAAGCCCGTGCCCCGTTACCGTTCCTACGATGGGCCAACGATCTTCACCCACGGGTTCAGGCCGTTCTTTCTTCTTGCGGGGCTATGGGCGCCAATCGTTCTGGTGCTGTCGCTTGGCCAAATTCTTGGATCTCTGACACTGCCGTCAGGGCTGGACGCTGTGTCGTGGCATTTTCACGAATTGCTGTTTGGCTATGTATCTGCTGCCCTGGCCGGCTTTTTGCTCACCGCGGTGCCCAATTGGACGGACCGGCTGCCCCTACAAGGGGCGCCTTTGATAGTGCTGGTGCTTGTGTGGGTGGCCGGACGGCTTGCGGTTGCGACTTCTGAAATAATCGGCATGTGGCCGGCGGCTTTCATCGACCTTGCGTTCCTGACGCTGCTGGCCGGTGTGACGCTGCGCGAAATCATTGCCGGCAGGAACTGGCGTAACCTGCCGATCGTTGCTGCAATTATCGTTTGGCTCATTTCCAACATGTTCTTTTATGGCGGGCAGCTTGGTTTTTTGGCGGACGAGAAGCTCTCCTGGCGGTTGGCCATTGCCGTGGTGGTAATGCTTATCTCGCTGGTTGGTGGGCGCATCATTCCAAGTTTTACAAGTAACTGGCTGGTAAAGCGCGGCGTTGAAGTGCTGCCCGCACCCTTTGGCAAATATGACAAGGTGACCCTTGCGGTCACATTGGTTT
>JBPCVY010000197.1:0-3370 GCA_051010055.1 Hyphomicrobiales bacterium | reverse complement strand
ACTTTGCTCAAGGTTGGCGCCAGCCATTCAAGAACTTCTGTTGCGGGGGTGATGGGGTAGGCCGCCGCGAAGCGGATGCCGCCCCGCACGGCACCAAGCCCGATGGCTTCGTTGCCGGTAATGAGCCAGCGGCCATGTTCTGACGGCTCCGGCCTGTCGAGCCGGAGCGGCAATGAGAGACCGGCCCCGGCGCCTATGCCGAGCTCAATGCATTCGCGCCCGGCTTTGATGGCTTCTACGCCCTTGCCTGCCAGCTTGGTTTCAATAACCGCCATCAGTTCATCTTCTGAAAAACCCATAATCCCGGCAGCGATGCCGGCGGCAATCATGTTCTCGCGGCCATTGGATATGGTTTCGGCCATTTCCTTGAGCGGGATTTCTATACGCCGGATGCCTTCGCGGGCAATCGCATCGGGCATTTCGCCGGCAGCGGGATCGCCAATCGCCACTCCCTGGCCGGAAAGAGGCATTTCGGCGGCAAACCGGTCAGCGTTGCGCCAGTCGATGGCGATAACGAAATTATAGGTTTCGGCCATACAGTCCACCGGCCTAGTGGAGAGCCGCACCAGAGCAGCAGATTCTCCGCCGCGAATTTGCGGCCCCACAGAACGGTTCATAAATCCATAAAGGCCCGCCTTCCCGGTAGCTTCAAGCAAAATCGCGCCCGCGGTGAGCGCGCCGGCTCCGCCACTTCCGACAATTGCGAAAGAGACGCTGTTCAATGGCTTACTTGTTTCATTCATTCAGCTTTCCAATCCGTAACTCGGCCTTCTCATCTCTTGTTCGTCCCGCTTTCCGAATGTGCTGGAAATAACGGTTGACGTTAAATAAGTATTAGCGTACCATTTTACGATAATAGAGAAAACGAGCACTGTCAATATGGCTTAAAAGGTGGCCGAACCGGGAGGAAGGGCAGTGAATTTGAGCGGAGGTTTATGAAAATATGGCCAAACGCTGGATGATGACCGGTCAGGACACCCCGTTGCTGGCTGAGGAATTTGAACCGGCGCCCCCCGAGGCCGGTGAAGTCGTGGTTGAGGTTGCCGGATGCGGTGTCTGCCACACAGATCTTGGCTACTATTATGATGGTGTGCGCACAAACCATGCCCTGCCACTGGCCCTGGGCCATGAAATCAGTGGCACCGTTGTTTCAGCAGGCAGTGAGGCGCAGGACTGGCTTGACCAGACGGTTATCGTGCCCGCCGTTATCCCGTGCGGCGAGTGCGATGCATGCCAACGCGGCAAGGGTACCATTTGCCCACATCAGAAAATGCCCGGAAACGACATTCAGGGCGGCTTTGCAAGCCATATCACAGTGCCCGCAAGGGGACTTTGCTCGGTTGATGTTGACCGACTGGCTGCTGTCGGCCTTTCTCTTGCAGATGTGTCGGTGGTTGCCGATGCGGTGACGACGCCCTATCAGGCAGTCGTGCAGGCAGGTGTTTCGCCCGGCGATCTTGTTGTCGTGAACGGTGTTGGCGGTGTCGGCGGATATGCTGTGCAGATTGCAGCAGCAGCCGGCGCAACGGTTGTGGCAGTTGATGTTGTTCCAGAAAAACTCGCCGCGGTATCGAACTTTGGCGCTTCCCTCACTCTCAATGCCAAGGATTATGACAACCGGGCGCTGAAGAAAGAGATCATCGGATTTGCAAAGGCGAACGGCCTTCGCACCACCGAGTGGATTATCTTTGAATGCTCCGGCACACCAGCCGGGCAAACCGCCGCGTTTGGTCTTTTAAACCACGGCGCCACGTTATGCACCGTCGGTTTCACCATGGAAAAAGTAGAGGTGAGGCTGTCGAACCTGATGGCTTTTCATGCCCGCATACTGGGAAATTGGGGATGCCCGCCCGAGCTTTATCCAGGCGCGCTTGATCTGGTTCTCGACGGCAAAATCAAAATCGCCCCGTTCGTTGAGCAGCGCCCGCTGGATGACATCAACCAAATTTTTGAGTCCGTACATCATGGCGAGTTTGCGCGCCGCGCAATCCTCGTTCCGGCGGCCTCATGACGCAAAACATAGGGAGACTGACAGATGGACGCATCAGTCAAACAAAGGTTTGAGTTTCTTGGTCACGATCTTGTGCCCGATGAAGCACGCACAGCGATAACCGATGAAGTGCTTTTTGAGAAACGCCCGGCAATCGGGCCGGATGGAAAGGTTGCCGAAGGGCTCTATAATGCCTGGATAACACTCAACAATCCAAGCCAGTTCAACGCCTACAAAACCGAAATGGTGAAGGCCGTCATCCTGGCATTTCGGGCAGCCTCGAACGCCCGCGATGTCAATGCGGTGGTGTTCACCGGTGCAGGTGACAGGGCTTTTTGCACTGGCGGCAACACTAAGGAATATGCCGAATATTATGCCGGCAGGCCGCACGAATATCGCCAGTATATGCGGCTGTTCAACGATATGGTTTCCGCCATTTTGGGCTGCGACAAGCCGGTAATTTGTCGGGTAAATGGCATGCGCATCGGTGGTGGTCAGGAAATAGGTATGGCGTGCGATTTCTCCGTTGCCCAGGATTTGGCCCGTTTCGGCCAGGCCGGGCCAAAGCACGGCTCTGCGCCGATTGGCGGCTCAACCGACTTTCTACCCCTCATGATCGGCTGCGAACAAGCCATGGTTTCCGGCGTATTGTGCGAACCGTTTTCTGCACACAAGGCTCACCGGCTCGGCATTGTCAGCGAAATCGTACCAGCGCTGAAAGTTGAAGGAAAATTTGTCCCCAACCCGCTGGTTCAGCTTGACCGCATGACTGATGACTGGGGCCGGGTTGTTCATGGGGAGGTGAAAACCGGAGATGAACTTTCCGCCGGCAAGGCGCTTTTGGCCAAGGGCGAATTAGACCTCAGCTTGCTTGATGCCAAGGTCGAAGAGCTTTGCACAAAACTGCTGATGACGTTTCCGGATTGCACCACCAAAACGGTTGAGGAAATCCGCAAGCCGAAATTGGAAAGCTGGAACCGCAACAAGGAAGATTCCCGCGCCTGGTTGTCCCTCAACATGATGACAGAAGCAAGGGCAGGCTTCCGCGCGTTCAACGAAGGCAACAGGGAAGTTGGCCGGGAAGTTGATTTCGTCGCCCTGCGCCAGGAACTGGCAGCCGGGGCCCAATGGACCGGCGCCTTTACCGATTCCTTGATGCCGGGAGCTGGCAAGTGAGCGCCCCGCTCAAAATCTGGTTTGACCGCGACGGCACCTTGTTGCGCTTAAGGCTGGATCGCCCGAAGGCCAACATTGTTGATGCTGAGATGATTGCCGGCCTTGATAACGCGCTTGCCGAACACCTGGAGAATTCGGGCCTTGCCGCGGTTCTGCTTGATGCGTCGGGGCCGCATTTCAGTTTTGGCGCATCCGTTGCAGAGC
>JBPCVY010000196.1:0-4619 GCA_051010055.1 Hyphomicrobiales bacterium | reverse complement strand
CCGTCAGAGGCAAGTGTGAAGCTTTCCTTCCGGCTGGTCCCGGGACAAAATCCGCAGGCAATAAAAGAAAGCTTCCAGCAATTTGTGCGCGACCGGCTGCCGCCTGATTGCACTGCTGAATTTGAAGACCATGGCGCGGGCACCGCGCTGGAAGTGCCGTTGGACGATCCTTACTTGCAAAAAGCTGCCCAGGCCATGAGCGAAGAATTCGGCAAGCCAACAGTCCTGATGGGCAATGGCGCATCCATTCCAATTGCCACCAGCTTCAAGGACCAGCTTTCCATGAATTCGCTGTTGATCGGGTTCGGCCTTAACGATGATCAAATCCACAGCCCGAACGAGAAGTACAATATGGCAAGTTTTGCTCACGGCACCCGGTCGTGGGCGCGCATTTTGAAGGCATTGGCTGAATAGGGAAACTCATGGACGGTCTGCACCAGGCACGAGAATATGTTGCTGCATCGAACGCGCATGATCTTGGGCGGGTGGAGGCGTTGATTGCCGAAGGCGCGGTTTATGACTCATCAAGTGCGGGCTTTCATTCAGGCAAAGCCGCCATCCGGCAAATGATGGATCAATTCTTTGAAGCGTTTGCAGAGCTTCATTGGGAGACTTATGACTGGCAGAAAGATGGTGATGATGCTTGGGCATTCGACTTCACCATGACGGGGAAAAATGCAGAAACCGGGGCGGAAATCAGGCGTAACGGCACTGAGCGCATCTGGGTGGGTGATGATGGCCTGATACATAAAGTCGAGGTCAGAACCTGATGATTTTCCAACTTTTTATCGGCACTATGGTCATTGCGGCAACAGTTGCAATCCATGCTGAAATGCTGAATCGGTTGACCTTGATGATGGCGCGGGTTGGTCGTTTCATCCGCCACCGGTTTCCCAAGGCGGCCGGCACCTGGCTCATCATTTTCTGCGTTCTTTTCATCATGCTTGCGCACACCTTCGAAGTGTGGACATGGGCACTTGTTCTTATGGCGACCGGCGCTGTGGAGGGTTTGGAACCGGCAGTTTATTTTTCTCTCGTCAGCTTCACCACGCTTGGTTTTGGTGACATAATTCTGGGCAAGGAATGGCGCCTTTTATCAGCACTGATAGGCGCCAACGGGTTTCTTCTTTTCGGTTGGAGCACGGCCTATATGGTCGAGGCAATCCGCCGGGTGCGTCAGGAAAGTTGATGAAGTTTTTTCGCCAAAGCCACGGATTTTCACTCCCGATTTCTCCGGAAAAAATTCCCGATATGGTGAGCGCCGTTGAGCGGCTTGTGGAATATACGGGCGGCACTTTCGAACGGGTGAAACCTTCCCGCGTCGAGTTTCAAATTCCGCCTTTTATCTTTGCCGGGCGTACAAGACCTTTGGCCCGTCTCAGCAGCGGCGCTGTTGAATTCTACAAAGGCCATAGCGACGATGTTTCCGTGCGCTATTCGGTGCGCACGTCAAACACCAACTTCGTGGCCAGCTTCGTTATCACCGCCATTTTGTTCGCAGTGGCCGTGCTTGCCTGGAGCGAGGGCCACACCGACGATATTCTGGTGGTGGCGGTGGTGATTGCGCTGGGGCCGCTTTTTGCATTCACTCTTATCCAGCAGTCTGTGTCGCGCTTTGAGCGCGAGTTGCGCGATGCCTGTTTGCTTGCCTCAAACTATGGCGAGAAATCCCAGGATTAATAGATAGCCCTAATGGTGACGGAAGCCGGGCCTGCGTGCCCGCCCGCGCACCCGGGTCTCGCGCCACATGGTGTAAGCGCCTGCAACGGTGATCAAAACGATACCCGATATAGCGTAACTGTCGGGGAATTCGCCCCACACAAGGTAACCTGCAAGCAGCGCCCAGATGATGAAGAAGTACCTGAACGGAGCGATAACCGAAAGCTCGCCGGCCCGCACTGCGACCACAATAAGATGCAGTCCCAGCATCAGGAAGGCGGCAGCTGCCGCAAGGGTGAGAACGGTTCCGGCGGTCATTGGCTGCCAGTCTTCAAACAGTGTTAAAACACCAGATCCGACTGTTACCGCGATGGCGGTGGCCAGTGTAATGATGAGCGATGGAACATCGGATTTAGTCATGCGGGTCAGCAGATCGCGCAACGTTACGAGAAAAACCGCCGCGCTGGCGGTTAGTACGTAAATATTGAAATCTCCCGCTCCCGGCTTCACCACCAAAAGCACCCCGGCAAGGCCAACTATGATTGCCATCCACCGCCTGATGCCGACTTGCTCTCCGAGCACGATCGCAGCAGCTGCCGTGAGGGCGAGCGGCACGGTTTGCATAATCGCGCTTACATTGGCAATGGGCATGTTCAGAAGCGTCGAAATATATGCGAACATGGCAAACATGTTCACGACAGAGCGCGAAATGACGATTGGCTGTTTCATTTGCCCCATTTGCTTGCCAAGGCCGGAATAGATGACAACGGCATAGACAAAGGCCACCGCAAACAGGCCGCGCACGAAAATGAGCTGGCCAAGCGGCAGGCCGGTCCCGGCAATTTTCACCAGTGTGTCATTGATAATGAGGCTGGCCGTGCCGCCGACAAAGGCGATGGCGCCCTTCACATTGCCTGACAGGCTTTGGCGCGTTTGCGGGTGTGCGTGAGACATTGATCCTGCCGGTTGGTGCGACCAAAGATGCCACCATAGGTCATTGGCGGCGCATTTGGCAGGCCAATTTGATGGAAACCGCCATGTTCAGGACGCATGGCTGGCGGAAATGTTGCTGTTCACCCGCCGGTGACGCTCATATGCCGGCCAACCGCTGGCGCTGCCCCGGTGCGGTCGATAATAAAATCATGGCCCTTGGGTTTGCGCGATATGGCTTCATCGATGGTCTGATTTAGAAGCTCATTGCCATTTGAAGCCCGCAGGGGCGCTCTCAAATCGGCGGCATCATCCTGGCCAAGGCACATGTACAGTGTTCCCGTGCAGGTAAGCCGTACCCTGTTGCAGCTTTCGCAGAAATTGTGGGTGAGGGGGGTGATAAAACCAAGCTTTCCGCCGGTTTCCCTCACCGTTACATAGCGGGCCGGTCCACCGGTTTTGTAGGGAATATCTTCCAGGGTGAGCGATTGTTCCAAATCGGCGCGCACTTTGGACAGCGGCAAATATTGGTCTGTGCGGTCTTCGTCAATCTCACCCATGGGCATGGTTTCGATCAATGTCAGGTCCATGCCGCGGCCATGGCACCACTCAAGCATGGGCACGATTTCATGACGGTTCTCGGTTTTAAGAGCCACCATGTTGATCTTAATCTGCAGTCCGGCCTCTTGCGCTGCATCAATGCCGGCCATCACTTTGTCCAGCTCGCCCCAGCGGGTGATTTGCTGGAATTTGCGCGCATCAAGGGTGTCGAGCGAAACATTGATGCGGCGGACGCCATATTCGTAAAGTTCGTTTGAAAACCGATGCAGCTGGGAGCCGTTTGTGGTGAGCGTCAACTCATCCAGGGCGCCCGCATCAAGATGGCGCGAAAGCGAGCGCACCAGCGACATAATGTTTTTGCGCACCAATGGCTCACCACCCGTAAAGCGCAGTTTTCTAACGCCTTTTTCCACGAATGCGGTGCAAACCCGGTCCAGTTCCTCGAGGGTGAGAATGTCGCGTTTGGGCAAAAATGTCATATGTTCCGACATGCAGTAAACACAGCGGAAATCGCACCGGTCCGTCACCGAAACGCGCAAATAGGTCACCGCCCGGCCGAATGGGTCAACCATCGGCATGCCTTGCGGCATCCCGTCTACAATGGTGTTGGGATCTTTGCTGTTTGCCACGCCTGTTTCCGTCTTTTTGTTCGTTGCAGCCCGAAGATACAATTGGCCCTAACGGAGCGAAAATCAACCCCAAGCCTTTGTAACGCCAATTAAAGGCGGCTTTGTTCACCATTTCGTCATTCGGGAAGGGCCGTTTTCTTGTGCGCAGCAGCTTGCACCTCGCCCGCGAAAGAGTATACTTTTCAAGTGAATCCGAGCTGGGTGGCAAAAAAACGGATTCGAAAACGAAAAGAAAAAGAGAAAAGCCAAGAATGGCTGCAGTGGAAACGCTCACATCACCTCTGTCAGAAGAGGACGGTTTACGGGCGCAACTTTATAAGTTGCTGGCCTTTTACTTGCGCGCGGCACCAGATCAGGCAGGCCTAAACATGGCCAGCGAGCTGACCGGCGATGATACTCCCTTGGGCGACGCGATTTCGGCTCTAGCAAAAATTGCGGGCAAAACCCAGCCAATCGCGATTTCCCAGGAATATCATGACCTGTTTATAGGTGTTGGGCGCGGTGAGCTGCTGCCTTACGGGTCTTATTATCTGACCGGTTTCCTGCATGAAAAACCGCTTGCGAAACTGCGCGCCGATATGGCGAAAATTGGCATAACCCGCCAACCCGATGTGAAAGAGCCTGAAGACCATATCGCTGCTGAATGCGAGATGATGGCCGGGTTGATTGAGGGTGTGTTTGAGAATTCAGGCGGGTTGGAGCAGCAAAAAGAGTTCTACAAAGCCCACCTTGCACCATGGGCCCGGCATTTCTTTGCCGACCTCGAAGGTGCGAAATCATCAGTATTCTACGCCGCCCTGGGCGGTGTTGGAAAAGCGTTCTTCGATATCGAAGAAGGCG
>JBPCVY010000195.1:0-13043 GCA_051010055.1 Hyphomicrobiales bacterium | reverse complement strand
TTGAAGGGGTTGGACGTGTTGGATCCTGTATCCGGCGGTGCGACGCGGCAGGCATCGGTAATGGCGGGCATTGATGCATTGAAGACTTTTAAGCCGGACTGCGTGCTCATTCACGACGCGGCCCGGCCTTTTGCCAGCGAAAAACTAATCTCCCGGGTCATTGATGGACTCAACGACAGCGCAGGCGTTTTACCGGTGCAACCGGTAACCGATACCATCAAAAAAGTGGGCGGGGCTTATGTTGAAAGCACGCTTGACCGTTCCATTTTGCGCGCAGCGCAAACCCCGCAAGGGTTTCGTTTCGCCGATATTTTAAAAGCCCATGAACAGGCCGCCGCTGAGACGTCAACCGAGTTCACCGATGACAGTTCAATTGCCGAATGGGCCGGAATAGACGTCGCCATTGTTGATGGCGAGGCGCAGAACACCAAGCTAACAACAGACGATGATATACAGGCAGCTGAGAGAGCCATGACAAAGAATCTTTCCACCCTCACCGATATCCGCACGGGCAACGGCTATGATGTTCATGCGTTTGAGCCGGGTGATGCGGTTATCTTGTGCGGGGTGCCTGTGAAGCATGACAAGCAGCTCAAAGGTCATTCCGATGCCGATGTTGGCATGCATGCGCTCACTGATGCGATTTTGGGCTCACTTGCGGAAGGTGATATCGGGAAACACTTCCCCCCTTCCGACCCAAATTGGAAGGGTGCGGCGTCTCACATTTTCCTGGAACATGCTGTGAAGCTGGTGCGAGATCGCGGCGGCGACCTTGGTCATTGCGATTTAACATTGGTGTGCGAGCACCCGAAAATCGGCCCTCATGTTGACGCAATGCGAACGCGCTTGAGCGAGATTATGCAACTGGCGCCAGACCGCATCAGTGTGAAGGCAACAACGAGCGAGCGGCTGGGTTTCACGGGCCGCGGGGAAGGCATTGCCGCGCTTGCAACCGCCACCATCCGCCTGCCGGAGGGCTAAGACAGATGTTTTCAAGAGAGCTGATTATCGCCGCAAAGGATGTTTTAGACATTTGCCGGGAAAACGGCTGGAAGATCGCTACTGCTGAAAGTTGCACGGGCGGACTGATCGTGGCTGTTTTAACAGATATTGCCGGTTCATCAGCGGTTGTTGACAGGGCGTTTGTCACCTACTCCAATGAAGCAAAAGTGGAAATGCTGGGGGTTGAAAAGCACCTCATCGATGAAGACGGTGCAGTTTCTGAGCGCGTAGCAAGGGCAATGGCCGAAGGCGCACTAGAGCGCTCCGGCGCCACCATTGCATTGAGCTGCACGGGCATTGCCGGCCCGGAAGGTGGTTCTTTGGAAAAGCCGGTGGGGTTGGTGCACCTTGCAGCTGCCCGTGCTGATATGGCTACGTGGCACGAAAGATGTTTGTTCCGCGATGACGGGCGTCAGGCAATCCGCGAGGCAACAGTTTTTACCGCATTTGAGATTGTCAAATCCATGGCCGCAAAGCCAATGATCGCTTAAGGGCTTACGAGCCAGCGAAGTTTTTATTGTGGCGCGCCATATAGCTCGTGCGCGCGGGCATCAAATGCGTTCATGACCTTATCGACGACTTTGTTGAACGCAGCATTCATTACCAGGTTCAGAGCCGCCGAGCGCATACGGAAATCCACATCATAGGAAACCGTGCAGCCGCCATGCTTTGGCGCATCCCTGAAAATCCAATGGGACGTCAGGTTTTTCACCGGGCCCTTGTTTGCCTGAGAGGTGACCGTGAGAATGTTCGGATCGGCAATAACGTGGCTGATAAACTCTTCATGGATGCCAAGTTTTTCATAGGCAACCACAAGGGCTGCATCGAAGCGGCGAACACCCTTCTCGTCTGTTTCTTCGCCCCAAATCCGCGCGGACTGGCACAGCGGAACAAAATTTGGATACTCCGCAACATCCGCAGCAAGCGCGAACAATTGTTGTGCGGTGTAAGGCAGATGCCGGGTAGCTGAATATGCGCCCATAAACTGTGACTTATCTTGCTTCGCGGGCCGCTTTCAAACGGGCAAAATCGTCGCCGGCATGATGTGAAGAGCGGGTAAGCGGGCTGGCGGACACCATAAGGAAGCCCTTCGCGTGGGCCACCGATTCATAGGCTTTGAACTCATCAGGCGTGACAAACCGGTCAATCGGATGATGCTTGCGGCTGGGCTGCAAATATTGCCCGATGGTGATGAAGTCGACATTTGCCGCGCGCATATCGTCCATCACTTGCAAAACTTCTTCACGGGTTTCGCCAAGGCCAACCATAATTCCGGACTTTGTGAACATGGCCAGATCAAGCTCTTTTACCTGCTGCAACAGACGCAAAGAGTGGAAATAACGCGCTCCGGGCCGAACGTTGAGATAAAGCCCCGGTACCGTTTCCAGATTGTGATTGAACACATCCGGTTTGGCTGCAACCACAGTTTCGATGGCGCCGTCCTTGCGCAGGAAATCCGGTGTCAGGATTTCAATGGTTATGGAGGGCGCAGATTTACGAATGGCGGATATGACATCGGCAAAATGTTGTGCGCCGCCGTCGACCAAATCGTCCCGGTCTACGGATGTGATGACGACGTGCGACAGCCCGAGGGTTTTAACCGCTTCGGCAACGTTTTGCGGTTCATTTTCATCAAGGGGGCCAGGAAGTCCGGTGCGCACATTGCAGAACGAACACGCCCTGGTGCACGTATCGCCCATGATCATCATGGTTGCGTGCTTTTTCTCCCAGCATTCACCGATGTTGGGACAGCCTGCTTCTTCGCACACTGTGACCAGATTGTTCTCGCGAACAATGTCGCGGGTTTCGCGATAGAGGCGCGAACCCGGCGCCTTCACCCTGATCCAGGCAGGTTTGCGCAACACGGGCTGGTCAGGCTTTTGGACCTTTTCCGGGTGGCGGGGCCGTGCACCTTTCTCGCCCCGCGTATCCAAAACTGTTGCCACGGCGTATTCCCTGCCTTTGCCTGCGCCCTAGCGCTGAGATTCTTTGTAGAACTTGTAGCCGTAAAGCAGGACCAGCGCGCCGACGAGTGCGGTAATCAAAGAGCCGATCCAGCCGCCCAGGCTGATGCCGAACAGTCCGAACAAAAATCCGCCGATAAGTGCTCCGGCAATGCCCACGCCAATATTGACCAACAGACTGTGGTCGCTGTCCGTAATTTTTTCGGCAATCCAACCGGCAGCTGCGCCGATGATGATCCAGAAGATAATGCTCATGAATGAATTCCTTTCTCTTCGAATCCGCTACCGCGATCTGATCAACCGGTAGACATACAATAAGATAATAGCACCGATGGTTGAGACAATGAGATTGCCCCAGAACCAGCCGGAAAAAATTTCGCCCAGCCTTATCCCGAGCGCATTTGCCAGAAATCCGCCAATATAGGCGCCGGCAATACCCACAATAATGTTTGTGATGAGACCATGGCTTGAACTGGTGGCTTTCTCTGCAATCCAACCCGCCAAGGCGCCGATGAACAATGTGCCGAAAAAGCCGACACCGCCACCGAGATCCATCAAACCTTGCATCTTTTTCTCCTAGTGCGACTCAAAGTGCGTTGTAACTGTTATACCCAATCACACCAACATTACATATGGATAACCCGGCCATAGGCATCAAGTACGCTTTCATGCATCATTTCTGACAAGGTCGGGTGTGGGAAAACTGTGTGCATGAGCTCTTCCTCGGTTGTTTCCAGGCCCATGGCGACAACGAAGCCCTGAATGAGCTCGGTCACCTCAGCGCCAACCATATGAGCACCCAGCAACTGACCGGTTTTGGCATCGAATATGGTTTTCACAAGACCCTGGTCTTCGCCAAGGGCAATAGCCTTACCGTTTGCCAGGAACGGGAACCTGCCGACTTTAATCTCGTGACCTGCTTCCTTGGCACGCGCTTCGGTGAGCCCCACAGAGGCAACCTGTGGGTGGCAGTAGGTGCAGCCGGGGATTTGGTTTTTGTCCATAGGGTGGACGTTTTTCACGCCGGCGATTTTTTCAACACAAATCACACCTTCATGTTCAGCCTTATGGGCAAGCATGGGTGGGCCGGCGACGTCGCCAATGGCGTAGATACCTGCAACATTGGTGCGGCCAAATCCGTCAATGACGACACAGCCACGATCGGTTTTAACCCCAACCTCTTCAAGCCCAAGGCCCTCAATATTGCCGACAACACCAACCGCGGAAATGACCCTATCGAAAGTGATATCCGATGTTTTGCCTTTTGCGTCTTCCAAGGTGGCGGTAACATTGTTTTTCCCCTTTTTCAGGGATGCAACCTTTGTCGAGGTGAGAATTTTAAGGCCCTGCTTTTCGAGCAGTTTTTGCGCCAGTTTAGAGATTTCAACATCTTCAACGGGCATTATCTGGTCGACGATTTCCACCACGGAGACATCTACGCCCATGGCATTGTAAAAGGAAGCAAACTCGATGCCGATGGCTCCAGACCCCACCACCAACAAAGACTTTGGCATTTCCGGTGGCACCATGGCTTCAAAATAGGTCCACACGAGTTCGCCATCCGGCTCAAGGCCCGGCAATACACGCGGGCGTGCGCCGGTGGCCACAACTATGTGCTTGGCGGTATATTTGCCCTCACTGAGGGTTCCCTTTGGCACCGGGTTCTGCGGTTCGAATGCCGGCTTGGAAGGCTTACCAACCGATATGGTGCCTGGTTTGGTGATTTTTGCCTCACCCCAGATAACCGAAACCTTGTTCTTTTTCAGAAGATGGCCAACGCCGCCATTAAGCCGCGCCGAAACGCCGCGGGAACGTTTTACCACTGCTGCTGCATCAAACCCCGGCTTCTCGCACGACAAACCATAATCTGAGGCATGGTTCATATAGTGATAGATTTCAGCTGATCGCAGTAAGGCCTTTGTCGGGATGCACCCCCAGTTCAGACAAATGCCACCAAGATGCTCGCGCTCAACAATTGCAGTTTTCAAGCCAAGCTGGGCTGCCCGGATGGCGGTTACATAGCCCCCCGGCCCTGCCCCGATAATGATGACGTCGAAATTGCGATCACTCATACTCACTTACCCTTTCGCGCCACCCTTAGATGGCCTTAGTTAGTCAGGATTTTCGTTTTCCGCCTGCAGGCTTTGCTGCTGCCCGCCGTGGTTTGGGTTCTTCTGATGGCACTTCCTCTTCTTCTGCTTGAGCTTCTGTAGCTTCCCGGGCGGCGCGAAGTCCGGTCAAATCATATGGGTCTTCTTCGATTTCCTGGTATTCCGGGGTCCGGTCCACGGTGAGGTCAATGGGTGCAGCAGCCACTTCATCATGAATTTGCTGCCGGGCAACCAGCTCTAAACGCAACATGGAAAGCCGCAGTGAAAGCGCTGCAATGAGAGCAACGATCGCAGCAAAAAATGCCATGGAGATTTGGGTACCCGATATGGCGGCTGGAACAAAGCTTGAGCCAGCCACCTTGCCGAATGCGATCGCGCCATAAACAATCAGCAAAATCGCGCACAATAGCCACAATGCGGATGTGGCGCGTTGCTGGCCGGTCTCAACCATTCTGAAAAACACAATGATTGCTTCAGCAATTGCTATGCCGCTCACAGCAATGACGACGAACAAAATGTTGGGATAGGCCTGCCGGGCCATATCCAATGTGGTCATGGTGCTCGAAACCGAGGAATCGGGCACCAGGTAGGTTGCAAACACAATCACGATTGGAATTGCACTTATCAACAGACCAATCAGCCATACAGCCAGATTTAGGAACATTGTTGCCTCCTCTCCCAGCTTTTCTTTTGTCAGATCCAGCCCCCAGGTTGGATGAACACTATACCAGCATTAAAGCGGGAGCTTCGATGCAATTTTTGAATGCTGTGAGAAACTGTGAACCTAATGCGCCGTCAACAGCGCGGTGATCAGTTGAAAGCGTCACCGACATCATGGTTTTGATCTCAATTTCATCACCAACGACAACGGGCCTTTTTTCGCCGCCACCAACAGCAAGAATTGTTGCGTGCGGCGGGTTTATAACAGCACTGAAGTTTTTGATGCCGAACATTCCAAGATTGGAAACGGCTGTTGTGCCGCCCTGATACTCTTCCGGCATGAGTTTCCGCTGGCGTGCCCGCGCCGCATAATCCTTCATCTCGTTGGAAATAGCTGCCAGGCCCTTTGCTTCAACATTGCGGACAACCGGTGTGATAAGTCCGCCAGGAATGGCTACTGCCACGCCCACATCTGAATGTTGATGCTTCAACATCCCGCCATCTGTCCATGTGACATTGGCATCAGGCACCTGTTGCAGGGCAACGCCGAGCGCTTTGATGACGAAATCATTGACCGATACTTTATAGGCCGGCTTGCCGTCTGCATCTTGCGGCGCGCGGGCGTTGATTTCTGCCCGCAGTGACAGCAATTCATCAAGGCACACATCAACACTCAGATAAAAATGCGGAATTGTCTGCTTTGCCTGGGTAAGGCGCTCAGCAATGATTTTCCGCATGCCATCATGCGGCTCAATCTCATAGGTGCCTTCCTTGAAGAGTGACATGACGGCATCATCAGGCATGGCCTGAGCGGAAGATTTTGCAGGCGCGGCAGCTGTGCTTGCAGCTTTGCCAGAGGCGGTAGCTGCTTCCACATCGCGCTTGACGATACGCCCGCGCGGGCCAGAGCCATGCAAGCTTGAAATCTCAATGCCTTGCTGGCTGGCAATGCGCCGGGCCAAGGGAGAGGCAAAAACCCGCTCGCCATTGTTGGGGGCTGGAGCAGGTGCTGCCAATGGTGTGGGCGCCGCTTGAGCCGGGGCTGATGCGGGTGCAGATTCTGCCGGTGCTGGCGCAGGTGCAGGAGCGCTAGAGGCAGCGCTAATTGCGCTGGCATCTTCACCCTCTTCCAGCAAAACGGCGATGACTTCGTTCACCGGAACTTCTTCTGACCCTTCGGCAACGAAGATCTTGCCAACGATGCCCTCATCGACCGCTTCGACTTCCATTGTCGCCTTGTCGGTTTCGATTTCCGCAATGATGTCACCGGAGGAGACTTCATCGCCTTCCTTGATCATCCATTTGGCGAGGGTGCCGCTTTCCATCGTCGGTGAAAGTGCAGGCATGGTTATATTAATTGCCATTTTCTTTCTCCTTAGATGTAAAGTGTGCGCTTGGCAGCGGCGACAACGTCATCGGCGCTTGGCAGGGCGAGTTTTTCCAGATTTGCGGCATATGGCATGGGCACATCTTTGCCTGTCACCCTTTGCACCGGCGCATCCAGCCAATCGAAGCCTTCATCGGAAATGCGCGCTGAAATCTCCGCACCAATGCCGCATGTTGGCCAGCCTTCTTCGACCGTTACAAGGCGGTTGGTCTTTTTCACTGATTCCAGAACCGTTGAAATATCCATCGGTCGCAATGTGCGCAAATCAATAACTTCAGCTGAAATCCCCTCTTCCGCCAGCTTATCAGCTGCTTCAAGGGCATAATTCATACCGATGGAAAATGAAACGATGGTCACATCATTGCCGGCCCGCGCAATACGGGCCTTGCCGATCGGAAGAACCCAGTCATCAAGTTTGGGAACATCGAATGTGCGCCCGTACAAAATCTCATTTTCCAGGAAAATGATCGGGTTAGGATCTCTGATGGCAGCTTTCAGCAACCCCTTCGCATCTGACGCAGTGTAAGGGGCAATAACTTTCAGGCCGGGAATGGCGCTGTACCAGGCAGAGTAATCCTGGCTGTGCTGCGCGGCGACCCGGGCAGCGGCGCCATTGGGCCCGCGAAACACAATCGAACTACCCATCTGCCCGCCGGACATATAAAGGGTTTTAGCGGCAGAGTTGATGATATGGTCAATAGCCTGCATGGCAAAGTTGAACGTCATGAACTCCAAAACCGGCTTCAATCCGCCGAAGGCAGCTCCAACAGCTACACCGGTAAATCCATGTTCGGTAATAGGTGTATCGATGACGCGCCGGTCGCCAAACTCCTGCAAAAGGCCCTGGGTGACCTTATAGGCGCCCTGGTATTCAGCAACTTCCTCGCCCATGACGAACACATCTTCGTCGGTGCGCATTTCCTCGGCCATGGCATCGCGCAACGCTTCACGCACGGTGGTGGGCACCATTTCCGTGCCAGCTGGAATTTCCGGATCAGGCGCAACTTCCGACGCCACTGGCGGGGCAGCGGTAACGGAAGGAGCAGGTTCTGCCGTCTGAGGAGCTGCTTCGGCAGCAGGTTCTGGCACCGGGGCAGCAGGTGCAGGAGCAGCAGCCACTGCATCAGCGGCGCTCGCATCTTCCCCATCTTCGAGCACCACAGCAATCGGTGTGTTCACCTTCACCGCTTCTGTGCCTTCAGCAACGAGAATTCGGCCAACGGTGCCTTCGTCAACGGCTTCAACTTCCATTGTTGCCTTATCGGTTTCAATTTCCGCAATAACGTCACCGGACGTAATCTTATCGCCCTCTTTGACCAACCATTTGGCAAGCGTGCCCTCTTCCATGGTGGGAGACAGTGCGGGCATGAGAATATTGACAGCCAATCTATTGATCTCCTTCATCGCGGGTAATCATTCCGACCACGTTACCCTGACCGTCTTCCACATAGGCAACTCGGCCAACGCCGGGATAATCCGTTGGGGGCAGTGCTTCAGCGCCGCCATTAGCCAGAGCCCAAGCGTAACGTTCATCGCAATCATCCACAGCAAAGGTCATAGTGCCACCTCGGATAGGTAAACCCGGTTCAGGAGTTGCCCCCGCACGCTTCATGAGGCCCCCAGTTATATCTTTGTTCATGCCGAGTTGCGGACCTTCAATTAGATTGTATTCCACCTCCTCACCACCGGTCATTACCATAAACGTCCAGCCGAACAATCCACCATAAAAGGCCTTTGCCTCGGCGATGTTGGCGGCATGAATTTCAAAATGGGCTGCCATCAACCTGCTTCCTCTAAAAGAATATCGGTATAAAGCTCGCTCACATCAGGCTCTGGATCGGTTTGGGCAAAGTCAGCCGCTTCGGTAACGATGGCGCGGATTTCCTTGTCGATTTCCTTGAGATCTTCCTCAGACCGGTTTCCATCTTTGATCAGACGTGCTTTCACCTGCTCAATGGGATCGTGTTCCTGGCGCATTTTCTGCACTTCTTCTTTCGTCCGGTATTTTGCCGGATCAGACATTGAATGGCCGCGATAGCGGTAGGTTTCCATTTCAAGGATGTATGGCCCCTTTCCAGCCCGGCAGTGTGCAACTGCTTTGGCGCCGGCACCGCGAACCGCGCGCACATCCATGCCGTCGACCTGTTCACCTGGAATGCCGAAAGCTGCGCCACGGGCAAACAACTCTTCTGATTTTGCAGCTGCGCGCTGGACCGAAGTTCCCATGGCATATTGATTGTTTTCAATGACATAGATGACAGGAAGCTTCCACAATGAGGCCATATTGAAGCTCTCATAAACTTGGCCCTGATTGGCCGCGCCCTCACCGAAATAGGTTAGGCTCACCCTGTCTGTGCCTCGGTATTTGTTGGAAAAGGCCAAACCGGTGCCAAGCGGCACCTGGGCGCCGACAATGCCGTGACCGCCATAAAACTTCTTTTCACGGCCGAACATGTGCATTGAGCCGCCCTTGCCTTTGGAATAACCGCCCCGCCGGCCGGTCAACTCGGCCATGACGCCCTTGGGGTCCATTCCGCAAGCCAGCATGTGACCATGGTCGCGATAGGAAGTGATGAGCTGATCGCCTTCACCAATCGCCATTTGCATGCCGATGACGACCGCCTCTTGGCCGATATAGAGATGGCAGAATCCGCCAATTAATCCCATGCCATACATTTGGCCGGCTTTTTCCTCAAAACGTCGGATCAGAAGCATCTCGCGATAGGCGTGAAGCTCTTCTTCAATTGTGAACTGGTTTTTTTTGGATTGGCGTGTTTTGTTGGATTTCCCTGCCCCAGCAGACTTTCGTGCCGCCATGCCGACCTCTCATCTTATTGATTATCGGGGCATCATATCGGTAAGAATTGCAAAACGCCAGCGCGTTAAAATCTACTAAATGTCTGAATTAATTTAATAATCAAAAAATTAATTTGATTTCAGTTAATTTATCTACTGAGAAATATGATCACGTCATCTGGATGGCTGAATTCCAGCATTTCCCGGGCCCTTTCATCAAGCATGTCCGGATCGAGATTTCCCGACCGCATCAGCGCTACACGCCGCGCAAAAGCATCGCGCGTATCGGCTTCATCTGAAAGAGTTTTCACCAGTTCAACGAACGTTGTTCGGCGCTGCTCAAGTTGGTTGAGGCCGCGTTCACCATGCACAGCCGTCCACGCAAGAAATCCTGCTGCGGTGACGCAGCCCAGCGGAAACAAGAACCTGGCAAATCGGAAATTCAAGAGAACCTTTCAGGCGAATCCAAGGTGTCGCCTTCCCTTCACCATCCCTTGTCCTGGTTAACGGGAGGTTACCCAAATTGGGTCACCGGCGCTGGAGTATGCTTTTTCCCGCATATGTGGCTTGTGGCCCGAGTTCTTGTTCAATTCGAATAAGCTGGTTGTACTTTGCCAGGCGATCAGAACGGGCAAGCGAGCCGGTTTTTATCTGGCCGCAGTTTGTGGCAACCGCAAGATCGGCAATTGTTGCATCTTCGGTTTCGCCGGAACGGTGTGACATGACCGCGGTGTATGACGCCCTGTGAGCGGTATCGACTGCTTCCAGGGTTTCGGTGAGCGTTCCTATCTGATTCACCTTTACCAGAATTGAGTTTGCCACGCCCTTGGCAATGCCATCGCGAAGCCTTGCCGTATTGGTGACGAACAAGTCGTCTCCCACGAGCTGGCAGTTTGCGCCGATAGCGTCGGTCAGCGCCTTCCAGCCGTCCCAATCATCTTCACTCATACCGTCTTCAATGGAAATAATCGGGTAGCGCGCCACGAGATCGGAGAGGTAGGCCGCCATTCCCGCGCCATCGAGGGATTTGCCCTCGCCGGCCAACTCATACTTTCCATCTTCGTAGAATTCGGTTGCGGCACAATCTAGTGCAATGAATACTTCTTCACCGGGTTTGTATCCCGCAGTTTCGATTGATTTTGTAATGAAATCCAGCGCATCAGATGCCGAACCAAGGTTAGGGGCAAATCCACCCTCATCGCCCACATTGGTGTTGTGGCCTGCATCTGACAGGCGCTTTTTCAACGTATGGAAAATCTCCGCACCAACGCGGACCGCATCCCTGCATGTTGGCGCTGCCACCGGCATGATCATGAACTCTTGAATATCGATTGGGTTATCTGCATGTGCACCGCCATTGATGATGTTCATCATGGGTACGGGCAGAACGGAAGCGCTTGGACCGCCAATATAACGGTAGAGCGGCAACTGGCAGGAATCGGCCGCAGCCTTTGCCACCGCCATGGAAACACCCAATATGGCATTTGCGCCGAGTTTGGACTTATTGTCGGTGCCGTCCAGTTCATTCATCGTGTGGTCGATGGCGATCTGATCTTCACCGTTCATACCGATGAGCGCTTCGCTGATGGCTCCGTCAACATTCTCAACAGCTTTCAGAACGCCTTTGCCCTGGTAGCGGTCTTTATCACCATCACGCAGCTCGACAGCTTCATATGCGCCTGTAGATGCGCCGGAAGGTACCGCAGCGCGCCCAAATCCACCATCTTCAAGCAGCACATCCACTTCAATTGTGGGGTTGCCGCGGCTGTCTAGAATTTCCCGTGCGTTAATGTCGAAAATGGATGTCATTGGAGCTCTTTCAGGACTTTTGTTTGGCCGCTGTTTAGCCGCCGCGCGGCCTCCTGTTAAGGGCTCAATTGGCCGCAGTCTCTTTCCTTTTTATGATTTCCAGATAGCCAATCTGGTATAAAAAATGGTGGGGGATGGCAGGCATTGAGAGAGTTACCTGCCATCATATCTTAAAGGAGCAAAAAAATTGTGGCGGCCGGATTGCCTGTACCCGTCGTCGCGGGTGCACACTTCACACAAGCGCCGCTTTCCGCCAACTACTTCTCTAATCCATGAGGGGCCAGTTCCAATTCCCTCCCCCATAATTTAATCAACTATCAGATCAAGCCAGAGATGGGGACGAGTCCAGCAGCCGCGCCAGACATGCTAATGCTTATCTAAATTATGCAATCAAATTGCCGCAATAAAGAACTTTGCGCAAACGTGCTTGTGGAAAAGATGGTGGGGAAGAAAAAAGCGGCCCAAAAATGAGCCGCTTTGAGAAAAATCTGCGCCACCACCGGATTTGACGTGATGGCGGCTCAGGGCTGTGAAATTACCAGGACAGCTGGGTTCCCACTGTCGTTACAGCAGATCTGGTTTGAGCGCCGAATGAGACGCCGGCATCAACCGCCCAATGCGAAGAGATGCGGACTGCTGCGGAAATACCAAGACCAACTGCGCCTTTGTAATGTCCAACAGCGCCCCTGACCGCAAACCGGCGATCACGCTCTACATATGGCGCCTGCAACGCGGCGGCCAATGCAATGCCTTCATGGATTTCAGAGCGCATCTGGCTGAAGCTGCCATTGAATCTGTCTTCAAGGTTCGTAATCCGGTTTTCATGTCCATCAATTCTTGTCGTGTTGCTCGCGATCTTCGAAGAATTATTGGTGATGTTCGTCTCGTTAATGGAGACCCGGTTGTCAATGTTCGCGATTGCCGTCTCATTGTTGGTAATCCGTGTTGTATTACCGGCAATGTTGGTTTCGTTGGTCGTCACGCGATTGTCGATGTTCGAAATATCAGTCGTGTTCTTGGTGATATTGGTTTCGTTCGTCGTTACGCGATTGTCGATACCGGCAATATCAGTCGTGTTTTTGGTGATATCGGTAGTACTCGTCGTCACCTGACTGCCGAGATTGGCAATATCGGTTGTGTTGGTATTGATCTGCGTCTTGTTCGACGCAATGTCAGTTGTATTGGAGTCGATCAGGGTTTTGTTCGAGGCGATGCCAGTCGTATTGGTATCGATTTGGTTCTTGTTCGACGCGATATTCGTTGTGTTCGTCGTTACCTGAGCGCCGAGGTTAGCAATATCCGTGGTGTTTGTGG
>JBPCVY010000194.1:0-6686 GCA_051010055.1 Hyphomicrobiales bacterium | reverse complement strand
CGACACCGGCGCCTTGTCCGGCTTCATGATGCAGCGCGGGCGCATGATCGTTTGCGGCAATGCCGGAAAGAACCTCGGCGATTCCATGTATGACGGCACGATTTACGTGGGCGGTGAAATCCAGTCGCTGGGCGTTGACGCGGTTCCGGCAGAATTGACCGATCTCGACCGCGCCTGGCTCACCCGCAAGCTCACTCAATATGAACTGCTTCCTGAAAAGGGCGTCGATCACTTCACCAAAATCGTCGCCGGCAAGCAGTTGTGGAATTACGACAATCTCGAGCCAACTGAAAAGAAACTCATTCTGTAAGGCGCGGGAAAGGATTTAAAATGGACAAGCAAATCAAAAAACCGCTCGAGCGCGATACCTACCGGCTGGGCGACTCATTCATTTTCCCGCCAAATGTGATCGACGATATTCACATCAAATCGGAGCTGGGTCGCTACCGCATGCGGGGGTTTTCACTGTTCAAGAAAATCCCTCATTGGGACGAACTCACTTTCCTTCCCGGCACCCTCACCCGGTTTGTGATCGAGGGTTACCGGGAAAAATGTGACACCAAAACCATCATCGGGCCGCGCGCAAAACGGCCCATCGAACTGGACATCCCGGTTTATGTCACCGGCATGAGTTTTGGCGCTCTGTCTTATGAGGCGAAAACCGCCCTCGCGCGTGGCGCGACAATGGCGGGCACGGCGACATGCTCCGGTGAAGGCGGCATGATCCCGGATGAGCGGCGCTATTCCACCAAATGGTTCTATCAATGCATCCAGTCGCGCTACGGCTTTAACCCACACCATCTGGTGCTGGCTGATGGGTGTGAGTTCTTTATCGGCCAGGGCTGCAAGGTGGGCCTTGGCGGTCATTTGATGGGCCAGAAAGTCACCGACCAGGTGGCTGAAATGCGTTCATTGCCGGCCGGCATCGACCAGCGTTCACCGGCCCGGCATCCGGACTGGCTGGGCCCGGACGATTTGGCACTGAAAATTCAGGAAATCCGCGAGGCGACCGACTGGCAAATTCCAATCCAGCTCAAGCTTGGCGCAGCGCGCGTTTATGATGATGTGCGCATGGCAGTGAAGTGCGATCCCGATTCCATCTATATTGACGGCATGGAAGGCTCCACAGGTGCCGGTCCCCATCTGGCCACCGAAGATACCGGCGTTCCCGGAATGGCGGCGATACGCCAGGCACGCCGGGCAATAGATGATCTGGGCAAGCGCGGCGAGATAACGCTCATCTATGCAGGCGGCATCCGCAATGGGGCAGACGTTGCCAAGGCAATCGCCCTTGGTGCAGACGCCATCGCCATCGGCCATTCGGTGATGATGGCTCTGAACTGCAACAAGGACATTCCGGAAGCCAATTACGAAGAAGAAATCGGCGCAGCACCTGGCTATTGCTACCACTGCCACACGGGCCGGTGCCCGGTTGGCGTTGCAACCCAGGACCCGGCATTGCGTTCACGCCTTGACCCTGATGAGGCAGCCGAGCGGGTTTACAACTTCCTTCACACGCTCACCATCGAAGCGCAGCTGTTTGCCCGCGCTTGCGGCAAAACCAACATTCATTCCCTTGAACCGGAAGATTTGGCGGCGCTGACAATGGAGGCCTCCGCCATGGCGGGCGTGCCACTTGCCGGCACAAACCACACGGTGGGCGTTGAAGATTATCACCATCTCTAGATGGATGTAGGAGATTAAAAGATGGCAGGAAAACAATATCGCGGCTCGGAAATCAGGGAGGTCGACCAATTCCTTGAAGATGCAGCGGGCCTTGAGAGCGAGCGGGAAAAAGAAATCGGCCAGCACATTGGCTACCGCTATGATGTGAACCTGGTGCCGGACTATGAGCGCATTACGCCGTTCCTGAAAGATTATATGGAATTCATGGGCTGGGATGACCTTAACTGGCTTGAAGATGTTCATATGGGATATGAAGAAGGGCGCCCGGCGGTGTTTGACCGCAACATCAATGGCTGGGTGCAGATACCAGATGATTTAGATTTGCCGCACAACCAGCAGGACAGGGACATGATTGCCCGCGAGCTGCTCTTAAAGTTCCAGATGTCAGACCGCCATCCACTAGTGATGTTGAGAAAGGCTTATACAAAGTTCTGAAGGTTTTGAAAAATGACCCGACCCTTGAACGTTGCTTGTCTGCAAACCCGGCCACGCCCGGATTTCTCCACCGCACTTGAAGAGGCTTTGTCCTTTGCGGAGATGGCGGCAGGCGCCGGTGCTGAGTTTCTGGCGCTGCCGGAATATTGCGGCGGGCTGAAAACCGATGGCGCTGCCCTGGTGCCGCCGGCTGCAAAGGAAGAAGACCATCCTGTGCTTTTGGGCTTGCGCGAGTTTGCGGCAAAGTCCGGTGTGTGGATGGCAATCGGTTCGGTGGCTGGTCCAGGACCGGGCGGGAAAATCCGCAACCGGGGGTTCATTATCGATGATAGTGGGCGCATTCGCACCCGCTACGACAAAATCCACATGTTCGATATTCAATTGTCGGAGACCGAGGTCTACCGTGAAAGTGCTGCCGTTTCATCGGGCAAGCAGGCGGTGCTTTGCGATACACCGTTCGGGGTTTTCGGGCATACCATCTGCTATGATTTACGCTTTCCGGCGCTTTACCGGGAGCTGGCTCAGGCCGGTACGGAGGTGCTTTTGGTGCCGGCTGCGTTCACGAAGAAAACCGGCGAGGTCCATTGGCATGTGCTGAACCGGGCCCGGGCCATTGAAAATGGCGCCTTCGTAATCGCACCTTGCGCCGTCGGGCCGGTTGATGGCGGCGGCGAGAGTTATGGCCATTCCCTGATCATCACGCCGTGGGGAGAGGTGCTGGCCGATGGCGGCACACTACCCGGCGTTGTGCAGGCCACAATCGATCTTGATCAGGTGGCTGAGGCGCGGGCGAAAATTCCAAGCCTTTCCCACGATCGGCGGTTCTCGCCAGCGCGCGATGAGCGTAAGGATGTGGCATGAGTTCAACCGCGCATCTGTTTGGCGTGGAACAATCTCCCTCTCCTTTGCGTGATGGATTTTTGCGCTGGCAATGTCGGGTGCGGCAAATGGATATGCGCGAGAATATGGGCAGGCCCGGTGATGGGGTTATGCCGGAGGTAACGGTGGCCGGGCACACCGAGCCGCTTGGCCACATCATCACCGTGCTGAGCAAATCGCCGGCCTATGACAAGACGCCAGAGCTTAAGCACATGTTCAGACGCACCCACGACCCGGCCCAGCGGCGCGAAAAGGCCGTGCAATTTTTCGCTGAAACCTACTATCAAAAGGCACGCGAATTTTCTGACATCCTGACCGCCACCTTCCAGCCCGGATCGCCTGGCGCTAAAGCATTGATGGATGCGGGGGCGTGTATTTTGGATTTTGATGCTTTTGGCCAAAACTTTAACATTTCTTGCAAAGTAGCAGTGCTTAAGCCGGGCTCACATCTGCATCAGGCGACTCTGTGGCATAACCTCTTGTTCAATCCGAACTTCCCTCCTCAGTGCACAATCTTTGCATTTGTGCCTGATTGGGACGCCAGTTCTGCGGAGCCCGCCATAGCCACGCCTCGCTAATATTGGCTCCATCTTGACTAAGCTTTGATCCAGTTGCGAGCGCGTCTGAATCGCAAGTGATTCCAGCCAAGAAATGGCAAATTGGCTCTATATTGGTACATAAGAATTAGATATTGGTTTCATTCTGGCTTTACGTTACCCTAACGGCACTGATCAGCTTGCCTGGGGGTATGGTCAGAGATCCTTACCAGTACGAAAAAAGAATTACTGGTATGAAAAATTAGCCGGTTCTTGTCGAGCCCCACTGCGGACAAAACTAGCACGGAAATGAGAAAGAGGGGACATCCCAATGGGAAATAATCTTGACGCACTCACGACGATATTTACTGAGTTTTATTACTGGGTAACGGTCGTGTTCATGTTCTTGATTCACGTCGGTTTCTGCCTCTATGAGGTAGCGGCGAGCCGGCGCCGGAATCATCTGCACACACTTATGAAGAACACCATGCTGATCCCGCTGGTCACCATTACGTTCTTCTTCTTCGGATGGTGGATCTATTTCGCCTTCCCCAATGGTCCGTTTATCACCGGCGGCATTGAATGGGACGCGGCGAAAGGCGCAAGGCCTTGGGATCCCGCAATGGGCACGAACCTGTCTGATCACATCAACGGTGTGTTCTGGGCAGCATTCCTGTTGTTCTCCTGGACTGCGGCATCAATTGTTTCGGGCTCGGTTATCGAGCGTATCCAATCCGGCGCATTCTGGATTCTGGCTGTATTAATCGGTTCGGTAGCCTGGATCATCGATGCGGCCTGGGGCTGGCACTATGGCGGCTGGATGGTCAAGGTTTTGGGTTACCACGATGCGTATGCTTCGGGCGTTATCCATGCGATTGCAGGTGGCTTTGCCCTTGGCGTTTTGGTGGTGCTGGGCCCACGTCTTGGCAAATTTGCAGAAGACGGCACCCCGCGTGATATACCGCCACACAATGTCTGGCTGGTAACCCTTGGGCTGTTCATGATCTATACCGGCTTCTGGGGCTTCTACGCAGCCTGTAACGTGCCGATCATTTCACCTGAAGGCATAGGCGGCCAGATCACTGGCGAAACCTGGACGGGGACGAATATCTACCTTGCCCCGACCACGCTCTCGGCCATCACCTTCAACTTCCTGATGTCACTGTCAGGCGGTTTGATGGCTGGCTACATTGTCTCCAAGGGTGATCCGTTCTGGACTTACTCTTGCGGGCTTGCGGGCATCATCACGGCCTCGGCGGGCAATGACTTGTATCATCCGATTCAGGCCATGTTCATCGCAGCCGTTGGCGCAGTGGCAGCTTACAAGTTGCATTACTATGTAGAGCGCAGGTTCAAGATCGACGATGCTGTCGGCGCTGTGGCGGTTCATGGCTACGCCGGTGTTGTTGGCCTAGTCATTTGCGGCTTCATGTTGTGGGGCCAGCCTTCATCGCCATACGAAGGTTATGCCACCATCAACCCGCTGGGTATGATCATCGGCGCCATCATCATGTTTGGCGTCCTTGGCTTCCTGCCGGCATATGTGGTGTCGAAAATTCTCAACGGCATGGGAATATTGCGTATCCCGCGCAAAGTCGAGCTTGAAGGTCTCGACTTCGAGGAAGAGCAGGCATATCGCGCCGCACAGGCCGATGTGATTGCCTTCGAGAAATCCCTTGTGAAGTGACGCTGAGACAACGAAAGGAATAAAACGATGTCAACCAATGGAATGTCGAGTTGGGCCGTTGACCTTAAGGATGTGGCAGCTGTCTATCCCTTCCAGGGTGCGGAGTTCATCTTCTACCTTGCGGGCCTTGCCTTCTGGCTGTGGTGGCACTGGGCGCAGTTGCGCAATGAGAAGACGGAAATCCGGCACGAGATGGACGCTGATGCTACAGGAGATGAGGCAAGAGCGGCCATTGACAGATATTAGATCTGAACGGCAATAAGAAGTCCGGGCCGGTCAGCGCTTGCTGGCCGGCTCGTTCATTTTGAGGGAAAGAATTTTCATGGGCTTGCGAGATGCAATCAGCGCTGTTCCGGCAAAACCGATTATTGCGATTGCCGCCGGACTGACAGTTTTTGCCGCTGCCTGGCATGGCTGGACGCTTCATAAAATTTGCTCGCAACGCAGTGCGTTAACTTCAGCCCTGCACAGCTGGGCAGGCGATGCGATGAATTCAGGACCGGCAGGCGCCCGGTTGGACAAGGCCACCGGTTTTGACTGGAACCAGGTGCGCATCCTCCAGGCGGTTAAAAAACCCAGCCCGGCGCCCAACTGCCCGTTCGGTTGGCACCTCTCCAACCGTGAGCGCGAGGCCATGGCCAGGACCGGAAATCTGACATTGGTGGGCTTTGCAATTGAAGGTAATGTTATCGAGATTGTTGACTTTGATGCAACAAAAGCACGCTTTGATGTTGGCAAGGATCCCATATCCAGGGATGGCGCCATTTTCCGCGCGCAAGAAGGCGTCCTGGCGCTGGTGCCGCGTTAGAGTGCGAACAGTCGCCCGAACTCAGGCAGCTTGTCATCAACTCCGCCAAGGCGCAGGGCGTGCCAGGCCATGGCATGGTTAGACGAGGTCACCGGCAGGCCTATCGCCTGTTCAATTTCCACCACATGGTCGGCAAGCCGCACAGATGTGCAGGAAACAAACACCGCGTCCACTTCCGCCAGCGCGCAAATATGCTCAATGCCGGATTTGAGCGAGGTTGCATCAATGCGCGCCACCAAATCATCGCGCTCTTCGTTGAAAGATCCGAACACCGGCACTTCGAAACCGCGCCCGCTGATATAATCGGCAACAATCTGATTTACATCGGCCCGGTAAGGGGTAAGCACTCCAATCCGCCGCGCGCCGAGTGCTTCAAAGGCGGCAAAGGCGCCTGTTATGGGCGTGGTGAATCGTGCGTTCGGCCGGGCAGCCTTCAGCCGTTCAAACACAACCTCTTCGCCCAAAGTCATGGTTGCCGACGTGCAGCCATAGGCCAGAACATCAAGCTCCGCACCGGGCAAAATAAGATCGGCGGTTTTTGATATGCGCGGCTCCATTGCCCGCAATGTTTCAGGGGTTATCTGATTGGAATTGAGAATGCGCGCGCCATAAACCGAAACACCCGGCAGGCCCAAAAGCCGCTGCCATTCATACT
>JBPCVY010000193.1:0-5968 GCA_051010055.1 Hyphomicrobiales bacterium | reverse complement strand
ACTATGCGGTTTCTGGTTGTTACAGAAATCCGTATACGCGGTTTCCTGTGGTGAAATCAGTCTGTATTTTCACCACGATTTTCACCACACAAAGAACAAGGACCTAACGGCATTTCCGTTAAATCCTTGTTTTAATTGGTCGGAGTGGCAGGATTTGAACCTGCGACCCCCTCGTCCCGAACGAGGTGCGCTACCAGGCTGCGCCACACTCCGACAAAAGCGCGCTGGTTATACATTTTGAGATGACGCCCTGCAAGTGATGAAAAACACAACATTTGCAATTGAACAATTTGAAACGAGCGACTATGTTCCGCCAGCGATTTGGCCGAAACGACCAGATTGCACCTCTCAAGAGATTGGGGCGTGGCCAAGTGGTAAGGCAGCGGCTTTTGGTGCCGCCATTCGCAGGTTCGAATCCTGCCGCCCCAGCCAATTTTTCCACAAGTTTATGAGCAGAACCTGCCCTATTCGAAAACGTCGAAGGCGAAACGGTAGCTCAGGCCAAGACCGATGGAAAACTGGTTCTCACTGCCAACGGTGATAATCGGACTTTTGTCTGCATCGCCAATAAATCTATCCCATTCGCCGCGCAAGTGAACGGTTACCTTGTCGTTCCATGGATGGCTTGCCCGGGCTGATATGCCGACAGTTTTGAACCCGGCCGAAGGATTATAAGGGGTCAGGATAGAGCCGGGCATTGCTGCTTCGGCAGGAGTTACGCCGAAATAGGTGTCCATATACTTGTTCGATGCCCAAGATGCCCGCGGGCCGAACACAAACTTCAGGTCTCCGAACGGGTTTGTGGTGAAATTCATGCCAAAATCAGCCACTTGCCCCTTGTGGCCGTTAAAACCCTGGCGGACTTCAGCGAATGCGCTGATCCAATCGTAACGGTAGCCGCCGCCGGCGCCCAATTCGAGGGCCCAGTCAATTGTTGTGGTGCCGACGAGGTCGCGCGCATCGGAGGCCTTGCGTTTACCCATGAAGTCAAACGAGGGATAAAAGAAAAAACCGCGCACGGATTGGTCTTCGCTGTCGATTTGCCCGTAACCTGGCACGAAAAAACGTCCAACACCGATAATGGGAAAGGGATAAACGAGATATTTGTCAGCGCCTGGATATTTGGGCTTGAATATGGCGCCCGCGCCAAGATCCAGAACATACTGCCTGGCAGTTTGGGGCGGTTCGTATTGCGCGGCCGCCGGGCTCGAAAACAAGCCGAAACCAGCAATCGCAACTGTGGAACTCAATGTAAAAACGCGTTTCATTACAATACTTATCCGCCCGATTGAGACGTACGGATCAACTCATTGCACATTTAATGAGAGAGAAATACGGAAAAACGATAGTTTTTTATTTATGGTGGCAAATTGTTGCAAGTCTGCAACGGTGCCAATTCGCAACCAATCTCTAACTTCAAGGAACTTTAGTGGTTCATTAAGTACTGGCCGTCATGCACCGAAAAATAGTGCTTGTGAGGAAATAATTGCGTGTAAAAAAATAAATTTGTGTCAATTTCCCTATTTTTGTCACATTGCATGGGCAATTCGGTTTCACGCGAAATAACGGGGCGTTTTGCGAGGGGAAATGGACTTTATTTTCGACTTTATGAAACTTGCGGTTGTCTTTGCCGCGGTAGGTTTCGGCGCTGTTGGTCTTGTGTCGTTTATCTCTGGAGCTATGAAGAACTTCATGGGCGAGGGAAACTTGACCGTAGCCGCTGCTTATTTGGTCGTCGTGTTCGTCGGTTTACCGCTGATGATTATGGTTGGTGCACAAATGTTGGCCGCGGCTGGATTCTAGAACTGCCGCAAAGCAGCCGCTTTCACCTTTTGCAGCAAAGTGTTATGGCAGGCAGGGTTGGTGCACGCCAACCCATGACTATTGCTTAACGTCCAATGTTTCAAAAAGCTCTGTGCCAATGAATAATTTTGAAAAGCGCCCAGGCGAAATCGCGCTTGATTTCGATCCTGCCGAAATGGCGGAGGATGCGAAAGTGGTTTTCATCGGCACCATCAGAACGCCCTGGAAAACCCGGGATGAATGTCCAAAGAACCTGAGGCAGGCGCGTGAGCGCGGTGTTGAGGCTGTTATTGAAGTGGGTGCGGCATGGCGCGCAGGCTTGTCGGGCCTGGAAGAGGTTGGCCATCTTGTGGTGCTTTACTGGATGCATGAAGCCCGTCGTGACCTGATCGTGCAGGCCCCGCGCCATCGCGAAGAACCGGCGGGTGTTTTTTCTCTCCGCAGTCCGGCCCGCCCGAACCCGATTGCCATTGCCACGGTAAAAGTGCTGGAGTTGGACAAGCAAAATGGCCGCATCGCCATCGACGCCATTGATTGCCTTGATGGCACACCGCTGATTGACATTAAACCGTGGCTGGAAAGAGTTGACCAGGCTGTTTCCTCCGCGCAATCATCATAGTTGCGTGGGCGCAGATTTTCCGCTATTCGGCTCGATCAGAATATAATGCTGGGTTCTTAAATGAACAGGGTAGCTGGCTGTTCTATGTTGATTTTCATATTCAATTCTATGCGAATTTGAACACAGTGGTTGCCACATGTAGCGGTGACCCTTAGAACTCAGCAATAATGAACGTTTCCGGCCCGATTGGGCGATGAAAAAAGGTGCAAAAAACTTATGCGGTATGAAGCTCCAGATAATCTGGCAGATGCAAGCGCTCTGCTGGCCGCTGAACAGGGCGATGCGCGGGTTCTGGCTGGCGGAACCGACCTGCTTGTGCAGCTGCGCGCAGGTTTTTTAGAACCAGACCTGATTGTCGACATAAAGCGTATTGGTTCGATGTTTGACATTGCCAGCGAAGATGGTGGCTACCGGATTGGAGCTTGCGTTCCAGGTGCGGTTCTGGATGAGCACGAAGGCGTCAAAAGCTTGTGGCCAGGTGTCGTTGAAAGTGTTGAACTCATCGGCTCCACTCAAGTACAAGGCCGTGCCACAATGGTCGGCAATCTGTGCAATGCATCACCGGCCGCAGACAGTGTGCCGGCGCTTGTTGCCGCAGATGCAAAGGTCCGTGTTTTTGGGCCAGACGGAACCCGTGATGTGGATGCAGGAGATATCGCATCTGGTCCAGGCAAAACCATCCTTGCCAGTGGCGAGTTGATTGAATCGGTTTTCCTTCCAGCCCGTCCCGAGCGCGCAAGTGATGCCTATTTGCGGTTCATTCCGAGAACCGAAATGGACATTGCTGTTGTCGGCGCCGGTGTCAGCCTGGCGCTGGATGAGGATGGAACTTGCACCCATGCCCGCGTGGCAGTTGGGGCGGTTGCTCCTACAGTTTTGCTGGTCGAAGAAGCCGCTGCCGCGCTTATCGGCACAAAGGTTGATGACGCAGCGCTTGATAATTTGAGCGCAGCCGCTTCCGCCGCTGCCCGTCCGATCGATGACAGGCGCGGCACCAAGGAATTCAGAATTAAAGTTGCCGGGGTTATCGCGCGGCGCGCGGCCCAGAAGGCGCTCGAACGGGCAAAGGGCTAAAATTATGCACCAGGTTCATGTTTCTACGAAGATTAACGGCGACGACACAGAGTATCTCTGTGAAACCGATGAAACTCTTCTCGACGTCTTGCGCGACAAGTTGGGTTTGACCGGCGCTAAGGAAGGCTGTGGTTCAGGCGATTGTGGCGCGTGCAGCGTTATGCTTGATGGGCGGCTTGTTTGCTCATGCCTTGTTCTTGGCGCAGAAGCGCAAGGGCGTGAAATCGAGACAATCGAAGGAATGGCAGACGGCGAAAAGCTGCATCCATTGCAGGCGAAAGTTCTGGAACATGCCGCGCTTCAATGCGGCGTTTGCACTCCGGGGGTACTTGTCGCCGCGAAAGCCTTGCTCGAGAAGAATCCAGATCCGAGCGAAACCGAAGTCCGCTATTGGCTTGCCGGTAATCTGTGCCGTTGCACAGGCTATGATAAGATTGTCCGCGCTGTGATGGATGCAGCCGCTGAAATGAGAGGAGCGTAACCGATGCTCGATAAATCCGGCGAAACAGACACACGCGATTTTAAAGTTGTCGGCACGCGCCCGCTGCGGCCAGACGGTATTGATAAAGTAACGGGCCGCGCCCGTTTTGGCGCTGACATGGTGGCGCCGGGCATGCTTGTTGGCAAAATCCTGCGCAGCCCCCACGCCCATGCCCGCATTCGTTCTATCGATGTGAGCAAGGCGGAAGCCTTGGCTGGTGTGAAAGCGGTTGTCACCCAGGATGATTTCAATCCAGACGCAGAAGACCAGGATATTTTGTGCAACATCATGGCGCGCGGAAAAGCGCTTTATGACGGGCACGCTGTTGCCGCAGTTGCCGCAGTCAGCAATTCAATTGCGCGCAAGGCATTGTCGCTGATTGAGGTGGACTATGAGGTGTTGCCGCATGTAACGGATGTGGATGAGGCTATGAAGCCTGACGCACCTCTGCTTCACGAAGACCTCTACACGGACAATGTCGATCCAAAGCCTGAAAAACCTTCGAATATTGCTCGGCGCGATGAATTCGGTCACGGGGATGTGGAAAAGGGTTTTGCAGAAGCTGATGTCATCATTGAGCGGACATTCAAAACCGCCGCAACCCACCAGGGCTACATTGAGCCTCATGCCTGCCTTGCCAATATGAGCGCGGATGGTTCAGGCGAATTGTGGTGCTGCACACAAGGCCACTACATGGTGCGCAACACGTGCGCCTCGCTGCTCGGGGTTGATGTCTCGCGCCTGCGAGTTACTGCATCTGAAATTGGTGGCGGTTTCGGCGGTAAAACCACGGTATTCATTGAGCCGGTGGCGCTGGCGCTATCACGCAAGGCAAGCCGTCCAGTGAAAATCGTTATGTCCCGTAACGAGGTATTCCGGGCATCGGGGCCAACGTCTTCAACATCCAGCCGCATCAAAATCGGCGCCAAGAAAGATGGCACCATTACCGCTGGTGAATCGGAGCTCAACTACCAGGGCGGCGCGTTTCCGGGCGCCCCGGCAAACCTTGGCGCCATGTGTTCGTTTGCCTGCTATGCGCTGGAGAATGTGCGCACCATTGGCTACGACGTTGTTACGAACCGGCCAAAGCAGGCTGCCTACCGGGCACCGGGCGCGCCAATGGCGGCGTTTGCCGTTGAAAGCGTGATCGAAGAGGTGGCAGAAAAGCTCAGCATGGATCCGGTTGACCTGCGTCTCAAGAATGCTGCCGAAGAGGGCAAGAAATCGTCCTATGGGCCGACCATTCGCCGTGTAGGCCTTGTTGAAACTCTTGAGGCTGCCAAAGCGCACCCTCACTATTCAGCGCCTTTGAAGGAAAACCAGGGTCGCGGCGTTGCATGCGGGTTCTGGTTCAACTTTGGCGGCCAAACATCCACTTCGCTTGCCATCAACGTTGACGGCACTGTGGCGCTTGCCGTCGGGACGCCTGATATTGGCGGTTCGCGCGCATCCATGTGCCAGATGGCCGCTGAAGAACTCGGAATTCTCTTCGAACAGGTTGGCGCCATCGTCGCTGACACAAGCTCGCTGGGCTACAATGATGTGACTGACGGCAGCCGTGTTACCTTTGCAAGCGGCAAGGCGACCATTCTGGCTGCCCGTGATGCAATCGGCAAACTGTGCGCGAGAGCGGCAAAGATTTGGGATATTCCCGAAGAAGCTGTTGTTTGGGAAGATGGCCATGCCAAGCCGGCAGGTTCGAATGCGGGAGATTTTGAGCCGCTTTCCCTGGCCGAAATTGCCGCCCAGGCAGACAGCACGGGCGGGCCGATTGCGGGCCACTATGAGGTGAACGCCCGCGGTGCTGGCGCAAGCTATGCCACTCACATTGTGGACTCTGAAGTTGATCCTGAAACCGGGCGTGTTGAAGTTATCCGCTACACGGTTATTCAGGACGCCGGTAAGGCGGTTCACCCGGCATATGTGGAAGGCCAGTTCCAGGGCGGCGCAGCACAGGGCATTGGCTGGGCGATTAACGAGGAATACATCTA
>JBPCVY010000192.1:0-27008 GCA_051010055.1 Hyphomicrobiales bacterium | reverse complement strand
GCAATAACCTCCCCCTGATTTTATAAACACCTCTCAGGCCCCCGAATTTAGATCTGCCGAGGTACGAAATCTTTGGACCAATTGTGGTAACTAGTTCCGGAGGCTTGTTGAGGACACGCTTCCTAGTTGTTCGCGCCAATGGTGCTGCAGCGTCTCTAAGGGGATACCAATGAAATTTACTTTGCTTGGAGATTCTATAATCGACAATGGAGCCTATGTTGCCGAGCACGAACCGGATGTACTTGAGCAGGTCAGGTTAGCAATTCCAAAAGCTAATGTGATTTCAGCTGCACGTGATGGTTCAACAGTTCAGGATGTTCACCGCGGCCAGTTAGGTTCATTGGATGGAGCCGACAGATTGGTACTCAGTGCAGGTGGCAACAATGCCTTGTGGTTTATCTCATTGTTTGAAGACACCACACCGGTAACCGCGACAGAAACATTAAACCAGCTTTACGGAATCATTACCGATTTCCGTTCCTCCTATAGCGCATTGTTAGACAAGATTTTTGACCGCCACATTCCTGCGCTTGTAATGACAGTTTATAATCCCCGACTGGAACTCGAATGGCAGAGCAAAGAGATACAAAGAGCTGCTGAATGCGCACTTTGCCTTTTTAATGATGTGATTCAACGTGAGGCGAATGCTCGAGGGTTTTCGATATTGGAGCTTCGTAGTCTACTGAACACACCTGAGGACTTTGCAAATCCAATCGAACCATCGGCCGTCGGCGGGGATAGGATCGCTAAAGCCATCGCAAATTGGGTGAGCGAGAAGTGATTCAGGATCGATTGAACCAATCTACGTGAGCAACAAACCGCCCTGGCAACTCAGATACTCAAGGTGTGCTAGCATTACTCATGCAGCATCCTGACAATGAACTGTTCGAAGAATTTGTGCAGCCAATGATCGGCTTACCTCTCAGCCATTTGTGGTGTGGTCATGGAATCGCAATATTCCTAGAGTTTGGGAAGCCTACGCCGCGGAAGCGTCGTGATGGAAGCGATGCAGCTCCAGGCGGCGAAATGTGCGTCATGCTCGAAGGTAGTTGGCGAATTGAAGGACGAAAAGGAATAATCTGCGGCATTTGGACGGAAGAAGACAGATGGGAACGTGGATTCCGCGTGTTGCGCGGCCAGAAACTGATCGATGTAACACTTTTCGGAAGACTACCAGAGATTGATCTCTCCTTTGAAAACGGTGCTCATTGCGTTTCATTCACTGTGATAGAAGGTCATCCGGAATGGGTGATATTTGATCGCCATCATAAAAAGACCCGGTGGTTACGTTCAAAGTATGGACGCCTTTTCGTAGAGGAAGCGTGAATGACTTTTTGTTGGTGCTTCAAGGGCGACCTTAGGACTACGCACCTCCTGTGGCACAAACTTGGGGAGCCTTCTGAGCGTGTGTGCCGAGATCAACGCAGCGGCCCCGCGCTAAAACACTAGGAAGCTATAAACCCGCCAGATTACTTGAAGTGCCCCCACGCGCCCTACAGCTTTCCCTCAAAGCTCGAGACCTTCTAGCCCCCCAGTTTCCCCCTAACGATCTCCGTCTGCGCATGAGCATACCCCAGCAGCATCCTTGCGTCCCTATGGCCTGACATAAGCGCCATCTCAGGCACCGTCATGCCCATCTCAAAGAACCTGCTGATGGCCTCATGCCTGAGATCATGGAAGTGCAGACCGACGATCCTTGCCTTCTTCTTGGCACGCTCCCAGGCAAGGCGGAAGGCATTGGCGGAGATAGGGAACACATAGCTCTCAGAACCTTCAGGATGACTCAGGAGAGCCAGAGCTTCATCTGTGAGGGGTATGTCCTGGAGCGCCCATTCTTGCTGTCAGGGATTCTCAGTAGCCGTCTATGGGCATCTACATGCTTAGGCTTGATCCCAAGGATCTCCCCACGCCTCATCCCTGTGAGGACTGCAAGTTTGATGATGGGGGTAACGTGGGGGTTTGGGAGGCCTTGGGTGACCTCGAGGATCTTCTCTAGTTCCCCTTCTTCAAGACGCCTTTCACGTTTGTTGTCCGTGAAGCGGATGCGCACCTTGTCCAGGGGGTTCTCTTTGAGAGGTATGCCCCACTCGCTACGCGCTATTTCGAACAGGTTGTGCACTGGTGAGAGCTGACGCTTCAGGGATTTGGGCTTGATGCTGGCTAGTCTTTCGTCCCTGTAACTCGCAAAATCGGAGGACTTAAGATGCGAGAGGCGTTTCTTACAGATCGGATGACGAAGAAAAGCGCTGAGAACGATCTTCTCCCATTCCTTGTTCTTTTTTGTTGAACTGACAGATCGCAGATAGCGTTCCACAAGGTCCGCTAGGGTCAATGACTTCAGAATCTCCGCGCCCTGAGGCAATTCATTCCTGTCGGCCTTAACCTCCATTTGTCTGGCCCACACCTCTGCATCTCTTCTGTGGAAGAAAGTTTTCGATAGCTGTGGTTGACCTGTGCGTCTGACTTGGACTTGGTATTTGTCCCCTCTGGGGCGGATTGTAGCCATGGCTTTGCCCTCTCGACTGTGACGTCAGTGTGCCAAGCAGAGAAACGAGAGGTTTATTGAGGGTTCGGGATTTTTGCCAACCTTATGAATAGCATAAGGAAAAAAGTGGTGGGCGTGACTGGGATTGAACCAGTGACCCCTTCGATGTCAACGAAGTGCTCTCCCGCTGAGCTACACGCCCACTTTTAGCTGCGCCGGTTAATGGCAAGGTAACAGCCGGGAAAACGGTATATCCGCACCGCAGATTGCGCGCAAGGGTGGTTATGGATTTGAAGGCAGAAAAATCATGCCGCCATCATGCGGTCGACCTCGTTTACGAGATCGCGCAAGTGGAAGGGTTTGGACAAAACCTTCGCATTTTTCGGCGCATCGCTGTCTGGATTAAGTGCAACCGCGGCAAATCCGGTGATAAACATGATTTTCAGCGCAGGATCAAGATCAGCGGCACGGCGGGCAAGTTCAATGCCGTCCATCTCTGGCATCACAATATCAGTCAGCAGCAAGTCGAACGCACCGGTCTTGATGCATTCATACGCACTTGCCCCTTCGCCAAATGAGGTGACCTCATGCCCGGCTTTTTCAAGTGCGCGCTCCAAAAAGGTGCGCAAATCGCGGTCATCTTCCGCCAGAAGAATTTTTGCCATCGTCTTTTTCGTTTGGTTTTCACTTCCCCAACCGCTGCGAACCTACCTGCAACTGGTAAATGGCTGGTGAAGGCATTGTAACTTTCGTCCAATAACCTAAAACTTTTTTTCGATTTTTCGTCGGTGAGGCAGGCGCCAGGATGCGATGAGTGGTAGACACCGCCGCTGCACGCTGGCATCTTGAAGGGGTTGCGGCTGCCCTTGATGCCGCATGCTGATATACTGGGATGCGGAGACAACATGGGGCTCTTCAAGGATCGGAACTCACGAACACCGGCGGTGCTTTTCGACCCGCCTTTCGAAGTCTTGCGCCCGGCGGAAGCAAGCTGCTCGCTGGTATTCAATTCTCCCCATTCAGGCAGCGTCTATCCGGAAAAATTTGTCGAGAGTTCCAAGCTTGACAGTCACGCTCTGCGACGCTCGGAAGATGCACTGATGGATGTTTTGTTCGGGCCGGTGGTGCGTTTTGGCGCGCCCCTATTGAAGGTGAATTTTCCGCGCGCCTATCTTGATGTGAATCGCGAGCCATACGAGCTTGACCCGGCCATGTTCGCCCACCCCCTACCCGACTATGTAAACACTTCATCAATGCGGGTTGCCGGCGGGCTTGGCACAATTCCAAGGGTGGTGAGCGAAACTGAGGAAATTTATGCTGCTCCGTTGGAGTTTTCAGACGCCGCCCAGCGCATTCATGACCTTTACTTGCCCTATCACGCCTGCCTGGAGAACCTTCTTAATCAAACCCGCAAAAAATTTGGTGAGGTGTTGCTGCTGGATTGCCACTCCATGCCATCTGCCAGCCTGTCAGCTGCCGGCAACCCGTCGCGCCGCCGGCCAGACTTCGTGCTTGGCGACCGCTATGGTTCAACCTGCCACAGCGCGATTACAGATTTTCTGGAAAGCGCACTTAGCGATGCCGGATTTTCCGTTGCCCGCAACAAGCCATATGCCGGCGGACACATCACCCAACACTATGGCCGGCCAGCCCACCAGCGCCATTCAATCCAGATTGAGGTGAACCGGGCGCTCTATATGAATGAGGAAACCCTCGAGGCTGAAAGTGGTTTCGGCGAATTGCAGGATTCGTTGATGCAAATCATGGAAAACCTTGCAGCTCAAATGCCCGGCATTTTGTACCCCGGCAGGCTTGCAGCGGAATAGGCTGTCTTCAAAAAAAAGGACCGCCACACTTTGTGGGGCGGCCCAAGTCTAGGGAGGAAACGCCCAGGAAGGGCGGCGAAACAGAGGAAGGCTCCATTTCGCATATGCACAATATGCCTTCGCACCGCACAACAATCAAGAAAATTCGGCGTTAATCTAGATTTTCTCAAGAAGCGTTGCAAAAACAACACAGATGGTATGTTAAATATTTGAATATAATAAGAAAAATATTTTGATAAATTCCCTCGATATTTCCATTCGATTTAGTTCATTTCTGCAGTGCATCAAGCAATGTGTCAAAAATCGGGCAAATACTGCATTGCACAATTAATTTTAACTGAGTTTTTCGTTGTTGCCTCACAATGAGAGTTGCCATCGCCTCGGTTCCGGTTATGACTGTGGCCAAGCCTTCTTTGAACCAGTGCACAATCCATCTTCAATGAGGAAAGCATGAGTGGAAAACCTGATACGGTGCCTTTGGAGTTTCTGCACGAGCTGGCGGACGCTGCTGACGGGGCGCTTAGGCGTTACTTCCGGACGGGCGTTGCGGTTGCCAATAAAGAGGAAAACGGGTTTGACCCGGTGACAAAAGCCGACCGTGAAGCTGAAAAAGCAATTCGCGCATTGATTGAAGTACGCTATCCCGAACACGGCATCGTGGGAGAGGAATTCGGAAACAAAGATGCATCATCGGGTGGGCAGCCGGTTTGGGTGCTGGACCCGCTGGACGGTACTAAGGCCTTTATCACCGGTATGCTAAACTGGATGACGTTGATCGGCCTGAATTCTTCCTCCGGCGCCGTTGCCGGCATGGCCAGCCAGGGCTTTACACGCGAGCGGTTCTTCGCCGGCGCGGGAGAGTCAAAAAGCTGGTATCGGGGGCCGGGCGGCGAGACAGCGCAGCTCAAAACATCAGGGATGAGTGCAATTGAAGAAGCATCATTTTGCACCACGGTGCCCGATTTGTTCACCGGAGTTCTGAATGCACCTTACGAGGAACTGAAATCACGGGCCAAGTTTGCCCGCTTTAGCGGTGATGCATACTTCTTTTGCATGGTGGCGGCGGGGCACATTGATATTGCAATCGATCCGGGCCTGAATTCCTACGACATCGCAGCGCTCGTGCCGATAGTTGAGAATGCGGGAGGTGTTGTCACCACCCTTGGCGGTGAGCCTGCGCACAATGGTGGTGATATTGTTGCAGCGGCCACGCCGCAGCTGCATGAGGAAGTTCTGAAACTGTTTTCTCAATAGCCGCTCAGGCAGCCTTTTCCCGCATTTGTGGCTTGGCAGTTCCGGGCTGAATGTCTTCGAAGAATGAATCAAACGCTGCCCAAAATTGTTCGCGCAATTCATCACGCTCCATCAACAGTTCATGGCGGGCGCCATCAATCACAATGTTTGTGGCATTGCCGATGCGGTTTGCAAACTCTTCTGCCGCATCACGGTTCACCACCTGGTCGCGCCTTGAGGAAATTATCATCACTGGTGAACACAACTCTGATTTTGCCGGGACTGCCCGTGCATGCGACATGGCCCTGAACGCAGCATGTAGCCAGCCGATACGCGGACGCTTGGCCGACAAGAATGAATGTGTCTGCGCAACTTCCTTGATGCGGTTGAAGCGCTCTTCATCGCTGGTAAAGGGATTGTCATAAAAAGGCGTTGAAACAAAACTTCGCGCTTTACGGCCTGGAAGGCTCAAACCGCCAAAGCCAACGGCGGTAAGAAAGCCGGCAAAAAACTGGACCCCTCTCCACGGAATTGTGCGCGATGCCAATTGCAGAAGTGGCGCGGTGATGATGACTTTCTCAAACCATGTGCGCCGCTGCAGAACACTGGCCATCACAAGCCCGCCGGTTGAATGGGCAATTGCATGATATGGCGGCGGACAATCAGGCAGCACGATGAAGCGCATGAAGGTAATTAAATCGTCTTCATACTCCTCAAATGTGCCCACATATGAATCAAGAAATTTGCGCTTGGTGTAACCGGAGCCACCTTGACCGCGCCAGTCCAGGGCGGCAACGGCATAGCCGCGGGCGCGCAAATCGTTCACTGTTTCATAGTATTTTTCGATAAATTCTCCGCGGCCCTGGAAAAGGCAAACCGTACCCTTCCGCGCATCGCCCAACGCCGGCCAGATCGCATAGCGCAAGAGCCGGTCATCTGAGGATTCAAAAACCCCGGATTCAGCACCTTCCGGAATTTCATTGTCCTCTGTCGAAACCAGTTTGCCGTCAGGTATTTTCATGAAACCGCCTGTCATCCACGCGGGCGCCCACCCTTTGCACCGCGGTAAAAATGTTTACCGGAAGTTACGTACAAATTGAACCCATTTTACGGCGTAACCAGCATCTTGAAATTTCCAGCGCCAAAACTATCTAAGAGATGCGGATGCCCGAACGGGGTTCGCAAGTACATCAATCTGGTCCGGCCCAATGTGGCGGGCCATATGAGCCTTGCTCATTTGAGAAGGAGTTATACAAATGTTTGACCTTACCCCCCTTTACCGTTCAACCGTTGGATTTGACCGTCTTGCAAACATGCTCGACCAAGTTTCCGGCGTTGAAGCCAATAATGGCTATCCTCCCTATAATATCGAGCGCAAAGACGAGAATGAGTACCGCATCACCATGGCGGTTGCCGGCTTTGCTGCCGATGAGCTGGAAGTTGAAGTCAAGGAAAATGCTTTGACCATTTCCGGTCGGAAATCAGATGCGGTCGCTGGCGAAGTCCAGTATCTGCATCAGGGCATTGCGGCCCGCGGTTTTGAGCGCCGTTTCCAGCTTGCAGACTATGTGGAAGTGCATGGCGCAAAGCTTGAAAACGGACTGCTGCACATTGATCTGAAGCGCGAAATTCCCGAAGCAATGAAGTCGCGCACGATCAAAATCGCTAATGAAGGTGGCCGCGAGACGAAAAAGATAGAACAGAAGGCCGCATAACCAAGCAGCCACTGATCTTGAGTTGAACGAGGGTGGTGCCGAAAGGCGCTGCCCTTTTTCGTGCGCGCGCTTGGACAATTAGCACGCGCTGAAAAATCAACGGAATTTTAAGAAAAAATTAGTTCCGGGAAAAATTAAAGCCCTTCCTCTAGGACTGGGAACAATAGAGGAAGGGCGGTCATTATTAAGATAAAAAATATCACTAAATGACTTGGCTTTTGTAACCTTGCACCCTCAAACATTCTTGCTCAAAAGTGCACTCTTTTGGCAATTTGCGAATATTTGTCGATTTTCCGAAAAATCATGGAAAAAATTTGCAAATTTTCTCAATGCCTGCCAATTCGCCTTCGGTTGTCGCGAAGGATGTAACAAATCTCATCATCACTTCGCCAACCTCAAGCGCCTCACTATCATCGCCCGAACCAGGCCACTCATATATCTTGATGCCTTCGTTCTGAAGCGCCTCAGCGAGCGCGGCGGGCATAACGGGAAACAGCTCGTTTGCCTCAACCGGAGTGGGAAAGCGAGTGCCTTTAAGAGGTTCAAGGGCGCTTTTTACTCTTTGGGCGGCAGCATTGGCATGGCGGGCGTTTATAAGCCACAAATCGTCGCTCAGGTAGGCGTCAAATTGAGCCGCAAGAAATCGGCTCTTTGAGACCAGGTGGCCTGCCCGCATGCGCCGGTAGCCGAAATCCTCCGCCAGCGACTTGTCGAAAAACACCACTGCTTCGACGGCCATGGCGCCATTTTTCGTCGCGCCGAACGATAAAACATCAATCCCTGCCTTCCACGTCATTTCGGCGGGCGTGCAATCAAGCGAAACAAGCGCATTGGCAAACCTGGCGCCATCCATATGCATGCGCATGCCGCGGGACTTTCCGAACTCAGAAAGTGCCGAAATTTCGCCGATTGAATAAACCGTGCCGCTTTCCGTTGCCTGGGTAATGGTCATTGCTGCAGGTTTTGCGTCATGAACCCCGCGAATGAACGTTTTGAGGACGGCTTCAACATGAGCAGGGGTGTACTTTCCCGCAACTCCCCGCAGGCCTATAAGTTTAGCGCCTCCGGTATAAAGTTCAGGCGCGCCGCACTCATCCACATTGGTGTGAGACCCGGCATGGCAAAACACAGCTCCATAGGGCGGTGAAATGGCCGAAAGACCAAGGGCATTCGCCGCCGTGCCCGTCACGACTGGAAAAACCGCCACGTCGCGCTCGAAAATCTCACAGAACTTTTGCTCCACACTCGCCGTCAACTCATCTTCGCCATAGGAAGCAGCACTACCCTCGTTCGCCTTGCCGATTGCGGCAAGTATTTCCGGTGAAACACCGTGCACATTGTCGGAACGAAACTCCATCTACAACGCTCCTTCGTTCTCAATTTTCAACTGCGCCAAGCCCTCTGCCGGCAACTCCAATATGCGGGCATAAAACGCATACTCGGCCTCAAGGCATCGGGAAATAACATCGGCGGCGCGAAACCCGTGAGCCTCTTCGGGAAATTCCAGATAAGCCACAGGCACGCCGCGGTTCTTAAGAGAGGCCACCATATCGCGGGACTGGTCCGGCGGCACCACAAAATCCTTGGCACCTTGAAAGAAAATGACCGGAACGGAAATCCCTTCCGCATGGGCAAGTGGCGACCGATCGGTCAACACCGGTTCGGTATTTCCCGCAGTGGTGCCGGTGAGCGCGTAGATGTAGCCGGATTCGAATTTGTGGGTGAGTTCAAGGAGCATGTTGAGATCGCCAATGCCGTAATATGAAGCCCCCGCGCGAAAAACATCATGGAAGGCAAGTGCGCATAGGACTGTGTAGCCACCGGCACTGCCACCGGAGATAAAGAGCTTGTCCTTATGGGCCAGCCCGCGCGCCACCATGGCTTCGGCGCCGGCAACCGCATCTTCCACATCCGCCACGCCCCAAAACCCGTTGAGCGAGGTCATATAGGCGCGCCCATATCCCCAACTGCCCGCATAATCCACATCCAGATAGGCAAAGCCGCGTGAAGTCCAATACTGAACCTTTAGCTTGAGCCCCCTGTCGGCCATACCCGTCGGCCCGCCATGAGCTGAAGCGATAAGCGGCGGGGCTTCATCGTCGGGGCAGGTGTATGATGCATTTTGCGGCGGATAATAAACCGTCCAGACGGTGCGCCCGCCCTTTCCTTCCAGAGCCAACACCTGGCCTGGCGAAATGTCATCGCCCGTAAAATCAAGTTCAGCGCTCTTGCGCAGGGCCGACACGCCGCACTTCCGGTTGATGCGGGCAACGAATGGCGCCTCCCTATGGCCCGTTACAAGGGCCGCGATTCCATCACCTGTTGCAACCGGGCCATAGATGTTGGCCAGCCCTGTTTCCAGCCAGTTCATCTTGCCTGTTTGTAAATCCACCAAGGTTGCTCGGCTCTCACCTTTCAGAAAACATGTGGCAAATGCCTCATTGTCGGAAAGGAGGGCATATGAACGGGCGCCAAGCCCCCATAAAGGCAGCCCGAACTCGGCCTGCTCGTCAATAACCTGTTCCGGTTCACCACCACGCCAGCGGAAAAGCTGACCCCAGCCTGTTTTGTCCCATACGAAATAGAGCGTTCCATCACCAGCCCACTCAGGCTGAAAGGCGGCAGAACCATTTCCGCCTGCAACTGCAACCGGGGTTCCCAGCGCACCACTGTCTTCCAATTCGGCGGACTTTACCTGGCCATCATCCCAAGGCATTCCCGGCAGGCTCCATTCCAGCCAGGCAAGTTTTTTGCCGTCAGCTGAGATTGTAGGGCTGGCATAAAAATCCGCACCCGATACGAGGCGTGAAACCGCGCCATTCGCCGGGCCGGTTAGGCCAACAGAAACGAGCACATTCTCAGGCTTTGGATCATGGTCGCCTTCATGGTGCTCACCAACGGCAATCAACCTGGAATTTGCCTCATCCAGGCAAAAATCGGCAAACCTCCAGCTTTTCTCATCGGTGATTCTCTCAATCGAGCCCTCTGCCTTTATCAGATAAATGTCTTGATCGGGCGCATTGACAAAGAACACGCCGTGGCCGGTGACGAGATACTCGCCGCCGCCATATTCATGCACTCTTGAGCGCGCTGAATAGGGCTCTGGCAGCAAATCTTCGGCCTTGCCCCCTTTTCCCTGGCGCATGATCGCAACCCTTCCACCTTCGCTTGGCCGGCCTTCCGACCAATAGATATAGTCATCAAAGGCGCGCACCATTCCGAAGCGCAAGGACTGGCCTGCAACCAAATCAGCAGATACCGGTGATGGCCAGGCGCCGCCCGGCAGTTTTTGTTGTTCTTTTGTCATGGCCTTTGCATTACCCAATTTTCAGCACACAAGAAACATCATTGCGCAAAAAGCCGCACATGCATTCGAAAACTTGCGCGCAACCTAGAATTCTGGCAATTTGCACCCAGATTAGGTCAGCAAGCCTGTCCTAATTAGAGAGTTTGCAACCGGATGTCCGAAACGGAAAGATCACATGCGTGTGGCAGTGACATATATCGATACGAATTTCCGTTGGAAACGGACGCCCGTGCGCGCCCGCACACAAGAGGCGGACGCATAAACAGTGCGGATGAGCCTTCCGCCTGTTGATCTACCCTCTAGCTAAATTGCCAGGGAACAGGCAGAAGGTAACGCCAGCAACCCCCGTTCGCCTTTCAAGTGCCTGGAAAGGTGATGGGAATGAGACGCGACGGAGAAAATTGACATGGCCGACAACGGAGAACGTTCGATAGTGGTTGAACAGCAAAGCCACGCTATGCGAGAGCGAACACTGTCGGCCGGTCTGCCTGTGGCTCAAGGCCTTTATTCCCCTGAAAACGAGCACGATGCCTGCGGCGTCGGGATGATTTGCTCCATCAAGAATGAGAAGAGCCGGAAGATCATCGACGATGCGTTGGCAATTTTGCGCAATCTGGAGCATCGCGGCGCGGTTGGCGCCGATCCCAAGGCAGGAGATGGCGCAGGCATTCTCATTCAGCTGCCGCACGCATTCTTCAAGGCAGAAGTTGCAGAACTTGGTTTTGAACTGCCCGAACCGAACTACTACGGGGTGGCCCAGATTTTCGCCCCGCGCGATAGGACCCAGCGCGAAGCGGTAGAAAAACTCTACGAAGATGTGGCCAATGAAGAAGGCCTTGAGGTGATTTGCTGGCGCACGGTGCCGGTGAACAACGATGTGCTTGGTGAAACTGTAAAACCAACAGAACCGCTCACCTGCCAGATTTTTATCCGCCGCGGCCCTGAAATCGACAGCGATGATACGTTTGAGCGCAAACTGTTCGTCATGCGCAAGGTTATCTCCAACCGCTTGCGCACCACATGCCCTGATGCAGTTGGAATTTATTTTCCCGTAAGCTGCTCCTCGCGCACAATTGTCTATAAGGGCCTGGTTCTGGCCGACGGCCTTGCCGCCTATTATCAGGACTTGCAAGACGAGCGCATGGTGTCGGCCCTGGCGCTGGTGCACCAGCGGTTCTCAACCAACACCTTCCCGTCCTGGCCGCTCGCTCACCCTTACCGGATGATTTGCCACAATGGTGAAATCAACACGCTACGCGGCAACTACAACTGGATGGCGGCGCGCCAAGCCACCATGTCATCGCCGATTTTTGGCGATGATATGCAGAAGCTGTGGCCGATTTCCTATGAAGGCCAGTCGGATTCTGCCTGTTTTGACAATGCTTTGGAGCTGTTGTTCCTGGGTGGATACTCGCTTCCTCATGCAATGATGATGCTGATTCCTGAAGCCTGGGCCGGCAATCCGCTGATGGATGAAAGCCGCCGCGCTTTTTATGAGTATCACGCAGCGCTCATGGAACCATGGGATGGCCCGGCGGCAATCGCATTCACTGATGGCCGTTCAATTGGCGCAACCCTTGACCGGAATGGCCTCAGGCCTGCCCGCTATCTTGAAACAAGCGATGGCTATGTGTTGCTTGCCTCGGAAATGGGCGTGCTCGATATCCCTGAAGAAAAGATTGTGCGCAAATGGCGGCTTCAGCCCGGCAAGATGCTGCTTATCGATCTGGAGCAGGGGCGCATTATTTCAGATGAAGAATTGAAGGCAGACCTTGCCTCCAAGCACCCTTATCCGGAATGGCTGGCACGCAGTCAAATCCGCTTGAAGGACTTGCCGGAAGTTGGCCGTTCGGCGCCGGTTTCAAACGTCTCCCTGTTAAAGCGCCAGCAAGCGTTCGGTTATTCCCAGGAAGATTTGAAATTCCTCATGACGCCGATGGCGCAGACGGGCCAGGAAGCTGTCGGCTCCATGGGCACCGATACGCCTCTTTCAGCCTTGTCATCAAAGTCGAAACCGCTGGCCACCTATTTCAAGCAATTGTTCGCACAGGTTACCAACCCGCCGATTGACCCGATCCGCGAAGAACTGGTCATGTCGCTGGTCACATTTATTGGCCCGCGCCCGAACCTGCTTGATCTAGAAGGCACATCCAGCCTGAAGCGCCTTGAGGCTCACCACCCGATTATTTCCAACCAGGGATTGGAGAAAATACGCGCTATTGGCGACATTGCGGACAACCAGTTCCTCACAACTACGCTGGACATTACCTATTCGGTTGAACGCGGCGCTTCCTTCATGGACATTGCCATTGAGAACTTGTGCGAGCGGGCCGAGACCAGCGTAAAGCACGGCTACAATATTATTATTCTGTCCGACCGGCTGGTGGGACCGGACCGGGTTGCGATTCCCTCGCTGCTTGCCTGCTCTGCCGTCCATCATCACCTTATCCGCAAGGGCCTGCGCACCTCTGTGGGACTGGTGGTTGAAACCGGAGAGGCGCGCGAAGTGCACCATTTCTGCACCCTTGCAGGTTATGGCGCAGAAGCGATTAATCCCTGGCTCGCCTTTGAAACCCTCGAAGAAGAACTGCCGCGCCTTGATGGTAAAATAACCTTCGAAGATGCGGTAAAGCGATACATCAAGGCCATCAACAAGGGCATCTTTAAAGTCATGTCCAAAATGGGCATTTCCACATATCAGTCCTATTGCGGCGCCCAGATTTTCGATGCGGTCGGGCTTAACACCCAGTTTGTGGAGAAATACTTCACCGGTACGCATACCGCCGTTGAAGGGGTTGGCCTTGATGAAATCGCCGAAGAAACCCTGTTGCGGCACAATGATGCCTTCGGAACCAATCCGATTTATGAAAACGCGCTAGATGTTGGCGGCGAATATGCCCAGCGCATGCGCGGTGAGGCCCATAGCTGGACCGCTCAAACGGTTGCAGATTTACAGCATGCGGTGCGCGGAGAACTGCCGGACAAATACCGCGAATATGCCCGCGCGATTAATGAACAATCCGAACAGCTGATGACCCTGCGTGGCCTGTTCCGTTTGCGGCCTGCAGAAGAAATGAAGCGCAAGCCCATCCCGCTTGAAGATGTGGAGCCTGCGTCTGAAATCGTCAAACGGTTCGCAACCGGCGCCATGTCGTTCGGCTCGATTTCGCGCGAAGCGCACACCAACCTTGCCATTGCCATGAACCGGCTGGGCGGCAAGTCGAACACCGGTGAAGGTGGCGAGGAGCCTGACCGCTTCAAGCCGATGAAGAACGGCGATTCCATGCGCTCGGCCATCAAGCAGGTGGCATCTGGCCGGTTTGGGGTGACCACCGAGTATCTGGTCAATTCAGACATGATCCAGATTAAGATGGCGCAAGGGGCAAAGCCTGGCGAGGGCGGCCAGCTTCCCGGCCACAAGGTGGATGCCACCATTGCCAAGGTGCGCCACTCAACACCAGGCGTTGGGCTCATCTCACCGCCGCCGCACCACGATATTTATTCCATTGAGGATTTGGCGCAGCTCATCTACGACCTGAAAAACGTCAATCCAAAGTCAGATATCTCCGTAAAGCTGGTGTCTGAAATCGGTGTCGGCACGGTTGCCGCCGGCGTCTCCAAGGCGCGGGCCGACCATGTCACCATTTCAGGTTTCGAAGGCGGCACCGGCGCATCGCCCCTGACCTCGATAAAGCATGCAGGCTCGCCCTGGGAAATCGGCCTTGCAGAAACCCATCAGACATTGGTGCTCAACAATCTGCGCAGCCGCATTTCGGTGCAGGTTGATGGTGGGTTGCGGACAGGACGCGACGTTGTGATTGGCGCGCTTTTGGGTGCCGACGAGTTCGGCTTTGCCACAGCGCCACTGATTGCATCTGGTTGCATTATGATGCGCAAATGCCATCTGAACACCTGCCCTGTGGGGGTTGCCACCCAGGACCCGCAATTGCGCCGCAAGTTCAAGGGCAAGCCCGAACATGTGGTGAACTACTTCTTCTATGTCGCAGAAGAAGTGCGCGAGCTTATGGCCGAGCTGGGATTTGCAACCTTTGATGAAATGATCGGCCAGTCTGACAGTCTCGACACCAAGGCAGCTGTTGAACACTGGAAGGCCCGCGGGCTCGATTTCAACAAGCTGTTTTACAAGCCTAAAGCTGGCAAGGATGTGGCGATTTTCAAATGCGAAGAGCAGGATCATCCCATCAAGGACATTCTCGATCGAAAGTTTATCGAGCTGGCCAAGCCTGCCCTGGAAGATAAAAAGCCGGTCAAGGAAACCTTGAAAATCGGCAATACAGACCGCACCGCCGGCGCAATGTTATCTGGCGAGGTTGCCAACCGCTATGGCCATAAGGGCCTTCCTGAAGACACGATTTGGTTCACGCTCAATGGGGTTGCCGGGCAAAGTTTCGGTGCATGGGTTTCCAATGGCGTAACCATGGAACTGATTGGTGAAGGCAATGACTATGTGGGCAAGGGCCTTTCCGGTGGCAAGCTCATCATTCGCCCTGATCCAGATAGCGGCATTGTGCCTGAAGAAAGCATGATTGTCGGCAACACCGTGCTTTATGGCGCGATAACCGGTGAATGTTACTTCCGCGGCATTGCAGGTGAACGCTTTGCAGTGCGCAACTCCGGCGCCATTGCCGTTGTGGAGGGCACTGGTGATCATGGCTGCGAATATATGACTGGCGGCATCGTGGTTGTGCTCGGCGAAACAGGCCGAAATTTTGCAGCAGGCATGTCGGGCGGCATCGCCTATGTGCTTGATGAAACTGGTGATTTTGAAAAGCGTTGCAATCTTTCAATGGTCGATCTTGAACCGGTCGAACTTGAAGAAGAACAGATGGAAAAACATTACCGCTCCGATATGGAACGGCATGGATTGGTAGATGTTGATTCCGACATGACGAGATTTGATGCAGAACGCCTGTACCAACTAATCGAAAATCATGCCCGCTACACCAACTCAGATCGGGCAAAGACATTGCTGGAGAACTGGGAAGCTTACCTACCCAAGTTCGTAAAGATTATGCCGGTGGAATACCGCCGGGCGCTGCAGGAAATGCAGGCTGCCCAAACCGGCGAGATGAATATCGGCTTGAGGAGGTCCTGACATGGGGAAGGTTACAGGTTTTATTGAAATCCCACGTCAGGACCGGACGTACAAACCGGCCGGCGACCGGGTGCGCCACTACCGCGAATTCGTTATCCCACTTGAGGGCCGCGATGTGGAACGCCAAGCTGCGCGCTGCATGGATTGCGGAATTCCCTATTGTCACACCGGCTGCCCGGTAAATAACCAGATACCGGACTGGAACGATCTCGTTTACCGCCAGGACTGGGAAGCGGCATCGCTCAATCTGCACTCAACGAACAATTTCCCCGAATTCACTGGCCGGGTTTGCCCCGCTCCGTGCGAGGAATCCTGCACGCTAAATCTCGACAATGAGCCGGTGACGATCAAAACCATTGAGTGCGCCATTGTCGACCGTGCCTGGGATGAGGGTTGGATTGCCGCTGCCACGGCTGAGAACAAGACAGGCAAAAAGGTTGCCGTTGTCGGCTCCGGCCCTGCCGGACTTGCCGCTGCCCAGCAACTGGCGCGCGCCGGCCACGACGTTCATCTGTACGAAAAACACGCCAAGCCTGGCGGGCTTTTGCGCTATGGCATTCCTGACTTCAAAATGGAAAAGAGCCTCATCGACCGCCGGGTTGCACAGATGGAAAGCGAAGGTGTTACCTTCCATTGCAACGTGCATGTGGGTGGAAGCGACATGAGCGCTGCTGAACTTGAGGCCAATCACGACGCTATCCTGCTCACGGGCGGGGCGGAGCACCCGCGCGATCTTCCAGTGCCAGGGCGCGATTTGGCCGGTGTGCAGTTTGCTATGGATTTTCTGCCGCAGCAGAACCGTCGCAATGGCGGTGAGGTTTTTGACCATGAACCGATCCTTGCTGAATCAAAGAATGTGGTGGTTATCGGCGGCGGCGATACCGGTTCGGACTGCATCGGCACCTCCTTCCGCCAGGGCGCGCTTTCGGTAACCCAGTTGGAAATCATGCCAGCCCCGCCGGAAGCTGAAAACAAGGCTCTCACCTGGCCACATTGGCCACTAAAGATGCGCACATCTTCAAGCCAGGCAGAGGGCGCGGAACGTACTTTTTCCGTCATGACCCAGTCGATTGAAGGCGAAGACGGCCAGGTTACGCACATTAACTGCGTAGAGGTTGACGATCAGCTCAAGCCTATTGAAGGCTCTGAGTTTGAACTAAAGGCGGATCTTGTTCTTCTGGCCATGGGTTTTGTTCACCCGCGCCATGAAGGGCTTCTTGAACAGCTCGGCGTGGAACTCGACGGGCGCGGCAACGTAACAGCCGACACGATGAGCTATCAGACATCAAAGGAAAATGTGTTCAGCGCCGGTGATATGCGGCGTGGCCAATCTCTGGTTGTCTGGGCGATCCGTGAAGGTCGCCAGGCCGCGCACGCTGTCGACGCACACCTCATGGGTAGCTCCACCCTGCCCCGATAGGAATTGCGATGCCTAAGTCTCATTCATACACGGCAACAGTTGAGTGGACGGGCAATAAGGGCAGCGGCACAGAGGGTTATCGTGACTATGCGCGCAGCCATGATATCGTGATTGAAGAAAAGCGGGTTATTGCCGGTTCGTCAGATGCTGCATTCATGGGTGATGCCGGTAAGCACAACCCGGAAGATATGCTCGTTGCGTCGGCTTCGGCCTGTCACATGCTCTGGTATTTGCACCTATGCTCCGACAATAACATTATCGTCACCGCCTACCGCGATTGTGCGGTTGGTGATATGGATATGAACAAGAACGGCAGCGGCCAGTTCTCGCGTATCGTTCTTCACCCAAATGTCACTGTGAAAGATGGTTGCGATATCGAACTTGCAACATCGCTTCATGAGAAAGCGCACAAAATGTGCTTTATCGCCCGGTCTTTAAACTTTCCGGTTGAGAACAAACCTGAAATCACCTCGGAATAAAGTTAATGGGTGCGGGGCCAGGCGAAATCGTCCACGCGGCCAGCTTGCGGAGTCATGACCAACCCTTGAATGAACACTTTTCCAGCTGGAGTGCCGGGGCGCACACGCGCTTTCAGGTCTTCGTAGGCTGGTGAGATATTCTCATCAACTGTTGCCTGCCGCGTCGTTTTACTTGGTTGTGCAGCAGTGGCCGCCGCTGTTGTTGGCGCTCCAGTCGTGGTACGCGCAACTTGTTGAGGTTGGCCAGGTTCGGGCGGTTCGATATTGAGCGCAGCCATTTCTTCTTCAATGCCAAAAATCGGAACGCCTTTGTTCGCGGTGGGAACCGACGTTGTTGTGCCAGCGGCGGCTCCCAGCTTTGAAACATCGATAGGCTGTTCCTGTAACGGCGCAGCTGCAACCGGGACAGCTTTGCCGGCGTTCGCCAGATCCTCGTTCATTTTCTTCAAAACGAGATTTGCGATTTTATTGTTGCCGCGCTTGTAAAAATGTACTCCATCTTTAGCCCGCATGCGCCGCACAACCCCGTCAACATCCGGCCCACGCCATGTGAACTGGTCTTTTTCATCAACGAAAGCCGGGCGGATATCGATAAAATGTACCCCAGCATGCTTGGCGCGCTTTTTCTGCAAGTCGGAAATAAACTGCACCGCCTTGTCATAAGACGGCTCATTCATTGATGGCTGTCCAACCCAGTATACAGCCACACCTTTTTCCTGAAGCTGGGCGATAAACCTGTCCAGAATGGCGGAGTAGGCTGCCACCCATTCCGGGCTGGCAAACTTGAAGCGCCCGTCTGCGCCGCGGAAATCCTGCCGGTCGTTGGCGCCCAGCATAACAACCGCAATATCAACTTGTTTGGCAGCGAGAATTTTCTCAACAGCAAGGTTCCAGTCGTAACGGTCAGGCCGTGCAAATCCTGATGATTCCTTATAGCGGCCGTTCAGTTTCAGCCGCGCATCGCCTGATGTCATCCGCCCAAGGCCCGCCCAGACACCGGCCCCGAGAGAATCCCCAAATACGAAAACCTCGTATTTGTCTTTTTCCTCGCGGATATAGGCGCCACTGGCCGGTTTCGCCGGTGCCAGAACCGACTGGCCTGTACCAGGCTGGATTACCGGCTGAGTCACAGGTTGCGTGCCTGGCTGGATAACCGGTTGTGTCACAGGCTGGGTTACTGGTTGGGTGACCGGCTGAGTGGCCGGCTGGGTTACAGGTTGCGCTGCGGGTTGTTGCTGGGCAGGAGCTTGAGTTTGCGCCATGGCGGGGGCTGCGGCACACAGCACCAGCAACAGTACAAAACTTAGGATGTTGGCAAAACGGTTGAACATAGCTGCAGTCTAACAGGAAATGCGTCTGGAATCAGGCACCTTTGCGCATTCTGTTCAACAATTCGACAGATGGATATCCATCCGGTTTAACGCCGATCTTCTTCTGATAGGCGCGCACCGCCTTTTCCGTCGCGCTGCCAACACGCCCATCGACCTTGCCCTTGTAATATCCAAGGCGTTTGAGCTGTTGTTGAATGGCGATGCGGCCTGTTTGGTTGAGTGGCGTGCCAGAGCGTGGCCATTTGCCGATAACGTCCGGTTTTCCTGCAATTCTGTCTCCCAAGAGCGCCACGGCCAGAGCGTAGGAGGTTGAATTGTTGTATTTCATGATGACACGGAAGTTTTGATAAACGAGAAAAGCCGGGCCGTTTTTACCTGATGGCGAATAGAGCCACGCGCGCCGCTTCCAGACACCAAACTTGCCGCCGCGGGCAGGTTTCACACCCAGTTTCACCCAGCTTGCAACGCTGCGTGACTTGCCAAGCTTTTTGCGATTGACCTTAAGGCGCTTGGGCGCCTTTACCTCAATGCCCCATGCCTGGCCACGCCGCCAGCCAGAAGCACGCAGGTAGTTGCCGGTTGACGCAAGAGCATCGGAAACAGAGTTCCAGATGTCACGGGTGCCATCCCCGGTCCAGTCCACTGCATAGCTGTTGTAGGTGGTGGGGATAAACTGGGTATGGCCCATGGCGCCTGCCCAAGAACCTGTAAATTGCGACAGGGGAATATCGCCCCGCTGCAAAATCTTGAGCGCGGCCATCAATTGCGAGCGCCCGAACTTGGCGCGCCTGCCGCGATAACCCAATGTGGCCAGGGAGCGGATTACGCTCATATCGCCCTTGAACTCGCCGTAACGGCTCTCAATGCCCCAGATGGACAAGAGATAGCGCTGCGGAATGCCATAGCGCTTTTCAAGCTTGCGCAGCAAAGAGGCATGGCGCTGTTGCTTGGCGCGGCCATTGGCAATACGGGTATCGTTCACCCGCTTGTCGATATAGGCCCAGACGGGGCTTACAAACTCGGGCTGATAGCGCGCAAACTTCAACACCTGAGGGTCGGGCCGTACGCCCTTGAATGCGCGGTCGAACACGGAACGCTTAATGCCATTCTTGCGGGCCCGGACCCGCATTGAGGCGACAAACTTGTCAAATCCATCTGCGCGCGCCTCTGTTCCGGCGGCATGGGGATGCACCATAACCCCGCCGGCAAAGAACGCCGCCGCAATCATCAAAAGCGCGGAAAATGCCCAGCTGCTTGGAATAGTTGCTCGCATCATCGTCAGCCCTCTTAAATTATCCGCCGTCAGTGGCGAATCAGCCGAACCCAAGTGCTATTTTGCGATGTAGAAGAAATTATGGCCAACACTTAAGTGACAGTGGACAATTTTGTGAGTTTTTCTTCCCAAGACAGCGCCGATGCAACAATTTCATTGAGATTTTCATGACGCGGCATCCAGCCCAGAGTTTTGTGGATTTTTTCAGCATTTGCCACCAATTCCGGCGGATCGCCGGCTCGGCGCGGCGCATCGGTCACGTTTATGGCTTTCCCTGAAGCCCGCTCAACAGCCGAAATCACTTCCAAAACTGAAAACCCGCGCCCATAGCCGCAATTGAAAACATCGCTTTTGCCGCCATCTTGCAAATAGTTCAGCGCATCAATATGGGCGGCAATCAAATCGGTCACATGGATATAATCACGAATGCATGTGCCGTCGGGCGTATCGTAGTCTTTTCCGAAAACTTGCATACCGTCACGCTCACCCAATGCCGCCTGGCTGGCAATCTTTATGAGGTGGGTTGAATCCGGGCTTGCTTGGCCGGACCGTCCTAGCACATCAGCCCCCGCAACATTGAAGTAGCGCAAAGCCACATAGTTGAAATCATGGGCCACAGCGGTATCGCGCAACATCCATTCGGTCATCAGTTTTGATGAACCATAAGGAGAAATTGGCGCCAGGGGCGCAACCTCGTTCACCGGGCTCGATTCAGGAATTCCGTAAACCGCCGCTGTGGATGAGAACAGAAAGTTTCTAATGCCTGCCCCAACACATGCAGCGATGAGGGCACGCGATTTCACTGTGTTGTTTTCGTAGTAGTAGAGCGGATTGGTCACCGATTCCGGCACGATGATTGAACCGGCAAAATGCACCACGGAATGCACATTGTATTCTGCAATAATTTGTTTGACGAGAGCGCCATCGCCAATATCGCCCACCCTCAGCGGCACATTGTCAGGCACCAGGAATTTATAGCCGGTACTAAGATTGTCGATCACAACTACGTCGCGCTTCACATCGCAGAGCCCGTGAACCATATGACTGCCAATGTAACCAGCTCCGCCGGTAACCAATACGCTCATGCTGAAATCACCGTTCCAGTGCCTTAAAAAACACTCTTGCAAATCCACGAAGTGAGCCGGGCTCTTAGACTCGGCAGCGGATTTCTTCCTACCTAATTCCTACGCTATCGAGCATACAAGACTCAATATCAAGGTAGATTTTTCAAACCGTTCAACTCCGGCGTAAGCTGGTATCCTGGAAACTGTTCGGTGAGCTTTCGCACGGTCTCGCGCGCATTCTTCAGCTCACCGAGCCGCAGCTGAATGGTGGCGAGCAACCCAAGTATCGCCGGGTTCTCAGGCGCCAAGGTCTGTGCAGCCGTTATCCGCCTCATAGCCTCAGCATGCCGCCCAAGCCGGGTAAGCGCTGCAGCCCATTCAATAAAAATCGTTTCATTGGCCGCCACCAGCTCAGCTGACTGGGCGAAATAGGGCAATGCTTCTTCATCCCTGCCCTGCTGCACAAGTGCGCGGGCCATGGAAAATGTGAGTGCGGGTGAGCCCGGCATCTTCTGCAGGGCCGCTTCAAGCGTGTTTCTTGCAGCGGCAGGATTTCCTTCCGCCATTTCAATGCGGGCCTTCAGCCGCCATGCCTCACCAAGCTGGGGATCCATCGCAAGTGCTTCTGAAAGAGCGCTTTTTGCCGCCTTGGTGTTGCGCATGGTAAGGGCAAGCCCGGCAATTGCCATTTGCGTTTCGGGAAAGTCCGCACGGGCAAGCAGTGACGATTGAAAATCTTGGTTTGCGGCTTTCATTTGCGCTGCTACTTTTTCTGATGCCCCTCTCGCCGGCACGCCGACCAATTCACGTGCGGCAGCAATGCGAACCATTTTAGATTTGTCACTTAACAGCGGCGTCAGCAGCCGCAGGCGCGAACTCGGCGCGGTTCTTCGGAACAGTTTCGCCGCAGCTGCACGCACCAGCGGGTGTTCATCTTGAACAAGCCCAGCAGCGCTTGAAACCACCGCAGGATTGGTATCGTTACGCAACAATTCCAATGCACTTGCCCTGACGATTGGCGCAGCCGTCCTGTCTTCAGCAATCTTAAGGAGTTGTTGTGCAGTTGCCTGACTCACTATGCCACTTCTGGCCGCTGCGAACGGCAGTGCAAAATGCGTCTGTCCTGAACGCGAATCTGGATACCACTTGCGTATTGTTTCGTCCGCCCAGGCGGCAGTCTGGTCTTCATGGCAGGAATTGCAGGCATTCGGCACGCCGACTTTCCGGGTCAAGTCCGGGCGCGGCACCCGGAAAGAATGATCGCGCCGGCCATCGACGACCATAAAATTCTTTTCTGGCATGTGGCAGCTCACACACTGCGCAGCTACCCCGCCATGGCGGTGATGGTGATGGTCAGGCGTGTCGTAATCTTTCTTGCGAAGTGTCGAAAATTTAGCGTTACCGGCCTCGCTGTGACAGCTCGTGCAGACCCAATTTCCCTCGGCAATGAGCTCGAGAGAATGAGCATCATGGCAATCCGTGCAGGTGACACCTTTGGCATGCATCTTCGACTGCAAAAACGAACCATGCACATATACTTCATCGTTCACCTGACCGTCAGCGTGGTAGAGGCCATCGCGCAGCAGGGCAAGATTGTAATGGTCATCAAATGGAGAACCAGGCGGCGGGCTGTCAGTGCCGAACGGCTCGCGCCGGGAATGGCACTGCGCGCAGACATTCATCTCAACCGCCTTCTTATCACCGGAAAATGAAACGGAAAGGCCGAATTCATTGAGACCCGGGTGCTCAGCCGGGTTGTAGCTTTCACTTTCCTTTGCCCATTTTACATGGGCTGAGCCCGGCCCATGGCAGGCCTCACAAGCAACCGTATCATCTGCCCAGGATGTGGCATAGCTTCGCGTTTGCGGGTTGTATCCTTTTGCAAACCCTGTCTGATGGCACTCCGCACAGCGCGACTGCCAGTTTTTATATGGCCCGGTCCAGTGAAGGCCATCGCCCTGCACAGCGTTATGTTCAGGGAACACATGAAACCAGCGCTTGGCGTCTGTATCCCAGGCAATATCGAGCACCTGCAGGCGGCCATCGCCTGTTGCCAGCAAGTATTGCTGCAAAGGAGCAACGCCTATGGTGAATTTGACCTCAAATTCCTGCAGCTTTCCGTCGGCACCTGCTGTTTCAACGAAATGCTTATCATCCCGGCGGAAAAAGCGGGTGCGGATACCTTTATGCTCGAAAGTAGCATAATCAAAATCGCCGAGCACATTTTCTTCGAAAGGCCGCCGAAGAGCCCAGCCGTGGTGGGAATTGTACCAGCTTTGCGCCTGCTTCTCATGACACCCGGCGCAAACCGCAGCGGTAACATACTCGACTTTTTCAGGAGGTAATGTCTTTGGATGCTCGTCAGCGGTGGCAACGAGGCCAAACATTAGTACCGTCAACCCGGCGGCTATAGGCAGCAACCAGATGGCAATCGGGCCCGCCTGCGCATCTTTGCGTGACGGGCCCTGTTTCTTGCTATGCGGCCTATTGCGAGCCGACATTTTTCTCCAGAGTTTCCATCACTTTATCGAGGCTAAAACTGGCCGCTTTTTGGCGTGGCGGGTACTCCTTGAAAGTTGAGAGAAACTTGCCAACGAAAGTTTGCGCCGGCACCAGCAAATAGGCCCGGTCAATCAACCAGTCATAGTAGGTGTTGGATGTTTTTTGACCACGCTCGTAAGGATCGCGGCGCAAGTTGAAGATCAATGGCACGCGCAACGGCGTGAACGGATTCGCCCAAATCTTGAAGGTTCTTTCCACCCTCTGCTCAAGGAAAATTATTTTCCAGTCCTGATAGCGTAATGCTGACATATCGCCATCGTCGGTGAAGTAGAAAATTTCCTTGCGTGGGGTGTCCTTCTCCTTACCCATCAAATAGTCCAGGGAGTTGTAGCCATCAAGATGAACCTTGTATTCCCGCTCGCCTGCCTTGTGGCCCTTCAAAAGCTTCTGCTTGATGTCGGGCTCGCCAGCAACCGCCAGGAATGTCGGCAGCCAATCCATATGATGCATGATCGCGGTGGAAACCGAACCGGCTTTGATTTTGCCGGGCCAGCGCACAGCTGCCGGAACCCGCCAGCCACCTTCCCAGTTGGTGTTCTTCTCACCGCGGAACGGGGTCATAGCCGCATCAGGCCAGGTGTTCATGTGGGGGCCATTGTCCGTTGAATAGAAAACAACGGTGTTGTCAGCGATGCCAAGCTCGTCGAGCTTGTCGAGGAGCTTGCCCACATGCATATCGTGCTCAATCATGCCGTCGGAATATTCATCCTGGCCGGAAATACCACGAAGTTCTTCCTTCACATGGGTGCGGAAGTGCATACGCGTGCCGTTCCACCACACAAAGAACGGGGTTTTCGCCTTGTGTGCCCTGTCGATGAAGTCCAGCGCACGCTCGAGGGTTTCATCGTCAACGGTTTCCATCCGCTTCCTCGTCAGTGGGCCGGTATCTTCGATTTTACCGCCAGCAACTGAACTGATTACGCCCCGAGGGCCGAACCGTTTGCGAAATTCGGGGTCTTTTGGATAGTCCTCGTTTTCAGGCTCTTCTTCCGCGTTGAGGTGATAGAGGTTTCCGAAAAATTCATCGAAACCATGATTGGTTGGCAGCATCTCATCACGGTCGCCAAGATGGTTCTTGCCGAACTGGCCGGTGGCGTAACCAAACGGCTTCAACAGGCCGGCAATGGTCGGGTCACCAACCTGCATGCCTTCTTTTGCGCCCGGAAGGCCGACTTTGGAAAGTCCGGTTCTGAACACGCTCTGGCCGGTGATGAAAGAAGACCGTCCGGCCGTGCAGCTTTGCTCGCCGTAATAGTCTGTAAAAATCATGCCTTCATTGGCCACGCGATCGATATTGGGTGTCTGGTAACCCATCAACCCCTTGGTATAGGCGCTGATATTGGACTGGCCGATATCATCGCCCCAGATGACCAGAATGTTGGGCTTGTCTGTTTGGGCAACTGCTTTTGCCGCCATTATCGCGGTGGCAATTATCATCACCGCAAAAAAGGAAAGTCCTATCCCAAGATACTGTGGGACAACAGTTCTCACCGACGTGAAAGTCTTCATTCGAGGGTCCTTCCCTCAAGTTTTGTTGGTCTTTTTTGTTTCGCCGCGAAGTAAACAGCTTTTTCACGAAGAACGAAACACTATGTTTCGTGAATAACGACTTTATGATGATCTGGTTTTACTTTTTCCGTTATTTGGAATGGTGATTCAAAAAAATACTCACCTCATGCCCAAAACCCGGCAATTCGCTCCACCATCCAAACGGCTGCCAATGCGCCAATGACGTAGGCAGCTGGGCGTTCTACCCACAACGGCACTCCCAAGCCCGGCTTTTCCATTGAGACTTCGAACAAACCGGCGGCGCGCAACAGCGCCACTCCGGCCAGCAAAATCGCCACGAACAATATCTGGCCTGCCTCAACGCCCACGTTGAAGAAAAACAGGGCTGTGAGCAGTTCGGTTTGGGGAAGGCCGATTTCATCCAGCGCAGAAGCAAAACCAAAGCCGTGTAAAAGACCAAACGATGCCGATACGGCAACGGGAAATCGCCAAGTGAGCGTGCTGCGATCTTCCCGGGCAATTTCCGTTGCCAGGAACACAATGGATAAGGCGATTGCCGCCTCGACGGGAGGCACAGGAACTCGGACCAACCCAAGGGCCGCCAGCACCAGGGTTATGGAGTGGGCAATGGTGAAGCCGGTCACTGTGATGAGAATACGCCGCCAAGTGCCGGCAATCAGCACAAGGCAGGCAACGAACAGCAAGTGGTCATAGCCACCCAGAATGTGCTCCACCCCAAGCAAGAAATAGCTTTTTGCCACTTCGGTGGCTGTTTCTTTTTTTGGCACACGCCAGTTCAATTCGTCAGGGCCCAAAACCGCTGTTTGTGTTTCACCGGAAAGGCGCTTGAGCTGGATGATGGTTGAGACAGAAGGGTTGTAGAGGGGATAGCGAATGGTGATTTCTTCGCCGGAAAGTCCGCTCTCGCACCTGAACAGCCGCGTTAGCGCACCACCACCGCTTTCTTCCCGACAGGATTCCGGAAATGAAACCACGGGCCGGTTATGGGCTTTAACCGATGCGGGCACGCGCCATTTCATGGAGAAAATATCCGGCGAACGCTCAAAAATCTGAACATGCAAAGGCCGGCTCTCATGGGCTTTGGCCGGCAAAAGCGCAACCAACATCAGCACCACGGCGGCAAACAGCGTGCCAGCCCACTTCATTGCTGTGCCTTTTCTTTACCCAGGGCAGCAATGTCGGGAGCTACCTGAATGGTATAACCCTTTACGACCTCGTTCACCGCATTTTCGGTTTTTTTGCGCACCTGCTCTTGCTTTAAAGCATCAATGACCTGCGGGCGGACCTCGTCAAATTCAAGCACCCGTCCGTCCTGGCGCTTTATCACCATCACCACGTGGGCTCCGAACTCAGAGACGAACGGGCCATACCAAATGGCCTCGCTTGGTTCGAGCGCAAAGATTTCAGTTGCGGCTTTCTTGCCGAAATGGCTCATCACATAGGAGAGGGTGCGCTCCACATAATTCAGATTATAGGGGAACCGCTCCCCAAACCTGCTTGCATTGGAAAACGGAACCGATTGGGCGTTGAGCTCTTCCACCGCCTTGCCTGCCAACTCCAGGGCGCCTTCCTTGCTATGCTTGCGGTTTGAGAAAAACACATGGGTGAAGGTGATTTCCGGTGGCACCTCATACCGGTTAAGGTGTTTTTCGTAGTAGGCTTTTGCC
>JBPCVY010000191.1:0-28997 GCA_051010055.1 Hyphomicrobiales bacterium | reverse complement strand
TGGAGATGTGCTCGACTGGGAAAAACGCGGCTGGCCGAACTGGGCGATCTATCAACCGGTTCTTGAAGCTGCGCTGGAAAGCGGTCTAAAGGTCGTTGCCGGTAATATTGACAGGAAGATCACCCGGAACGTGGCCCTGCGCGGGTTTGATGCTGTTGAAGACGCAAAGGCCTGGGGGCTTGATGGCGAGTTGCCGAAGGAATTGGCAGATGCGCTGGATAATGTGCTTATGGAGGGCCATTGCAACTTGTTGCCGGAATCCGCATTGCCGGCCATGCGCAAGGTTCAGCGCGCGCGCGATGCCTCCCTGGCAGATGCCATGCTGGCCGCGTCGGATAAGGACGGGGCAATATTAGTTACCGGCTCAGGTCATGTGCGGGCTGATTTCGCGGTGCCCTATTATCTTACCGCGCGCAGCGCAGGCGATGACTGGCTCGCCGTTCAGTTTGTGCCGGTGGGCGATGAAGAGGCAGATCCTGAAAAATACCTTCAGCACAAGAGCATCGACCCGGCAAAGACAATATCAATCTTTACGCCCCGGGTTGATGACAAAGACCATTGCGCGGAACTGCGCGAACACATGTCAAAGAAGAAAAAGAAGGGCGATGGTTAGCCATTTATACGTGAGAGGCGTTCGATAAGGGCGTCTACATCGGCAGTTGATTGATAGAGCCCGAACCCCACGCGCAAACGCGTGCCCCGGTAATCCACATCGATACCGTTTTCTTTCAGCAGCTGGTGCAGCGCGCCGGCATCTGGCACATCGAATGTCAAAAAGTTTCCCACCGGGCATTTCGCAGGTTCCAACAACAACGCGACACGTTTGAGGGGGCCAGCGGCAGCCTCTCGCAATCTTGAAAGAAATCTCTCCTGTAACGCCTGTGCGTGGGCGTGCACATCCGCAGCGGTGAGGTTCAATTCATCCAGCCAGGTGAGGCTTGCCTGCATCCGGTAAATGCCGGAGGGATCGAACGTGGAGCCCATAAAGCGCACACCGCCGGGCCCATAGGCTACGCCTTTTTGTTCTTCGGCCAGACTTCCAAAACTGGCGTACCAGCCCGTATTGCGCGGGCGCGGCGCAATGGCCGACGGGCAATGCATGAAACAGGCGCCTTCCCCAGCCATGGCATATTTGTAGCCACCCGCAAGATAAAAGGCCCAGTCTGCAACTGCCGATATGTCGGATGGCTTGGCGAGAAACCCGTGATAACCGTCTATGACCAAAAGGCTGTTCTTTGCGCCAAGGCCATCAACGATTTTTTCCAATCCCTCAACCACGTAGCCAGAATCGAAAAACACCTGACTAAAGAAAATCAAATCAGGAGCAGCGCTTTCAGTTCCCGCCGCAATGAACCGGTCGGCGAAGGTTTCATATGGCGCGCAGGGAACGATAGTGACGTCCGCAAGTCCTTCTTCGGCAAGGCGCGCGCATTGGCGGCGGAAGGAATGAAACTCCCCGTCAGTTGTCAAAATGCGCATGGGCCTTTCTGTGGGAAGGCATGACAATAATCGGCTCACAAACTCATGAGTGTTGGGCGCAGGCACCAAAGTGTCAGATGCTGGCAGGTTCAGGTGCTGCGCGATGCGTGTGCTCGCATCGGCCCAGACATTGCCCAGCACGTGCTCCCACTTTTCATCGCTCATCTCCGCCGCATCGTCCCAGCATCTGATTTGAGCATCGCGCGTTACATCGGGCCAGAAATGGTGGCTGTGGGCGGCAAAGTGCAACCGTTCGCCCATGTGCGCCCTGAAGCGCGAAAACTCCGCGGTCAAATCCAAAGGCAATTGATGTTTTAAAGAGGCCATGATGTACTTGTGAAAGTTTCCGGTTCTGCACCCACGCACGCGGCAAACGGTCCGCAAGTGCATCTTTACACAGGATTTCCATGGGCGAAAGTGACGAAAAAAGCCGCGTTGAAGGAGACATGCTGCTCGATTTTTCCGACCGCATGTCATATGGCGACTATCTGAAACTGGATGTGCTTCTTTCAGCGCAAAAGCCATTGAGTGACAAGCATGATGAGATGATGTTCATCATCATTCATCATGTTCAGGAGCTTTGGATCGGGCTTTGTATCCATGAAATTTCCTACGCCATGCGCTCGCTGCGCGAAGACCGTTGCGGGTTGGCCTTCAAGGCGCTGGCGCGGGTATCGCGCATTCAAGAACAGCTGGTGAGCGCCTGGGATGTATTGTCCACCATGACCCCGGCGGATTACTTGACATTCCGCGATGTGCTTGGCGGAGCATCGGGTTTTCAATCCCACCAGTACCGGCTGATGGAGATATTGCTCGGCGCGCGCGATGAAAAAATGCTGCTGCCCCACAAACATAAGCCTGAGACTTACGAACGGCTTCGCGACGCGTTTGAAAGCCGTAGCTTATATGATGAGGCCATCGCATTCCTGGCGCGGCTTGGCTTTAACGTGCCGGACGAACTGCTGGAGCGGGATTTTTCAAAAGCCCACCAGCCAAGCGATGCGCTGGAGCAAGTCTGGTCGGATATCTACCGCGCGTCACCTGCAAATTTCGATGCTTATCAGCTGGCTGAAGAGCTGATTGATGTTGAGGACTGGTTCCAGCAATGGCGGTTCCGCCACCTTAAAACCGTCCACCGGATTATCGGCAATAAGCGTGGCACAGGCGGTTCATCAGGCGCGGCCTATCTTAAAACAGCCCTTGAACGCACATTCTTCCCAGAGCTTTGGGAAGTGCGCACGTGGCTTTGATATTGGGCCGGCGGTTGAACCGGCCTGGTGATGTTCCCATCTATCAACAATGCAAATCACACGCCGGAAATTCCTTTCTGCCATTGGCACCGGGGCGCTCATGGCTGCCGCGCCGCCTGGCCTTTTAACGGTAAACGCCCAGGCTGCAGTATCAATGGCCGCAGGCGCTGGCCAGTATGCGGTTGTCTCAAAACATGCCACATGGGGCATTTTTGAAACCATGGCCCATGCCCACCGCGAAGCTGAATTGATACGCCATTCAGGCGCAATCCCGACTACTGCTGTGCGCTGCACCCCGGAAATGGTGAAGCAATATCAGCTCGGCAAACTCGGCAATTTTGTTGAGATAGACGGTTGGGCCGTCACTCCAAAAGAAGCCAAGTTGAAAGGGTTGGACATGTTGCGCCGGGCCGGCGACCGGGAACATGCCCGCCGCCAGTTTTTTGACCATCACGTCGCAACGGCGCGCACGTGGGTGGAACGTTTTGATGAGGCGCGAGAAGATGGGTTCTGGTACTCATCAGCGCCCCACGGGAGCGCGCTTTCAACGTATGAAAAAACTGAAGATGCTGAAGAGGGTACGCAGCTTTCACGCTGTAGCCAGCGCCTTTTTGAGGCGATCAAACACCATCAGTCCAATGGTGGGAACGCGCCGGAAATGTCCGCGCTCACGTCATTTCATATGCTCGCCGAAGAGCACGAAGAGCGCCTTTCCTCCGATATCATTTACCGGCTTGCATTCAGTGCCGTCAGCAAAAGGAGAGAGCCGGCCTCAATATTCGGCCCAACACCGGCCCTGTATGTTGTAGTGATGACGGAAAGCCACTGGATTTTCGGTGCCGGCGAAACCCCTGAAAATGCGCTGGAAATGGCAGCTCCGTTAAGGCGCTACATTGATGATGAATTGGAGGTTGTGCCTGCCTCGCAAGCGCTTGCCCGCGCGGTTTTGAAGAACGGTTATGAGGTTCCAGGTTTCTGGGCATTTTCTGATGGCGCCGCCGTTCACGAGGTTGAACTGAACTCTCTGTAAATTGGTCGCAATTCAGTGCACACTCGGTTTGGAGGGCCGGGAGCGTTTTTAGCGATGACAAAATTAAAAAAGCGGATGTATCTGGGCGCCGGCGCCCTGCTACTTGTCATTCTGCTTTTGGGCGGCTGGCTTTTTTACTTCCTGGTACTCGGGCCGAGAATTGCAATCCGCCATGCGGAGGAATTCTCGTTCCGGCGCATGACAGTTGCCCAGCTTGAAGAACCGGGCATGTACCGATTTTATTTCGTTACGAACCGGCGGCCAAAGTCTGACGAGGGGCCACTGAAAGAACGGCTGAGCAATGAGCGCCATGAACAGCTTAAGTTTGGATACTTCGATACGAAAATCGAGCCATCCCTGGGCCTTGGAATGCTGGTGAACCCCAGCGATTGGCTTTTGAATGAAGAAATCGAAGTCACAGACATTCAGCTGAGCCAGCGTGCGAATTTTGTGACGGCCCTACAGGAACGGGTTCAGGCATCGCCCCATAAATCACTCCTCATTCTGCTGCACGGTTTCAGGGAAGGTTTTGCATCGGCATTGCAGAAAACTGCCTTCTTTGGACATGTGCTGGACATTAATGCCCCGATTTTGGTTTTCGACTGGCCGGGCAACCAGGGTAGCACCCTTTCCGGCTATCGCCGCGCCCAGCAGGTGGCACGCGCATCAGGCGCCGACCTTGCGAAAACCATCGCCGTTACAGTCGATGAAATCCGTCCCGAACAGGTGTGGATTGTGGCCAACAGCATGGGCGGCGAGGTTGTTATCAAGGCTTTCAAGTCGCTTTTTGAAAGTGGGGTGTTGAGGGGTACCGAAACTGTCATTGAGGATGTGGTTCTCACCGCCCCCGATGTTGGCCGTGATGAGCTCAATGAGCGGTTCAAACGGGAAATAAGCGCTCTTGCGCGAAACCTCACGGTTTATGTTTCATCCAACGATCAGGCGCTCTTGATGAGCCGCATTGTGAACAGGCAAAAAAGGGGCGGTGAGAGCACATTGGACATCGCCAATCCGGACCAGTTTGAAGAAGCGCTCGCCACCCTTGAATTGACTGATGATAATGACGGTGTAATTACCCTGGTGGATGTAACTCCGGTGAACCGGACCCGGAATTTTCATAATTTCAGCCTTGAGACGCCGGAGTTTTTTGACGATCTCTTCTTGCGTCTTTCCAACCAGCGCGATCCAAACAGCCGGCCGGAATACAAAGTCCGCACAAACAAGGGAAATGTGTACTGGATTTTAACCAGGGCGCGCTGACCGGCAGCGGACTAAAACTTGAACGCCCCACCGACCGTGATTTGGTTTTGTTTCACTTTTTGGGTAGCGCCGGAGAAGTCCGGGTGTAGCGAGGAAAAGAAGTTCCGCTTGCCATAGTCATGGTACTGATAATCAACACGCATGAGCCAGTGCGGTGTGATCATGAACTCACCGCCGCCGCCAATGGTCCAGCCGCTGAGAGTTGAATCATCATCACCGAGATAGCCCGTGCCAACGGTGAGTTTATTGGTTTTGCCAGCATATCCCCCGGCAATATAGGGCATGAACCGGTCAATGGCCCAGCCTGCCCGTCCGCGCACCGACCAGTTTGCTTTTGCTTTTGACTGCAGTTTGGAGGGAACCGGAAACCCGGCCAATATGGTGTCGCCGCCAAACCCGGCATAAACATCGCCATCAATGCCTAAGATGACGTTCTCTATCTGGAAATTGTAACCTAGATAGCCGCCAATCTGCCCGCCATCTGATTCAAGTTTCAGGCCCGGAAAAATGCCCAGGTTGCTGCGGATTTTCGTATCCGCATAAAAGTAACCACCACCAATGCCGATGTAAAAACCGGACCAATCCTCGGCATGCCCATTTGTTGATAGGCCAAGAAGGCAAGTAAAAACCGCCGCAATCTTGCAGCATAATTTGGGGGTTTTGGATATCGGTCGGTTCATAACTTCTCTGTTTTAAGCAAATTCATTGAAATGAGAAGTTTAATTATCAGTTTGTATAAGCATTTATTTAACTGATGAGTTTTTCGGTTTAGCTGACATTCTCAAGCCCGCACCATTCTGCAATGAACAACGCTATGGAACCGGTAACCCGCTTTACAGAAGAAAGGCTTACCCGCTCATCGAACCCGTGGATATTCTCAGAATAGGGCCCATAAACAAGGCATGGGCAATCATCATAAAGAACGAAAACCCGGCCATCGAGATAACCTGCCGTTATGAAGCTCTCCAGGGAACTGCCATAAGCGCGCGCGTGGCTGCGGCCCAGAACCTCCTCGGCTTCAGAGCCTTCTTCCAACACGTAGCCTTCGGCAAAAAAACCGTTGAATTCAACTTCGGGCGGATTGTTTGCCAGGAACGAGTTGGCGCGGGCAGCGCTGCGCACGGTGTCCTCGATTTCGCGGGCCGCTTCGCGCGGGTCAACCCCCGGGAAAATAGCAATTCGGCAATCGAATGTGCACCAGGCTGGAACCGATGAGGCCCAGTCTCCACCTTCTATTTTTCCGACGTTGAAATTTATGGGATGGTCTTCGTCCTTGAAATATTTGCGGGATTTCTTGCCCTCGTTCCACTTTTCTTCCAAAATCCGCAGCGCCTTCATAATGTCGAATGAGGCTTCAATGGCGTTTGCGCCTGCGCCTGCATCGCGCACGTGAACGGGCAATCCGCGCACATGGACCTTGAACCAGATAACGCCTGCATTGGCGCGCACCAGCTTGTCATCTTCGGGCTCAGGAATTATTGCAGCATCGGCGCGGTAGCCGCGCACCAGGGCTGAAAGCGCCCCATTGCCGGTGCATTCTTCTTCCGTCACCGATTGTACATAGACGGTTGCTGCAGGCTGCAGTCCAAGGGACTTCAGGGCATCAAGAGCAAAAATGTTGGCAACGAGGCCTGCCTTCATATCGGCGCCGCCGCGTCCAAATAGCCAGTCGCCGTCAATCCACGGTTCGAAGGGCGGGCGTGTCCACATATCAAGCGGGCCAGTGGGCACCACATCAACATGGCCGTTCAGAATGAGTGAATGGCCGGTTTCTTCGCGCGGCCTGTGGGTGCCGACAACGTTGATGGCGTTCTCATATGACACTTTGACCGGTGAAAACCCTGGATGGTTTTCAATTTCGCTCACATCGATCGCCCAGCGGTCCATGGCCAGGCCGCGCTTTGCCATTTCATTGAACAAGAGATCCTGGGCAGTGTGTTCCTGGCCGCGAAGGGACGGGTAGCGGATCAAATCGCTGGTGAAGGAAACCTGTTGCTCAAAGCCCTTCTCGACAGCGGCAAGTATTTTCCTGGCCAGCGGTTCTTCCACGGCAGTCATGCAGCATCCCTTCTAATAGGCAATGTTATGCAGCGGATGGCGCCGCCCCAAAATCCAATCGCATCACATGGGGTTGGCACCGGCTCAACCCCGCTGCGGACGAGCTCGTTCATCACCCGGTTAAACCGCGGATCAATCATGTAGTGCTTATCGTCCAGGCTGACGCCGACTGTTGCGTGGGCATCCATTTCTTCCCTGGAAATCTCGATGACATCCCAGTCCCGCAGCGGCTCAGGCAGCCCATCTTCAAGGGCCGGCAAGTGAGCCATCAGCAACCCTTTGCGTAACAGGCACATGATACCGAGCGCGTGCAAAACAGGGCCTTTGATCGGCATGGGGTGAACCTTGTAGCCAAATGGCTCAATGTATCTGGTGAGCCAGTCAATGCCGGCCTTGTTGGAGCACAATTCTCCCATGCCAACGAAAATGTCATTGCCCTCAATCAGAATGTCGCCCCCTTCAAGAAAGGGGCCCGGCCCTTCATCGGGTGGATCGTGTGGCGCAGCTTGCGGCATGGCCACATAGTGGGCATCCGGGTCTTCATCTATCATCGGCAAAATGAGTTCCCTTAAGGGGAAGATTTCCTTGCGCCGGTATGCCCGCCGGATGGATATCTCGATAAAATGATTGCCGAGAACGAACACTGGATCCGCCGGGTAGAGCTGCGCATGGCCCCTTTGCAATGAACTTAGATTTCCGGCTTCAGCCTCAGTAAACGAGCGCACCCGGTGCACTGTGACGCCGTGACGTTCGTAAACCGCGGCCACATTTTCCATTTGCTCGCGGGTTTGTTCGAACCGCTCGGGGAACGCCTCTTCTATCGGCAAGGGATTGCCATTGGCAGCTTCCAGCGCCTGGCGCAATTCGTCATTATAGTGGCCCAGTTCCTTGGAAAATGGTGGCAGGGTGAGCCCGTCCGCAATGCCCACGACCACTTCCCGCAAACGGCCGTACTCGCTGTGCGCTCCAATGCAGCCTGATTCACTCATGGCCAAACTTTATCCCTTTTTGTCAGCAAGAAGTGCCGCGAACAGCTTGAGTTGCCATGATACTGATCGCGAACTTGAACCTCTGCAAGAGTATTTCGTAAACATGTGCGGAATGGCGGAAAAGTTATCAACGATATGCGAGTTGAGTTTGCTTTAAAGTTTGTTTAATGGAAAATGGCGGCGAAAGAACAACCGGAAGGTTTTTGTCTTGAAAGCAATAATGACGGTTTTGAAAAGCAGTATTGCAGCACTGGTGATTTGCCTTGGATTTAGTGTTGCGACGCCACCCGCGCCGGCCCTGGCGGGCAACATTTACGATTCGAATGTTGAGAACCGGATTCGCATGAGTTCCAGCCAGCGGTCCAAGGTGAAGAAAATCGTGCGCCAGAGTGACAGGGAAATGCGCAAGGTTTTCAAAAAATATGGCATAAATCCAAACCGGCGGCCAGAATTCGCCAAACTGCAAAAGGCGGCTCGCGAGTTGCAGGCAATCGAGAACAGGGAAAAGGCGCAAATGTCGAAAGTTCTCAACGCCGATCAATATAAGCAGTATAAGGCCATTTTGAATGAGACCGCGGCGCGCGTCCGGGCGGCGGCAAAATAGCGAAAAGGGATTATGACCGGCTCTGATACCGGCAATGAAGCTCCGTCATCTGATCCTGGAGCTGGCGCTGCAACTGGCGTGTTTGCCCGCCTTGCCGGGTTTGCAATCGCGCGCCCGGCGCTGACAATTGCGATTTACTTCATTTTGGCTGCACTGGGCCTTGTTCTGACGCTCACCAAACTGGAAGTGGACACCGACCCGGGAAGGATGATCTCCAACGATTTGGAGTTCCGGAAACATTTTGCCGATCTCAACAAAACATTCCCGCAGTTCGATAATGTTTTCGCGGTGGTGATTGATGCTGAGAGTTCTGAAAAGGGGCGCGAAACCGCCCGCACAATAGCGGCAGCGTTCAAAAAACAGCCAGACCTCTTTTCACATGTCTATGCTCCCGGCACCGAGCCGTTTTATGACGAGTTCGGCATTCTTTACCTGGAACTGGAAGAGGTCGCCGGCATTGTCTATCAAATCGGACAAACCCGGCCCCTGTTTCTCACCCTGGCAAGCAGTCCAAATCTTTCTGGCATGGAGCAACTGTTTGATTTGATCCTGCTGGGTGCGGAAACTGGTGAGCTGCCGGGCGATGCGAAAAACTTTCTGGCGGAGGCATCAAGAACCCTTGATGGTCAGGCTGTTGGAAAGCCCCATAATTTTGATTGGGAGGGCCTGCAGCCTCAAGAACGTTCAGATGCGCCAATGCGCTGGTTCGTCCTGATAAAGCCAATACTTGATTTCACCGCTCTTGAGCCCGCCGAAAAACCGCTGCAGGAGGCAAAGCGCATTCTTGCCAACCCAGAGGTAAACCCGTTGGGGCCGGAAAAGGTTCGCCTAACCGGAGAGGCTGCAGTAAATGCCGAGGAGCTCTCAAGCGTCACCCAAGGGGCAGCCCTTGCCGGGATCATATCGTTCTGCCTAGTCACTCTGGTAGTGTTTTTCGGCATGCCCTACAGGCGGCTCATCGTGCCCATTATCATCATGCTGATTGTTGGCATTTTGATTGATGCAGGTTTTGCCACCCTAGCCATCGGCCATCTCAATATGATTTCGGTTGCTTTTGCTGTTTTGTTCATTGGCCTGGGCATTGATTATGCGGTGCATTTTGTTTTGCGCTTTTCTGAAGCCATCCAAAACGGCGTTGCGTTCGAACAGGCGGTTACCGGCTCAGCGGCGGCAATCGGGCCGGCGCTTTTCCTGTGCACGCTGACAACGACATTGGCCTTCCTGGTTTTTTCTGTCACCGACTTTGTCGGCATGGCGCAGCTTGGTGTGATTGCAGCTGGCGGCATCGTCATTGCGTTTATGGCGAGCCTCACCCTTATCCCCGCGCTTTTGTTCTACATCCGGCCACCTGCAGGCGCAGCCAACAAGAAGGCGCTTGTTTCACTGCCTGAAGGGTTGTCAAAAGCCTGGCCGGGATTGCGGACCATGGTTGCCGGAGGTGTTTTTCTGGCAGCGGCAATTGCCATCACAATCATACCCCAGGTGCGTTTTGACGGTGACCCGATAAACCTCAAAGACCCTGATGCTCCTTCGGTGGTGGTGTTCAATGATCTCATCAAAACCAATCCCGAACTCATCTATGCCGCCCAGATCATTGTTGGCGATGACCAAAAACCGGACGCACTCGCATCGGAGCTTGCCAAACTGGACACGGTGAAGCAGGTCAATAATGTCGAAAAGTTCCTGCCCGCCAATCAGCCAGCGAAAATTGGGGAGCTTGCAAAGCTTGGCGAAATGCTGCCGCCGACGCCAAGTTTTGATGGCGATATAGGCGATGAGGCGCGGCGTCAAAGCGTTGCCAACACGGTGGCAATTCTCGACAAGCTGGCTGTCCAGGAAGACGCACCGGCTGATATTCAGGCTGAGGCCAAGGCGCTGGCCGGCAAATTCCGCTCCCTTGAGGGGCCAGGAAAGGAAAAGCAGGTAAAGCAGCTGGAGGGCGCGTTCATGGCCAATGCCCGGCCCATGTTCGATAAGCTGCATGGTTTTGCTAAGCTCGAACCGGTTGCCAGCAAAGCTCTACCGGAAAGCATTTACGGGCGCTATGTGGCCCCTGACGGCAGGGTGCGCCTTGAGGTGGTGCCGGTGGGCAACATGCGCAACGAACCAGAAATGAAAGCGTTCGTTACCTCAATTTCGAAACTTGCGCCTAACGTAACCGGCGCGCCGGTTGAGATTACCGGCGCTGCAGCAACGGTTGCAGACGCCATGCGCACGGCTGGCCTTTTGGCGCTGGCACTGGTGTTTGCGCTTTTGTTTTTCATACTGCGCAAGATTTGGGATGTGGGGCTTGTGCTGTTACCGATATTGCTGTCGGCGCTGTTGCTGCTTGGCTACACGGTGTTGTTCGATGCCCCGTTCAATTTCGCCAACATCATTGTTTTCCCACTGCTTCTGGGATTGGGTGTTGATTCAAGCATCCACTACGTGATGCGCCTGCGTGAGGGAGGTTATGGGGAGCGTATCGACAATACCTCAACCCCGCGTGCGGTGCTGCTTTCCGCACTCACCACAATTGGCTCGTTTGGCACCTTGTGGCTTTCGCAACATCTCGGCCTGTCAAGCATGGGCGAGTTGTTGACCGTGTCGATTGCCTGCACGCTGGTGTGCACGCTCATCGTTCTACCGGAGTTTGTGCAGTGGACGGCAGCGCGGGCGGATAGAATGAGTTGAGCGGTATTGGCTTAGAACTTCTTGCCGGTAAGGGAAACCACCAGGGATTGGCCTTTAACAGAGGTTTCGGCGGCAACGGGCATCAGCAGTTGCTGGCCGCTACTGGTTATGGGCACAAACCATACCGAGACAGGTTTTGGTGGATTATCTTCAAGTGATTTCACAAAACCATCGCTGCCGCCGGCGAGAAGCCGGTAGGTTACGCGGCACTTATAGGCTTTGCCGGTAAAGGCTTCGCTTTCAACATTGCCCACGCCCTGCGCAGTCAGTGAATAGCCGTAAACCGCGCGGCCCGTATAAAGCCGGTTTTTGCCTGAACAGGTTTTGTTAGCCGGCTTAATCATGTGCGCAATGACAAGACTCAATGGGTCTTTGATGTCCTTTGAGATTGCATTTGCGAGAGCCGCTTCCTGCTTTGGCTCAATATCAAAATCGCGTTTCGTCACCGGGAATTGGCCGTCGGACCATGTTACGGCAACCGATTTTGTCGAACCGAAAGCTTTTGAGCTGTACTTGAACTGGCGCGGGGTGGGCGCCGGGCTGTTGAACAGGCCGTTCACCGCTGCAGTGATGCCGCCGCTTGAGACAAAGCCCACAACACCGGCCGACTTTATGTTCACATCAGAACCATAGGCATTGGCGCCAATGTTCACATCCACATCAACGGTGTAAATTTCAACGCCCAGGAGAGTGACGGAGTATTCGAGGGAGAGCTTTTGCGCTGCCGCCTGGTTTGCTCCAGCGGTGGTGAGAAAAGCTGCACCCAATATCAACGCCGCGTAGGACTTCGCTTTCGGACCCATTTTCGCAAACACTGAAGTTCTTTGAAACTGTGCTGGCAACAACCGTAATTCCTTCACTGCAATCATTGTTGTTATACCTGATTTTTCATTTCTCCCTATGCACAAATGTTCTGAATTGGAAAAAATTATGGGCCCGCTGCAAAATTTTCCGGCAGGGCGCAATTTTTTACCAATTTTTCCGGCAAGTGGGCGCCGGTATCGGTTCAGCTCAGTAAGAAAAGGGGCTGATGCAGGGTTTGTACCTGCCGCTATAGCTCAAGAACATATCGGTGCGAGGATTGTATGAACGGTAGCGGACGAGGCACCAATTGACGTGGGCATCACCACTGCCTTGGCGGGTGGCGTGCTGGTTGGCGATAATTGCAGTGGCCGCAGCAGCGCCAAGCCTCCAGGCATAGGGATACCAGTACCCGCCATGATAGTGAGTGTAACCGTGGCGGCGGTGGCGGTAGCGCTGGCCGCGATAGTGGCGGCGCCAGCGCCGTTTGGCTTTGCGGTGATTGCGCCCGTTGCGGCGGCGGCCGGCCAGATGAACTTGCAGTTTTCCATCTGCGTTGGCGAGTTTGGCCGTGCTGGCATCTGCTAAAAATGGTGTTGCGCTGGCGCTTGATGGTGCAAAGGCGAATGCAAGCGCAAGGAGCGCAGCAGAAAATCCAATCAATTTAGATTGTGAAAGTATCATCAAACTGTCTCCGGGATTGTGGGATACGGGGTTGCGAACCACCCCCTGTTCACCTAATGCCGCGAACCTACTGTTGGGGTGATGAACGAAGTCTGAGGTGCCCGTTCATCTCCCGTTCATGTTTCGAAAACAGGATTTTCTATTATTTTTCAGTAATTTATTTGAAAAAAGACGTTCACGCCGCCTCTCTGCGCAACGGCTGGCACATGCAATGCACACCGCCACCAGCCCAGGTGAACATTGTCATTTCCGGATCGTACACATGAAAACCGTTGGCCCGCATTTTTGCGTTGAGATCGGTTGCGCCAAGAGTTGATAAAACCCGGTCATTGCCGAGGGCCACCACATTGCATCCAAGGGCCATGGTTTCCTTGAAACTTGCCGGGATGATTTCGATTTTCTTTTCCCGCAGCCAGGTAACAATCTCATCATCGGTGGTCTCAAGGCAAACCGCCGCGCAATGCTCATTCAGCATACACACCATTAGATCAATGTGGACGTAGAACTGGTCAATGGGCGCAAATTTTGTTTCCCAGCCTTCCTTGATGAACCAGTCTGCTACCTGATTGGCCGCAACCTCTTCAGAGCGGTGGTCGGTGTAACCCAAAAGGGCAACCCCATGCCTGATAATATTGAAGTCGCCGCCTTCGAAATTGCCTGCACTCACCATGTCGTAAACGGGAATGTCATGCTCAAGGTAAAACCGCAGAGCGGCAGCATACTCCCCGCGCCGGCGCGGGTTGGCGAGCTGGCAGATTACCGCTCCATAGGGTGTCATGAACGAGGAATCGCGTGCGTAGATTTGATAGGGCACGTTTTCATCAACAGGCAGAAAATGGCACGTAACGCCTGCATGTTCGTACGCATCAACCATTTCCCGGTGCTGACGCATGGCAATCTGCTTGTCGAATGTGCGGCCCCGGCGCAGGGTATCGCGTACAAGTGACGAATATTCCGCATTCTCCAGGCCCAGCCAGCGAAAAGTTTCGGCTGGCCCAAGCAGAACATCTTTCAGAACGCCGGTTTCTGATTTCAAATACCAATCGGTCATTTCCGGCGTGCCGCCGCCCTCAACACGGGCCTGCAGGGTTTTTCTGACCGTTGTGTTCATCAGTTCGGTCCTCCTTGCGCACTAGTCCTAAAACATAAGGCCAAGCCTGTCCGTCTCTGGACTATGATCTGTAACAACCGATATGGTTGCAAGATGTTCTTGTACCCGCGTTCGAAAAACCGCCCTTTTCATCTCGGACCATATCCTCTTGAGACATTGGAAAGAGATGGTTCGATTGTTGCGCGTGAGGCTGAGCGCGCGCCATTGCACGAACCGGCGGTGCCGCTGCCTACTGGCAAACTTGCCCAGGCTGCTGAGCACTACCGCGGTATTTTCGCCGAATTTTCAGATGGTGATGTGGCTCCAGCTAAAGCCCCTGTGCCAGATGATCTTCCCCGGCGTTCAGTCGACGTAAAAGGTGGTGCCTACTTTATGGATGCCGATATGGCAGGCATTTGCCTGGTGCAGGAAACCGCCTGGTATGCGGGCAAGGCGCGCTCAAGTCACACCCATGCCCTTGTGGTGCTTGTTTCCCATGCCCGCCTGCCCGAGAAAGACAATCACGCACGGGGCTGGCTTGAACCGGCACTGAACGAAGTTGCCGAACTTCGGGCATGTGAAATCGCGCTAACCCTTGCCGGACATATCCGCACAATGGGGTTTTCGGCAAAAGCTCATTCAGTTGGAGATTGCCAAGTTGACCGGGAGCGCCTGGCGGTGTTGGCCGGGTTGGCCGTGCGGGTAGGTGACCACATTGAGGCACCGTTTATCGGCTCTGAGTTTGCTATCGGCGCTGTCACTACCGATTACGAGCTTGCAACGGAAACGCCGTTGGCCGCCTCAGCCCTTGAACCTGCCGGCATGAAATATTGGTGGGGCATAAACGGCGCAGTATCGGGCCGCGAGCGTAACCGGCGCGCCAAACGGGCAAGCCATCGCAGCAAATACCCCATGGAGCAGGTCAAACGCATCGACAGGCCAACAACGCTCATTATTGATGATGAAGTGCCCCGTGTGCCAAAGCGAGCTGCCTTCTTCCAGCGGGCATTGCATGGCGATCTTGGGGAAAAGGCCAAGCGGGAACGGGGGCGGTTTGCGTTCAAGACACCGTTTGCACATTCATTGCTCGGCGCAATCCGCTCCATGGTGCCGCACCAGGACGGCTCGCTGGCCAAGGAGGTATCAGATGGATTTGCCAATGCCGAAGAAAATGCCAAGGCAGTAAAATCTCTGGCCTACGCGCTGGGTGCTGATCTGGCGGGCATATGCGAGGTGCCCCGTTATGCATGGTTTTCGCACAATGCAGACGGCAGCGAAATCAAGCCCTATCACCGTTTTGCGGTGGTGATGCTTATCGACCAAGGCTACGACACCATGGAAGGGGCCAGTGGTGATGATTGGGTATCGGGGGCCCAATCGATGCGGGCATATTTGCGCGGGGCGGAGATTGCCGGTGTCATGGCGCAGTTTCTGCGAGATAATGGCGTTGCGGCGCGCGCGCAAACTAATGCGGACAGCGATGTGCTGCAAATCCCGCTCATTTTGTGGGCAGGGTTAGGAGAGCTCAGCCGCATTGGTGAACTGGTTCTCAATCCATTTGTCGGCCCGCGCTTTAAGTCTGTCGTCATGACTACAGACCTTCCTCTGAAAGTGGACAGACCCATTGATTTCGGCCTGCAATATTTCTGTTCCAATTGTTACAAATGTGCGCGCGAATGCCCGTGCGATGCCATTCCGTTCGGCGGCAAGGTTATGTTCAACGGATATGAAACCTGGAAGCCGGATGTGGAACGGTGCACCCGCTACCGGCTCACCAACCAGCGCGGGGCAGCATGCGGGCGGTGCATGAAAACCTGTCCCATCAACAAGGTTGTTGATGCAGACGGCGCGCTGCTTACCCGGGTGGCCAGCTGGCTTGGGGTGAACGCCATGGGGCTGAAGCCTTTGATGGTGCCAATCGCAACATGGGTCGATGACAAACTGGGCAATGGTATGCGCAACCCGGCCAAGAAATGGTGGTTTGATCACGAGGTGATAGACGGTGTTACCGTCGACCCGCCCAAGGGCACGAATGAGCGAGACATTGACCCGGCGCGCAAGTTTGATGCTGCAAAACAAAAAATGGCTTTTTATCCGGCCAGCATGATGCCGCCGCCCGATGATCAAGGAGAACATCTCGTCGACCGCAAAAGCGCGCTGGCGGTGGGTGCTGAATTGGAAATGCCTGATGAGGCCAGAAAACGCATTATGGTGCACGGCGCACCGCCGGGTCATTACAAGCCGGCGCCACCTGCCGGAAGGTCTGGAAAGGCGGCAGCAAAAACCCCGTACGAATAGCGCTATCCGATGGCGACGATTTCAGGCGCAGCCCGTGGACTGAGTAGCTCAGCGCCATCTCCCGTTACCATAACATTTTCTTCATGCACCATCAGCCGAGGTGCGCCATCGTGCTCATAGCTAAGGCCTGGCTCAATGGCGAGAACCATGCCGGCTTGAAGGACAGTTTTGTCGTCCGGATGGATGGAAGGTTGCTCGGTGAGGGCCATGCCCAATCCATGGCCCATTCTGCCGATGGAACCTGCCTCAGCACCTGCATCTGTTAAAACCTGCATCATTGCCTGCCACACAACTGCGCAGGTTACATCGGGCTTGACCGCTGCAATTCCAGCCTCAACCGCATTGTGCAGCGTGTGGTAAGCGCGCGAAACCTGGTCCGCTGGAGCGCCCAGGGAAAAATTGCGGTCAAAATCACAAAAATACCCGTCAATGGTGGCGCCCGTATCTAGGCCAACGACATCACCCTCTGCAACTTTGCGCACTAATGGTCCCCGGCAAATGGAATCATAGCCGCAATGGCCGGTTCCGATTGCCAGATAGCGCACATAGTCGACACCGGCGGTGAGAAGTTCTGCCTGAAACCGGCGGTGAATTTCTGCTTCGCTCATGCCTGCGTGCAACCAGGATGGCACCGTTGAAAATGCGGCCCCGGCACACGCGCCCGCTTGGCGAATGCGCGCCACTTCCGCCGGGGATTTTATGGCCCGCACCTGGCGGATGATTTCGGAAGCATCAGCGAATGTCGATGAACAACCTTGCGTCAGTTTTTCAAAGTCCTTCGCCGGCATACCCAGCCGGGTTTCCGGTCCAAGTTCTGCACCAACTCTTCCGTGATGCGCAGGTAATTCATCGATAGTTTCTGCCAGCAGGGAAACGCCTTCATCGTCAGGGCGCGGCGACGGCCAGTGCCTGATGCTCTCAATCCAGCTTGCTGTTTCCATATCGTCAGCGCCCAACTGGGGTATCGCAGCAACCGGCTCACCCTGGGCGGGCAAAACCAGAAACCATGGCCGCGCCGGGCTCTCGGAAATGATGGGGTTGTAACCGCTGAAATAACGGAATGCGGCGAGTGTTGAAATCAACACCGCATCGAGCTTCTCCTCCGCCATACGCTCTTGCAAGCGTGCCAGCCGTCTTTCGAATTCTGCCTTGTCAAATGGTGTCAAAACAGCCATGCACGCGCTTGTTCCGGTGTAACATTTCCACCGCAAAGTATGGTGGCAACCCGTTTGCCTTTGAACATTTCCGGTTGTTCCAGAATTGCGCCAATGCCAATGGCGCCGGAAGGTTCGACAACCAGCCCGGTTGTCTCAAACAAAAGCTTCATGGCCTCCTTCATGGAACTGTCTGACACCAGCAGCACCTCATCGGTCGTGCTTTGCATGGTGTCCACCGCTGACATTATGGGCACCCTCACGGCCAGTCCGTCGGCAATGGTTTCAACCGATGGGGTTTCCACCTGTCTTTGTTCCCGCCATGACTTCTCCATTGAAGGTGCGCCTTCAGCCGCCACCGCCGTGATTTTCGTGGCGGGAGATTTGTCCTTCATCCAAGTGCCAATGCCGTTCACCAACGCGCCATTGCCCAGCGGCACCAGCACAATGTCGAATGGCTCACAATCGCGGGTCAGCTCAAGGGCAATGGTGCCGGCGCCCGCAATGCCTTCGTCATGTCTGCCGTCGACAAGAAACATCTGGCCATGTTCTGCAGCATGGTTTTCTGCCGCATCCTTCGCCTCATCCAAATCGGTGCCCGTGGTGATGACTTCGGCCGACAAACGCCGCATGGCGTCGAGTTTCATGGGGTTTGCGTTTTTGGCTGCGAACACAGTAACGGGCACACCATAGTGCCGGCCTGCCCAGGCGATGCCTTGTCCGAAATTGCCTGCAGAGGCGCATACTGCCCCTTTGCCTGCCCCGTCTTTGATGCTTGCCACCAGAAAATCGGCGCCGCGCCCTTTGAAACAGCGGATGGGTGTTAATGTCTCCACTTTCAGCGAAACTGATGCGCCAAGCTTTTCATTAAGCGCTTCGGCCTCCACGACCGGGGTATTTAAAAATGCCGGTGAAATTTCGCGTCCAGCCTTTGTTATCATTTCAACAGTCACGGGCAAGTTTTCTGCTCCTGAAAAATTTTTGCAAGTTTATCCCTACTACACCCTTGCAAGATGAAGCTGCTCGTCCGACAGTCAAGCAAAAGATGAGGTTGTATGATGGACTTTACACTTCCCGCCGAAATCGAGAAAACCTGCAACAAGCTCTATGAGTTTATCGCTGAAGAAGTTTTGCCGCTTGAAGCTGATCGCGAAAACTACAATGAATACGAGAATATCAAGCTCTCAAAGCTCGCTGAAATGCGCTCAAAGGCGAAATCTGCAGGCCTTTGGGCCCCACAAATGCCGAAAGAGCGCGGCGGCATGGGATTGCCGATTGTCGGCTGGGCTGCGTTCTACGAGATTGCCGCCCGCTCCATTTTCGGCCCCGTGGTGGTGAACTGCAATGCGCCTGATGATGGCAATATGTCGGTGCTCAATAAGGTGCTCGCAACTGACGCGTTGAAGGACAAGTGGCTGCAGCCGATAATCGATGGTGATGTGCGCTCGTCATTTGTGATGACCGAGCCCCACCCCGGATCCGGTTCCGATCCTGGCGGCATGATGCTCACAAAGGCTGAGAAAAAGGGCGACAGATATGTCATTAATGGCCACAAGTGGCTGATTTCAGGGGCAGCCGTTGCCAACCATTTCATCTTATGTGCGCGCACGTCAGATGATCCGCGCAAGGGCCTTTCTACCTTCCTGTTTCATCGGGATGATCCTGGCTGGGAAATCGTGCGCCGGATTGAAAATTTGGGCCCGGATGAGCATGGCGGCATTTGCGAGCTGAAATTCGATGGCTTGGAAATTCCAGAAGAACACCGGCTGCTCAATGAAGGTGATGGACTGCGCCTTACCCAGATAAGGCTCGGGCCCGCCCGGCTTACCCATTGCATGCGTTGGCTCGGCATGGCCAAGCGCTGCATGGAAGTTGCCAATGCCTACACAAACGAGAGATATGCCTTTGGCCGAACACTCTCAGAGAGGGAATCCATCAAGATCATGTTCGGCGATGTTGCCCATCAGATTCAAATTGGCCGGCTGTTGACCATGAATGCCGCATGGAAATTGGATCAGGGCTCAAGGGCGCGCAAAGAAGTTTCCATGGCGAAAATTCATGTGGCCGACACCCTGCACCAGGCCGCCGATACGGGCATTCAGGTGTGCGGCGGAAAGGGCTACTCCAAAGATACTGTTCTGGAATGGATTTACCGCTACGCCCGCTGCGCCCGGCTGGTTGATGGCGCCTCCGAAGTGCACAAAATGGTTCTGGCCCGGGCATATGAAAAGGAAGGCGATGAGTTCTGGGAGTGGTAATATAGTCTCAAAAGAGTGATTTGACTAAGTAATGAAAAATATGTCAGTAATACTGACCTAATAGAGTCGGGGGAAACGGCAAGAAAAGGAAAGTCATGAAACTCCATGACGTAACACTCGACGATAAATTCGATCTTTCGAAGCAGCAGATACTTATTTCCGGCGTCCAGGCGGTTGTTCGGCTGACCATGATGCAGCATGAACGTGACCGGGCTGAAGGTCTGAACACCGCAGGCTATGTTTCCGGTTATCGCGGCTCTCCCGTGGGTACGGTAGACTTGAACTTCCTGCGCGCTGCCAAATATCTTTCCAACTATAATGTGGTTTTTGAGCCCGGGCTTAACGAAGACCTGGCCGCCACCGCCATTTGGGGTGCGCAACAGGCGGAAATGCGCGGCGAAGGCGCCTATGACGGCGTTTATTGCATCTGGTACGGCAAGGGGCCGGGGCTCGACAGATCGGGCGATCCCTTCAAGCACGCCAATGCCGCCGGTACCTCGAAGCATGGTGGTGTTCTGGTCTTGATGGGCGATGACCATACCGCTGAAAGTTCAACCGTTCCCCATCACTCAGAGTTTGCGCTCATGGATGCCATGATGCCGGTGCTGAACCCTGCCGGTGTTCAGGAGATTTTGGACTACGGGATACTCGGCTGGGCTCTCTCGCGCTATTGCGGTTGTTGGGTGGGCCTGAAAAGCATTCACGACAATATTGAATCAACCGCCGTGGTCGACGGCTCTCTTGATCGCATAAAGATCAAGATGCCGAAAGACTTCACCATGCCGGAAGGCGGCCTCAATATCCGGCCATGGGATGACAGGCATGAGCAAGAAGTGCGTATGCACACCCATAAACGTTTTGCCGCCACCGCATTCGCCCGGGTAAACGGGCTCAACAACATTGTTCTTTCTGGCGGGCGCGCGCCCAAGATTGGCATCGTGACGGCAGGCAAGAGTTATTTGGATGTGCGCCAGGCATTTGATGAGCTTGGCATCGACGAGGTGGCAACATCGAAAATTGGCATCCGGCTCCTGAAGGTGGGCATGGTCTGGCCGCTTGATCCAGAAATTATCGAGAAGTTCGCCAAAGGCCTCGATTTGATAATCGTGGTCGAGGAAAAGCGCTCACTTCTTGAAACACAAATCAAAGAGCAGCTTTATGGGCGGAAAGATGCCGCAGCAATCATTGGCAAACGCGATGAAACCGGCAAACCTCTTTTCGTGGCCCATGGGGCGTTGGATACCAACGTAATCGCCATCGAGCTTGCCAAGCGAATTTTGAAAACCCACAAGGATGCCGGCATCGAGAAAGCTGCGCGCCGGCTTAAGGCGGCGCAAAATGCGCTGTCTAACCTTAGTGAGGTGGCGACACGCATTCCTTACTTCTGCGCAGGCTGCCCGCACAATTCATCCACTGTTCTGCCGGAAGGCGGGCGCGGCTATGCCGGTATTGGCTGCCACTGGATGGCGCAATATGTGGGCGACCGCAATACGGAAGGCACAACCCAGATGGGCGGCGAAGGGGCCAATTGGATCGGCGAGTGCCACTTCTCAAAACGCAAGCATGTATTCCAGAACCTGGGGGACGGCACCTACAATCATTCCGGCATTCTGGCATTGCGGGCAACCGTCGCCGCCGGGGCGACAATCACATACAAAATTCTCTACAACGACGCTGTCGCCATGACCGGCGGCCAGGCTCATGAAGGCCCGCTCACCGTGCCGGGTATTGCGATGCAGGTTGCAGCTGAAGGGGTAAAATGCATTGCCATTGTCTCTGACGAGCCGGACAAATACCCATCGAATGCCGTCTTCCCGCCGTTCACAACATTCCACCACCGGCGTGAAATTCAATCGCTGCAAAAGGAGCTGATGAACACCGAGGGTGTTTCCGTTCTGATTTACGACCAGACCTGTGCTGCAGAAAAACGCAGGCGCAGAAAGCGTGGCACATTTCCCGACCCGGCCAAGCGCGTGTTCATCAACGAGCTCGTGTGCGAAGGGTGTGGTGATTGCGGGGCTAAATCAAACTGTGTCGCCATACAGCCCGTTGAAACCGAATTCGGCCGCAAGCGGCGCATCGATCAGTCGTCTTGTAACAAAGACTATTCCTGCCTGAATGGATTTTGCCCCAGCTTTGTCACCATTGAAGGTGGCGAGCTGAAAAAGCCCGATGCAAAGGCGAAAATTATTGACGTGCCGGTGTTTGAGGTTCTGCCTGAGCCGGAACTGCCGACGCTTGACACACCCTGGTCAATACTGGTCACCGGTATTGGCGGCACCGGGGTTGTGACTGTCGGTCAAATCATCGCCATGGCGGCGCACCTTGAAGAAAAAGGTGCGGGCATCATCGACATGGCCGGCTTGTCTCAAAAGAATGGCGCGGTTGTCTCCCACCTGAAAATTGCAGCCCAGCCCGATGATATTGCCTCTATCCGTGTTGCCGCCGGTGGCGCTGATCTTTTATTGGGCTGTGATTTGGTAACGTCGGCTGCAGAGCATAACCTTGCTGCAGTTGGAAAGGGGCGCACCAAGGCAGTGGTCAATGATTTCGAGACCATGCCCGCCATGTTCACCCAGGATGCAGATTACAAGTTGCCCGGTGATGAGCTGCGTCTTTCAATCGAAGCGCGCACCGGGCCGAAGGCCACCGACTTTGTCAACGCAACACGCATCGCAACGGCGCTGATGGGCGATTCCATCGCGGCCAACATGTTCACTCTTGGCTTTGCGTGGCAGAGGGGCCGGCTTCCGGTGAGCCGTGAAGCGATTGAGCAGGCCATCACCATGAACGGTGTTGCGATCGAAATGAACCTCAAGTCGTTTGAATGGGGCCGTCGGGCTGCGCACAATCTGAAGGCGGTCGAAAAAATCGTCGCAGAGCGCACAGTTGGCGATGAAACAGAGCTGACCAAGAGCCATCACGCCTCGAAAAGCCTTGATGAGATGATTGCCCGCAGGGTGGAGTTCCTGACCGACTATCAGAACGCCGCCTATGCGGATCGTTACAGCGCGCTGGTGGAAAAAGTGCGTGCGCGTGAAAGTGAAATCAAGGCTGGTTCGGAAGAACTGGCCAAGACGGTGGCGCGTTACGGCTTCAAACTGATGGCCTATAAGGACGAGTATGAAGTGGCCCGGCTTTTCACCAGCGCCGGTTTCTCCCGGGCGGTGGCCGCGCGGTTCACTGGTGATTATAAAATCAAGCATCACCTTGCCCCGCCCCTGTTTGCCCGGCGCGACCCGGCAACGGGCCATCTCATGAAAAAAGAGTTCGGCCCGTGGATGATGACCGCGTTCAAAGTCCTGTCGAACTTCAAATGGCTCCGTGGAACTATGTTCGATCCGTTCGGTTATTCAGCTGAGCGCAAAACCGAGCGCGCGCTCATCACCGGTTATGAGAACCAGATGGATGAACTGCTTGAAAAACTGAAGCCGGCGAACATTTCCCTGGCTGCGGAAATTGCCTCTCTACCGGAGCAAATCCGTGGATTTGGCCATGTAAAAGAAAAGCATATCGCTGGGGTGAAAGAGCAGGAAGAAGAGCTTTTGAAAGCCTATCGCGCGGGACGGAATGTTGTTGTCAGGCAGGCGGCTGAATAAGAATAAAGATATTGCTTTCTCTATAGCGATGTTAGCTGCCATTGCATTTCCTGTTATCTGAAAGTATATGGAAAACCCTTGAAAGTTTTGTGATATACGATTGCCGAAAAACAATACAACTTCGTATCATAATCGAGTGGCAATAACCTGAAAGCGCCGGGACTGGCGTGAAGGTTTTGGGGAAGAGTGAGGGAGCGCGCTGTGAATTCTGGGGTAGCGGCCAACACGGCCGAAGACACCTTACCTAAAATACTTTTGCGCAATGCAGAGAAGTTTGCCGACAGGCCGTCAATGCGCGAGAAAAACTTCGGAATTTGGCAAACGTGGACTTGGGCGGATGCGCTTGATGAAATTCGCGCACTTTCCGTGGGGTTCACGGTAATCGGGTTGAAGCGCGGGGACAAGGTCGCCATTGTTGGCGACAACCGTCCACGGCTTTACTGGGCCATGGTTGCCGCCCAGGCGGTGGGTGCGGTTCCGGTTCCCGTCTACCAGGATTCTGTTGCTGAAGAGATGGGGTTTGTTTTCGACCATGCCGGCGTCAGCTTTGCCGTGGTGGAAAATCAGGAGCAGGTCGACAAGGTTCTGGAGATTTCCGAAACCTATGAGGGTTTGAACCACATCATCTATGATGAAGAACGCGGCTTGCAGAAGTATGACAAGACACAATTGCACTCTTTCGAGACCATTCAGGAGCTCGGCCGCAAGGCCCTCGCAGACGGCGCAGGTTCCGCCTGGCTTGAGGAAATCGGCAAAGGCTCGGGCTCTGATGTGGCAATCATGCTTTACACATCAGGCACAACCGGTGCGCCCAAGGGAGTGGTACTGAGCCAGGACAATATCGTCATCTCCGCACGAAACGGTAACGAGTTTGATAGCCTGAACGAACTGGAAGAAACCGTTGCTTACATGCCGATGGCGTGGGTGGGTGATCATATTTTCTCCATCGGCCAGGCATTTTGCGCGGGTTATTGCGTGAACTGTCCCGAAAGCCCGGAAACAGCGATTGATGACCGCCGCGAAATTGCGCCAACATACTTTTTCGCCACCCCGCGGGTTTTTGAAACCCTGCTCACCGTCATCATGGTACAGATGGAAGATGCCGGTAAGCTGAAAAAGAAAATGTTCGACTACTTCATGGCCCATGCGCGCAATGTGGGTGAGCCAATTCTCAACGGCGAAAGCGTCGCGTTCACAGACAAGCTTCTTTATTGGCTTGGTGAACTTCTGGTCTATGGCCCGCTTAAGAACCGTATGGGGTTCACCCGGCTGAGGGTTGGCTATACCGCCGGTGAGGCGATTGGCCCGGAGATATTCCGGTTTTACCGCTCACTGGGTTTGAACCTGAAACAACTTTACGGCCAGACTGAAGCCAGCGTTTACGTCACCGCCCAGCCTGATGGTGAAATCCGCGCCGACACCGTTGGCAAGCCGGCGCCTGGGGTTGAAATCAAAATCGATGAAAAGTCCGGTGAGGTACTCTACCGTTCACCCGGTGTTTTTCAGGAATATTTCAAAAATCCGGAAGCTACCGAGGAAACCAAGACCAAAGACAATTGGGTGCGCTCAGGCGATGCCGGCATTTTTGATGAAACAGGTCATCTGAAGATTATCGATCGGGCCAAGGATGTTGGAAAATTGAAAGATGGCACATTGTTTCCGCCGAAATATATCGAGAACAAGCTCAAGTTCTTCCCGAACGTTAAGGAAGTGGTTGCCTTTGGCCATGGCCGGGACAATGTGACTGCGTTCGTGAATATCGATTTAACAGCTGTCGGCAGCTGGGCCGAGCGGCACAATGTGAACTATGCGAGCTATCAAGAGCTTGCCGCCAATCCTGACGTTTACAAAATGATCGAAAACCACGTGGACGAGGTCAATCGCGAGCTCGCCCATGAGCCGGGCCTTGCCGGTGCACAAATCAAACGATTTTTGATTTTGCACAAGGAACTTGATCCCGATGATGGTGAGATTACCCGCACCAACAAAGTGCGCCGGTCGCTTGTGTCGGATCGATACGCACCGCTTGTAAAGGCGCTTTATGATCTCAAGAAAAACCGGCAGAAAATAAAGACCGATGTCACATTTGAAGATGGCCGCCGCGGCATTCTTGAGGGCGATATCGAAATCCGTGACATGAACCTTCATGCAGACACCAACCAGCGCGAGGCCGCCGAATGAGCGCAGAAACCAAGCCTGTCCCGGCGCCCGGAGATATTATTCTCGACGTCCACGATATTTCGTTGTCATTTGGCGGCGTAAAAGCGATTCAAAATGTCTCCTTCGATATAAGGAAGGGCGAAATACGCGCCATCATCGGCCCGAACGGTGCCGGCAAGACATCGATGCTTAATGTCATCAACGGGTTCTACCACCCGCAGGAAGGCGAGATTACCTTCAAGGGAAATGTGCGCTCCAGAATGCGCCCCCACGAGGCAGCTTCAACCGGTATTGCCCGAACATTCCAGAACGTTGCCCTGTTCCGGGGCATGTCGACCCTGGACAATATTATGACCGGGCGGACACTGAAAATGCACACTGGCCTTTTCTGGCACCTTTTCCGTTTTGGACCAGCCGAAAAAGAAGAGCTGGAGCACCGCTACAGGGTCGAGGAAATCATTGATTTCCTTGAAATCCAATCCATTCGGCGCACACCCGTCGGCCGGCTTCCCTATGGTTTGCAAAAACGCGTTGAGCTTGGCCGCGCCTTGGCGATGGAACCAGATCTTCTGCTTCTCGATGAGCCTATGGCCGGGATGAACCTGGAAGAAAAAGAAGATATGTCGCGGTTTGTGCTCGATGTGAACGATCAGTTCGGCACCACCATCGCCTTGATCGAACATGACATGGGCGTGGTCATGGATCTTTCAGACCGGGTGATGGTTTTGGACTATGGCAAGAAAATCGCTGATGGCGTTCCCGACGAAGTGAAAGCCAATCAAAATGTTATCGACGCCTATCTTGGCGTGGCGCACTAGGGGGAAACCGGGAAATTGCTCTACAATATTTTCATTGACCCCTTTGTCCAGATGGGCAGCGCGCCTGACCTGTTTGTGCAGGTCATCTGGGAAGGTTTTGTTGCGGGAACCCTATATTCGTTGATCGCATTGGGTTTTGTGCTGATCTTCAAGGCCTCGGGCGTGTTTAACTTTGCCCAGGGCATCATGGTTGTGTTTTCGGCTCTGTCGCTTGTTGGCTTGTATGCGCTTGGGGTGCCGGCATGGTTGGCACTGATTTTGTCGATTGGCATTATGTTTGTGCTTGCCTGGTCCGTTGAGCGGTTTGTTTTGCGCAAACTGGTGAACCAGCCGGACATTATCTTGTTCATGGCCACCATTGGCCTCAACTCGTTCCTGATCGGGCTCGGTGAAATCATCTTCGGCGGTGAGCCGAAGACAATGATTACCGAACCATTGGGGCTGCCCTCCGGTTCGGTCGATTTCGAGGCCTTTGGCGGTTTCGTCTCGCTGCAGAAAATCGACATTTCCGCTGCCATCATGGCCGCCGTCATGGTGGGGTGCCTGGCGATCTTTTTCTCCAAGACCCGCATTGGCAGGGCGTTGCGCGCTGTGGCGGACGATCACCAGGCGGCGCAATCGGTCGGCATCACCCTGCAGCAGATTTGGGTGATTGTCTGGTTTGCCGCCGGCATCGTGGCGCTTGCCACAGGCATCATGTGGGGTGCGCGTTCTGATGTGTCGTTCGCCCTTGAGGTGGTGGCGCTGAAAGCCTTGCCGGTGCTTATTCTGGGCGGCTTTACATCCATCCCAGGGGCAATTGTCGGCGGGCTGATTATCGGCATTTCCGAGAAGCTTGCGGAATTTTACTGGGGGCCGCTGGTGGGCGGTAGCATTGAAAGCTGGATCCCCTACTTCATCGCGCTGATATTCCTTTGGTTCCGGCCACAAGGATTGTTTGGCGAAAAGATAATCGAGCGCGTGTAGGAGCCAGTCATTATGTTTTACCGGGAAGCTGGACAATTCAAGACAAGTTACCGCGCCGACCAGGCGGTGTTCCCAATCCGGCAGGATGTGATCGGCATCTGCCTTCTGTTGGCCTTCGTGTACCTCGTCGTGCCGTTTACTTTCAACGCCTTCTGGCTTGATGCGGTGATGGTGCCGACACTTATTTTCGCATTGGCCGCTATAGGGCTGAATATTCTGACGGGTTATGCCGGCCAGCTCTCTTTGGGTACTGGCGGTTTTATGGGATGCGGGGCATATGCCTGCTACAAGCTGACCACAATTTTCCCGGACGCCAACATCATTCTCGTCATTCTGTGTTCAGGGTTTTTCGCAGCGGCCATTGGTTTCGTGTTCGGTTTGCCGAGCCTGCGTATCAAGGGCTTTTATCTGGCGGTGGCAACCCTTGCTTCGCAGTTCTTCCTTGAATGGTGTTTTGGCCGTATTCCGTGGCTTTATAACTACAATGATTCCGGCGCCATCGAAGTGCCGACGCGCCGGGTTTTCGACATTGCGATAACCGGGGCACAGGCAACGCCGGTAACCCGTTATCTGGTTGTCCTGTCTATTGTGGTTTTTATGACATGGATTGCTTCGAACCTGGTGCGAGGCCGGTTTGGCCGCGCCTGGATGGCGGTGCGCGACATGGATATCGCAGCTCAGCTTATCGGCATCCGCCTGTTGCCGGCTAAGCTTCTCGCCTTTTCGATTTCCTCGTTCTATTGCGGGGTGGCCGGCGCCATGATGGTGTTCTTGTGGCTTGGCGCTGCGGAAGTTGAAAGCTTCGACATTACGGTTTCGTTCTCGGTTCTGTTTATGATCATCATTGGCGGGCTGGGTTCTTTGATCGGCTCGTTTATGGGCGCTGCCTTCATCATTACCTTGCCGATTATCATCCGCGCACTGCCTACAATGTTTGGATTGGATATTGGTGCTGCCACGGTTGAACATGTTCAATTTATGATGGTTGGCGCGTTGATCATATTCTTCTTGATCGTCGAGCCGCACGGGCTTGCCCGATTGTGGCAGATTGCAAAGCAGAAACTGAGGTTGTGGCCATTCCCATACTGACCAAGGCCAGTATGTGAATAGAGTTTTGCTCTTTCGCGCAAGAATGGTAGCGTTAGGGCAAGTGTCTGGGAGGATTGATCAGACACAAAAAAATGAGGGAACAAATCGCGCCGGGTCGCCGGTGCATAACAGTGGAGGAAATAAAGTATGAATTCCAAGAAACTCGCTCTGAGCGTTGCCGTTGGGGCAATGCTGGTTACAGGTTTCGGGACCGTTAAGGCTTGGGCGGAAGATTCGATTTACATTCCGCTCCTGACCTACCGCACCGGTGCATTCGCTGGTTCTGGCATTCCAATTGCTGATGGCATGCATGACTATTTCACCATGCTCAACGAGCGCGATGGTGGTATTGGTGGCGTGAAGCTGGTCGTTGAAGAATGTGAAACCGGCTATAAGGCCCAGAAGGGTGTTGAGTGCTATGAAAGCACGAAGGGTAAGGGCGCCGTTGTCTATAACCCATACTCAACCGGCATCACCTTGCAGCTTATCCCGAAAGCTCCAGTAGACCAGATCCCGGTGCTCTCCATGGGCTATGGACTGTCAGCTGCTGCTGTGGGTGAAAAGTTCCCCTGGACCTTCAACGTGCCTGCAACCTATTGGGACCAGGCCTCTGCCGTCATCAGCTACATCAAAAGCGAAGAAGGTGGCAGCCTGAAGAACAAGAAGCTCGGCTTCATCTATCTTGACGTTGGTTATGGCCGTGAACCGATTCCGCTGTTCGAAGCGCTGGCCAAGGA
>JBPCVY010000190.1:0-14761 GCA_051010055.1 Hyphomicrobiales bacterium | reverse complement strand
CATTTCAACCCTGCGGTTAGCCTGGCAGCTGTGATCGCCGGCCAGTTGGGGCCGGGCAGGGCGGCGGGTTATGTGCTTGCCCAGGTGTTCGGCGGCGCACTGGCTGCACTTTTTGTCTTCCTGGCTTTGTCTACCACCGCTGGTTATATGCCTGTTGACTTTGCCGCCAACGGCTATGGCCGCCATTCGCCGGGCGGCTTTTCGGCAGGTGCGGTTTTTGCCACCGAACTGGTGCTTACGGGCTTACTCGCGCTCATCGTTCTGGCGCTGTCAGAACAACTCGGCGAAAAGCTAAGGGCAGCTATGCTCACAGGCGGGGCAGTGGCCGCAATGCATCTCGTCAGCATGCAAATCGACAACACGTCGCTGAATCCGGCGAGATCCACCGCAACGGCCCTGTTTGCGGAAGGATGGGCGCTCAGCCAGCTTTGGATGTTCTGGCTTGCGCCCATGGCGGGAGGAGCACTTGGTGGACTGGCCGCCCGCTGGTTTCTGATTTCGAACTCAAGCAATCCCTAGGCTCCTGTGCGGCTTTCACGCCAGAAAACGAAAAGGCCCGATGAAACAATTATGGTGATGCCGAGCCATTTTAGCTGGTCGGGAAAGTCTCCGAAAACCAGATAACCCAAAATGGTCGCGCTAACGATTTCCAGATAGTTGAAAGGCGCAAGAACCGAGGCCGGTGCTGCTCTGAATGCATGAACGATCATCAGGTGCAAGACGGTGGCAATCGCTCCGAGTGTGGTGAGCCACAGCCATTCGGTGGCGGTGGGCCAGGCAAACGATAGAATTTCAATGCTGGCCGCCTCGCCAAAAACCATGACCGCTGAGAGGACGAGAAAACCAACAACGCCGGAGAAAAACTGCATGGTCATGGCATCTTCGCTCTTTGAGAGCTTGCTGGTGAACATGAGGTAAACCGCAAAAAACAGGGCAGCACCCAGCGGCAGCAGCGCCACGAGGCCAAATACCTCATAAGAAGGGCGCACCACGATAAGCGCGCCCAAAAACCCGGCCAAAACCGCGATCCGGCGGGGCCAGCCCACATGTTCGCCCAGAAACACCGCCGAAAGAACCGTCAAAATCAGTGGTTCAACAAAGAATATGGCGATGGCGTCAGCAACGGGCAGCCATTTCAACGAGGTAAAGAACAACAGCACAGCGCCGGCCATGCATACTGCTCGGGCGGTGTTGAGCTTGGGAATCGCCGGCATCAGGGCGCGAGGGCCGCGCATCAGCACAATCACGGGCAGAAGGAATGCTGCCTGAAAGCCAAATCTTGCCTGGCCCACCTGGACACCATTGATGGTGCCGGAAAGAAACTTGGTGATCACATCCATTCCCGGCACGATGAGCATGGCAATAACCATCAGCACCAGTCCGCGCGTCAGGGCCTTTTGACCGGGATCGCGCGAATAAACATGTGTGGATTTTCTTTGGGCCGAACGCATCGCGCGACAATGGGGGAACTTATAAAAAAGAGCAATTTGAATCGTTGACGTTTGCGCGGGTTTGTGGCCACTTCGCTTGCGTTTGCATGAGGAGGAAATTTGATGGCTTTGGAGAAAACCGACGCCCACGTATGCTTTGGCGGTGAACAACTGCAATTCACCCATAAAAGCGCTGTCAATGATTGTACGATGACGTTTTCCATTTACCTGCCGCCACAGGCAAAAACAGGCCCGGTGCCGGTGGTGTGGTGGCTTTCAGGGCTGACTTGCACGGATCAGAATTTTGTCACCAAGGCAGGGGCGCAAGGGTATGCCGCCGAACATGGTTTGGCTGTGATTGCACCTGATACAAGTCCGCGCGGGGATGAAGTTCCCGACGATCCCGAAGGGGCTTACGACTTCGGTTTGGGCGCAGGGTTTTATGTTGACGCAACGGAAGGATCGTGGGTAAAAAACTATAATATGTACAGTTATATAACGAATGAACTTCCTAAATTAGTTGAACAAAATTTTCCCCTCGATATGAGCCAGCAATCAATTTTCGGCCACTCCATGGGTGGGCATGGCGCACTGACGATCGCGCTGAAGAATCCTGGAAAGTTTAAATCCGTTTCGGCATTTGCCCCTATCGTCTCTCCGCTCAACTGCCCGTGGGGCCATAAGGCGTTGGGCGGTTATCTGGGTGATGACAAGGAAAAATGGGCCGAGCATGACGCTTGTGCGCTGGTGGCGAGTGCTGGAGAAAAACTGAGGCTCTTTATCGATCAAGGCGACGGCGACAATTTTCTGGAAGAACAGCTAAAGCCGCATCTTCTTGAAGAAGCATGTGCGGCAGCCGATCACCCTTTGACCCTGCGTATGCAGCCTGGCTACGATCATTCCTACTTCTTCATGGCAAGCTTCATTGGGGAACATTTGAGGTATCATGCGGCAGCGCTTCATCACTGAGATGCTGCCTTCCATACGGCGCCAAACAAGGGGCAGAATTAATTCAATATGATGGAATCTTGTTCTAATCCGTGGACTCGCTGGCCACGTTTTCCTATATGACATGCAAGTGACGCTGAACGGATGCCATTGGGGCGGAAATCCAGCGACCATAACGAAAAAGGACAATAGACATATGCCTTGGAGCAATAAAGGCGGCGGATGGCAGGGCGGCGGCGATGGCGGCGGTCCATGGGGCCAGCGTCCGGGAGGAAGCGGCGGCGGTGGCGGCCGGCAGACCCCACCTGACTTGGAAGACCTTCTGAAGAAGGGCCAGGACAAACTCAAAGACATCATTCCCGGCGGCGCACCAGGCGGTGGCGGTTCGAGCAAGTTCATCTGGCTTCTGGCGTTGATTGCGCTGGCCGGCCTTTGGATAATGAATGCTGTTTACACGGTTGAACCGGACGAACAGGGCGTTGTCTTGCGCCTTGGGGAATATGACCGCACGACCGGGCCGGGCCTGCATTTCATTATGTGGCCGATCGAAACTGTCGAAACCCCTCAGGTTCAGGCGGTTAATCAGCTGAACTTCGGCGGTACTTCTGGCACCACCGAAGGGCTCATGCTCGCAGGCGATCAGAACATTGTCGATATCCGCTTTTCGGTTCTATGGAAGATTTCCGACCCGCAAAAGTATCTGTTCAACATTTATGCCCCAGAACAACTGGTTAGCACGGTTGCCGAAAGCGCCATGCGCGAGGTTGTCGGGCGCACAAATGCCGATCTCATCCGGACACAAGGCCGGTTTGAGGCACAGACAGCAGTACGTGATCTGGTCCAAGCCACTCTTGATTCCTATGATAGCGGGATTTTGATAACTGGTGTTCAGCTGGAAAAGGCAGATCCGCCGCCAGCTGTTATCGACGCGTTTGAAGAAGTTCAGCGTGCTGAGCAGAACCAGAACAAGTTCATCCGCGAGGCGGAGCAGTACCGCAACCAGGTTCTTGGTGAAAAGCGCGGTGAGTCTTCGAAAATCGTTGAAGATGCAAAAGGCTACAAAGCCCGGGTAACCGCGGAGGCGGAAGGTGAAGCAGAACGTTTCAAATCCGTTTACGCCGAATATTCGAAAGCCAAGGACGTCACCCGCAAGAGGCTGTTCCTTGAAACGCTTGAGGATATCCTGGCTAACTCAAACAAGTTCATCATTGAAGGCGGGCAAGGCGGCTCTGGCGTTGTGCCATATCTGCCCCTGCCGGAAATTAAAAAGCGCAGCGGAGGTACTCAGTAATGGGTGTGTTGAAACCATTTATTCTGGTGCTGGTTGCGCTTGGGCTATTCGTAGTCTTTTCTGCGACTTTCGTAGTGGATGAACGCCAAAAGGCGCTGGTCGTCCGTTTTGGTGAAATTCAGCGCGTGGTTGAAAAGCCGGGCTTGAACTTTAAACTGCCTGTTTTCGATGACGTGGTGTATGTCGAAGACCGGATGTTGTTCATCGAGGGCATCGACAAATCGGTGCAGGTTATCGATGGCCGGCGTTATCTGGTGGACGCGATCATCATGTTCCGCATTACTGATCCGCGCAGGTTCCGCGAAACGGTGGGCGCCGATCTTAGCCTTTTACGTGAGCGTATCGATACACGCCTCGACGCTGCATTGCGCCAGACATACGGTAAAAGAACCTTTGCGGCAGCGCTTTCCAAGGACCGCCCGGCAATGATGCGCGAAATCCGCGATCAGGTGAAAGCAGAGGCCAAATCGCTTGGTGTTGAGATCATTGACGTGCGTGTAAGGCGTACCGATTTGATGCCGGATGTTTTGAAAGATACCTATGAGCGTATGAATGCTGAGCGTTTTGCCGAGGCGGCTGAGTTGCGTGCTGTGGGTGAAGCTGCCCGCCGTCGTATCCGCGCCGAAGCTGACCGTGAAGCCGTTGAACTTGTGGCCAAGGCCCGCCGTGAATCGGAAATTATCCGAGGTAAGGGCGATGCGGACCGCAACCGTATCTTTGCCGAGGCATTCAATAAAGATCCTGAGTTCTTCTCGTTCTACCGTTCCATGCAGGCCTATTCGAAGAGTTTGCAGGGCGACGACACGACTTTTGTCCTGAACCCGAATTCAGAGTTCTTTGAATATTTCGGCCGCGATGTGAACTCGCGAAAACCGGCTGAAGGCGCGCAGTAGGTGAAGCAAAAAACTACACCGCTTAGACGATGAGGGACCTGATTACCGCACTCGGCCTTGTTTTGGTCATAGAGGGATTGCTTTATGCAGTTAATCCAGCAGGGCTTAAGCAGTTGCTGACGATCGTGCATGACATCCCTGACGAAACATTGCGATTTGCCGGTGCGGGCGCGATTGTGCTCGGGTTTCTTATTGTCTGGGCCGCCCGCGGTGGTATCATTTAGCCCCGGCAACTATTGCGGGGCTAACAGGGTCGTGATCGCTATGCGTACCTGAACTGGTATATAGAGGTTAAAAACTGAATTTTGCGCCGTTGCACCAAAGCATCAGGCCTGACGAACTAGGAGACACGTCTTTGACAAAAGTAGCAATTGCCAATCGCTCACTGGCGATAAGAAATGCTGCGATTGGCGCCGTCGCAGTATTAAGCATCATGTTATTGTGCCTGGCCCGGCCTGCCGGCGCGCAAGGTCCGGAATCGGTTGCTGATCTGGCTGAACAACTCACTGGGGCGGTGGTCAATATCTCGACAACGCAGAAGGTGGCCATGTCGCGGCGCGACTTCCAGATACCTGATCTTCCGGAAGGCTCGCCTTTCCAGGAATTCTTCAAGGATCTTCTGCCCGACAACGGCGATGGCAAAAATCGCCGCCGCAGTCAGCGCCGCAGTAACTCTCTTGGATCAGGTTTTGTGATCGATCCGACCGGCACGATCGTTACCAACAACCATGTGATTGCCGATGCAGATGAAATCACGGTTATTTTCTCTGATGGGGAAAAGCTTGAAGCTGAGGTTATCGGCCGGGACAGCAAGACTGATATTGCGGTGCTGAAAGTCAAGCCGAAAAAATCTCTTCAGGCGGTAAAACTTGGTGATTCCACCGGACTACGTGTCGGTGACTGGGTCATGGCCATCGGCAACCCGTTCGGCCTTGGCGGCAGCGTGACACTCGGCATTGTGTCCGCGATTAAACGCGACATTCAAGCCGGGCCCTATGACGACTTTATTCAGACGGATGCTGCCATCAACCGCGGCAATTCCGGCGGCCCGCTATTCAATATGAATGGTGAAGTCATCGGCATAAACACCGCCATAATCTCGCCGTCCGGCGGTTCAATCGGTATTGGCTTTTCAATTCCAGCGACAACTGCAGTCAGTGTCATCGATCAGCTTTTGAAGTATGGCGAGACCCGTCGCGGCTGGCTTGGAGTGCGCATTCAGTCTGTGACAGATGAGATTGCAGAAGGCCTCGGGCTCGACAAGGCGCGCGGCGCTTTGGTTGCCGAGGTCACTCCGGGTGGACCGGCTGAAGCTGCAAAAATTAAATCGGGCGATGTGATCTTAAAGTTTGACGGCAAGGATGTGCCGGAAATGCGCGATCTTCCCCGCATTGTTGCTGACACTGCTTCTGGCAAGGAAGTCGATGTGGTAGTTTTGCGCAAGGGTGACGAATTGGCATTGAAGGTGGAAATCGGCCGCCTTGATGAAAAGAAAACAGCCGCTGTCAGCAGCAAGGATCAAAGCCCATCGGATGAAAATGCCGGTGAAAAGACTGTGCTCGGCCTTACGCTTGCCCCGCTCGACAAGGACCTGAGAACAAAATTCAAGATCGAAGACAAGGTAGAAGGCATTGTTGTTACCGAAGTGGATAATGACATCGTGCCGGAAGAAAAGCGCATCCGCCCGGGCGATGTGGTTATCGAAGTCGATCAGCAGACGGTTGAATCAACCGGTGATGTTGCGCGGATCATTGAAGAGCTGAAAAAGAACGGCGAGCGCAAGACGGTTATCTTGAGGTTGGCGAACAAAAACGGTGAGCACCGCTTCGTTGCCCTTAAACTGGATCCCAAAGAGTAATCCGGACAGCCGTTCGTTCGAACAATAAACCCGGCAGGACTTAGTTGTTTTGCCGGGTTTTTTAATCTGAAAATTCGGGTGCCGAATAGCCTTGCAAAAACAGCAGAGCCTCAAGGCCGGAATGGTCTATCCGTATCCCGGCAGCTTCCCGCACAGCCGGTTTTGCATGTAGCGCCACACCCATACCGGCCAGCTCGAGCATTCCGAGATCGTTTGCCCCGTCGCCAACTGCAATAACGTCATCGGGGCTGATTCCAAGAGCTGCTGTGTACTCATTCACTGCCTGGACCTTGGCATCGCGTCCCAAAATCGGTTCACGCACCATGCCGGTCAAAACCCCATCTTCGATAACTAGCGCGTTGGCGCGGTTCTCATTGAACCCGCACACCTCTGCAACATGATTTGTAAACTGGGTAAAGCCACCTGAAACAAGGGCAGTAAATGCCCCGTGGGCCCGCATGGTCTGAACAAGCGTGCGCCCGCCCGGCGTGTAAGTGAGGTCATTTTCAATAACCGCCTGAATCTCGATCTCGGGCAGGCCTTCCATAAGGCCAACCCGTTCACGCACCGCCCCTTCGAAGTTGAGCTCTCCGCGCATGGCCCTTTCAGTAATGGCGATGATTTTTTCTCCAGCACCCGCCCGCTTGCCAAGCTCATCAATGCATTCCTGGCCAATCATGGTGGAATCCATATCGGCGATGAGGAGTTTTTTGCGCCGGTTGCGCGATGGCACCACGGCAAAATCCACCTCCGCGCCTTCCAAGGCGCAGCGCATCAAGTCTTCAACGTCTTGTGGTGGGCCGGAAAATTGAATTTCAACCGCGTGCCGCGACAGGTTGCGGGCATTTCCAGCACCTTGCAGCACCGCATGCGCTTTGCTGATAAGTGCTGTTTCCAAAGACCTGTAATGCGGGCTTGCAATCAGAACCAGAACATTGTCCATGGGAGTTTCCGGAAAGAAAGTACCTGAATGGATGTGAACACCGAAAATCGAGCCGTCCTTATCGCAGGGCCGACGGCAAGCGGCAAGTCCGCTCTTGCCCTAAAGATTGCTGAAGAAACAGGCGGAACCATCATCAACGCTGATGCCATGCAGGTTTATGCGGATTTGAGGATATTGTCGGCGCGACCGGATGAAGACGATGAAGCGCGCGCACCGCACCGCCTTTATGGGCATGTGGATGGGGCCGCGCGCTATTCTGTCGGCAAATGGCTTGAAGATGCAGGTAACATTCTGCGTGAAGTTTGGGCGCGTGATGATGTGGCAATTGTTGCCGGCGGCACCGGGCTTTACTTCAAAGCGTTGGAGGAGGGGCTGAGCCCGGTTCCTGAAATTTCCCCCAGCGTGCGTGAAGAAATATCCCAGAGCCTTCGCAATGAGGGCATTTCGGCTCTCTACAAGCGTTTGCGCCATCTCGATAAGAAAGGTGCGGCATCATTTGAACCAAGTGACGTACAACGCGTTGTGCGGGCACTGGAGGTTGTTGAGGAAACTGGCACCCCGCTCGGTGAATGGCAAAAGAAACATGTCCAGCCGTTACTCCAGAATGCAGATGTGTGCCGTGGCTATGTGGCCGTTGAGCGCGAAGAGCTCTATGCGCGCTGCAATTCCCGCTTTGAAAAAATGCTTGATGAAGGCGCCATTGATGAAGTGAAGGTGCTTTTGGCGCGCGAGCTGGCCAAGGACCTTCCTGTTATGAAGGCTATTGGCGTGCGTGAAATTGCCGCTTTACTTTCCGGGGAATGCACGCGGGAGGAGGCGAATAAGACCGCACAGATGCAAACACGCCGCTACGCAAAGCGCCAAACCACGTGGTTTCGAGGGCAAATGACGGGTTGGCCGGCAAATTCTTCAGATGTGCTGGCGTCGATGTTCTTGAAATTTTTGAAAAGATAATCGAAAATTCACGCAATAATCTGATAAGGGTTGACCTGAGGCAAAGGGCTGAATAAAGTGCGCGCGCTATTTGAGGGAAAGCCGCTATGGGCAAGCTTATTGTAGTATTGAAGCGCGCTGCCGGGGTGATGTGATATCACCTCCGAACGGTAGTGCGCACCCAGGTCCCGAACGGGGCCTTTTTTGTTGCATTATTCGCATTAGGGCTGACGAGCAAGTGGAGTTGGAAGCATGAGTAAGGAAATGACAGGTTCGCAAATCGTTCTGAAAGCGTTGGCGGACCAGGATGTGGAGCACGTATTTGGTTATCCGGGCGGCGCCGTGCTCCCGATTTATGATGAATTGTTCCAGCAAAATGCGGTCCGCCACATTCTCGTGCGCCATGAGCAGGGGGCAACCCACGCTGCTGAAGGCTATGCCCGTTCAACCGGCAAGGTTGGGGTTGTTCTGGTGACATCCGGGCCCGGCGCAACAAATGCTGTGACCGGACTGACCGATGCAATGATGGATTCCATTCCCATGGTGCTGATTTCCGGCCAGGTGCCGACGCATCTTATCGGCAATGACGCATTCCAGGAGTGTGACACCGTCGGCATCACCCGCCCGTGCACAAAGCACAACTATCTGGTCAAAGATGTCAACGATTTGGCCCGCGTGCTGCACGAGGCTTTTTATGTGGCAGCTTCCGGCCGGCCAGGCCCGGTCGTGGTCGACATCCCGAAAGATATTCAGTTCGCCACCGGCATGTATGCCGGCCCCTCCAACGTTGCCCATAAAACCTACAAGCCAAGGGTAAAGGGCGATCAGAGCGCCATCCGCGAGGCGATTGAGCTGATGGCCAATGCGGAGCGGCCCATTCTTTACACCGGCGGCGGGGTTATCAACTCAGGCCCGGGCGCCTCCCAGCTGTTGCGCACATTGGCAAAGATGACTGGCTTTCCCGTTACTTCCACCTTGATGGGGCTTGGGGCGTTTCCTGCATCCGATGATAAGTTTTTGGGCATGCTGGGCATGCACGGCACCTACGAAGCCAACATGGCGATGCATGATTGCGATGTGATGGTGTGCATCGGCGCACGCTTCGATGACCGGATTACCGGCCGGGTAGATGCATTTTCCCCGGATTCAACCAAAATCCACATCGATATTGACCCATCTTCGATCAACAAGAACATCCAGGTTGATATTCCTATTATTGGCGATGTGGCGCATGTGCTGGAAGACATGATCCGTGTTTGGAAAGCCCGCCAGCCGGAACAAAAAACCGCGGCTCTCAAAGGGTGGTGGAAACAGATTGAAGAATGGCGCGCCCGCGACTGCCTGAAATACAAGCTGCGCGACGACGCGATCATGCCTCAATACGCCATTCAACGCCTTTATGAATTGACCAAAGACCGCGATACCTACATCACCACCGAAGTGGGCCAGCACCAGATGTGGGCTGCGCAATTCTACAAGTTCGAAGAACCCAACAGGTGGATGACCTCAGGCGGGCTCGGCACCATGGGCTATGGGCTGCCGGCAGCGGTGGGAACGCAGATGGCGCATCCTGACAGCCTGGTCATCGACATTGCAGGCGAAGCCTCGGTGCAAATGACCATGCAGGAAATGGCAACCGCCGTTCAGTATCGCCTGCCCATCAAGATTTTCATTCTCAATAATCAGTATATGGGCATGGTGCGCCAGTGGCAGGAGCTGCTCCATGGCGGGCGCTACTCGGAGAGCTACTCAGAAGCATTGCCGGACTTTGTAAAAATGGCCGAAGCGTTCGGCTGCACCGGCATCCGCGCACAAACGCCAGATGAGCTGGACGATGCAATTATGAAGATGATCAATGCTGATGGTCCGGTATTGTTCGACTGTGTTGTGACCAAGGAGGCCAACTGCTTCCCAATGATCCCCTCTGGTGAGGCCCACAACAACATGCTTTTGGGCGATGAAGAGGAAGATATCGGCGAAGCCATTTCCGAAAAGGGCAAGGTTCTCGTCTAACGCTGGGGCGTAAAAACAATGAAAGAGTGAAATGTTGAAACAAGTTGAGCAAAACGAAAGCCACACGATTTCAGTGCTTGTAGACAATGAACCGGGGGTTCTGGCCCGCGTTGTGGGGCTTTTTTCCGGGCGCGGTTACAACATTGAATCGCTCACGGTGACAGAAACAGAACATGAAGAACATGTTTCGCGCATCACCATGATCACAACAGGAACGCCCCAGGTGATTGAGCAGATCAAGGCGCAGCTGGACAGACTGGTGCCCGTGCATTCGGTTGTTGATCTGACCGTAACTGGCAACGGCGTGGAGCGGGAGCTGGCGCTGGTAAAGGTTGCCGGCAAGGGCGAGCACCGGGTTGAATCCCTGCGCTTGGCAGAGGCGTTTCGCGCGCAGATTATTGATGCGACAACCGAAAGCTTTGTTTTTGAGATCACCGGGCGCACGAACAAGATCGACCAGTTCATCACGCTCATGGGCCCGCTTGGCCTTGTAGAAGTCTCGCGCACCGGCATCGCCGCAATTTCGCGCGGTGTAAAGGGCATGGGTTCATAGGATTTCGAATGAAGGGCAATTGGCCGCGCCGTAACATCGGCCATTGCCCGTGAGCGTGAAGGCAGGTAAGACACTCGCCGGAAATTACAAGACGTTGCCCCGCCGCTCAAAACTCCCGGCGTGGGTTTTCATGACAGCAGGGGATGCGAAAATGCGCGTTTATTACGACACAGATGCAGATGTTAATCTCATCAAAGGAAAGAAAGTTGCGATCATCGGCTTTGGCAGCCAGGGGCATGCCCATGCGCTGAACCTGCATGATAGTGGCGTGAAGGAAGTGGCGATTGCGCTGCGGCCTGGTTCTTCGTCAGCCAAGAAGGCCGAAGCTGCAGGCCTGCCGGTGAAAACCGTTGCAGATGCAGCCGCCTGGGCCGACGTGATGATGATGGCAACACCAGACGAACTGCAGGCCGATATCTGGCGCGATGAAATCGCCCCTAACATCAAGGACGGTGCAGCAATTGCATTTGCTCATGGCTTGAACGTGCACTTCAACCTCATTGAGCCCCGTGACACTATTGATGTCATTATGATTGCGCCGAAGGGCCCGGGCCACACCGTGCGCGGCGAGTTTCAGAAGGGCGGCGGTGTGCCATGCCTGATTGCGATTGATCAGGACTCATCGGGCAATGCGCACGATATTGCCCTGTCATATGCCTGCGCCATTGGCGGAGGACGTTCCGGCGTCATCGAAACCACATTCAAGGAAGAGTGCGAGACCGACCTGTTCGGCGAGCAGGTGGTCCTTTGCGGCGGCCTGGTGGAGCTGATTCGCGCTGGTTTCGAAACCCTTGTTGAGGCCGGTTACGCCCCGGAAATGGCTTACTTTGAATGCCTGCACGAGGTGAAGCTCATTGTCGATCTCATCTATGAAGGTGGCATTGCCAACATGAACTACTCCATTTCCAATACTGCGGAATGGGGTGAGTACATGTCCGGCCCGCGCATCATAACTGATGAGACCAAAGCGGAAATGAAGCGCGTTCTGCACGACATCCAGACCGGGAAGTTCACTTCTGAGTGGATTGCCGAGTGCAAAGCTGGCCAGGCCCGTTTCAAAGGCACACGCCGGCTGAACGATGCCCATCCGATCGAGGAAGTTGGTGAACGCCTTCGCGGCATGATGCCATGGATTAAAGCCGGCGCCCTTGTGGACAAGGAAAAGAACTAATCCCCGGTCAGGTGACAAGCAGTTAAGCTGAAAGCCGTCTCTCAGAGGCGGCTTTTTGTTGTTATGGGCAGGCTGGACCCTTAGACTGGGGCAACAACGGGTTGCGGATTGAACAGGTAGGTATGCATGCAAGCCACAGGTGGGTGCTATTGCGGGAATGTTCGCTACCGGATTGATGGCCCATTGAAAGCAGCTCTTCAATGCCACTGCCGGGAGTGCCAGTACATCACTGGGGGAAACCCCAATGTAGTGATGATTTTCGGGCTTGATAGCTTCTCATATACACAGGGAAAAATTTCTGACTTTGCGAGAGATGATCTTGAAAATCCGGTGCATCGTCACTTTTGCTCCAACTGTGGAACAGCCATAGGGTCTCAAAGTCCAAGTACGCCGAATGCAATGATTGTAAAAGTTGGCACATTGGACGATCCGTCAATTTTCACCGCAAATGTTGCGATTTACACGTGCGATCAACAGGAATTCCACCACATCCCGGAAGGGGTTCCCGCATTTGACAAAAGACCGCCCAAAAAGTGAACGTATGCCTTGGCAACCGGCCTGCCTATTTCAGTCGGGCTGCATTTTGTTTGGAAGTTGGAATGATGAAACAGCTGAGTTTTCTGCACACAGCTAAAGTGAATGACGAACTGTTCAAGAACTTGATGGCGGGCAGAAACGTTGAGCACCGCCACGTTCTGCGCGATGATTTGTTGAACCGGGCAGAGGAAGCTGGAGAATTCACCGAAGAGCTCAACGCTCAAACACAAGACGTGTTGACAGAGCTTGCGGCTGACGCAGATGCGGTTTTGCTCACATGCTCAACCCTTGGGCCGGCGGCAGATGCCCTGGGCCGGCCTGACATTTTGCGTATCGACCGCGCCCTTGCCGAACAAGCCGTAAAAGGCGGCGGTTCGGTTGCCGTTCTGGTGGCCGTTGAAACCACCATTGAACCTACCAAGGCGCTGTTTGAAGAAGCTGCTGCCAAAACCGGGGCCTTAATTGAGCTGGTGATGGTGGAGGGGGCATGGCCACGTTTCCGGGCAGGCGATTTCGATGCATATGCAGCAAAAATTGCCGACTGCGCGCGGGCCCAAACAGCAGATGTAATTGCTCTTGCCCAGGCATCAATGGCGCCGGCGGCAGCGCTTGTGCCGGAAAAGATGGTTCTTTCAAGCCCGGATGCCGGCCTTGCGGCAGCCCTTAAACTTTTGGGCTGACGCCTACAAAACCCCGCCGCTGAACTGGTAAGCATAGCCGGAAAGAATGGCGCCGGTGATGCCAAGGGCTGCGTAGAGCGCGAAGACAGGCTTTTTCACGATGGCATAAACCGCGATTGCTGCTGGGATGGAGGATACCGCACCAGCTGTCATGAACGTCATGGCAGCGCCCGGCGCCATACCAAGCTGCAACAAACCACCGGTAAGCGGGATAGCCGCATAACCGTTCAGATAAGATGGCAGGCCAATAATGGCGGTGAGCGGAATGGCAAACGGGTTTTCGTTGCCGATTGCGGAGGCAACCCAGTCCGGTTGGATATAGGCAATCATCACGCTTTCGATAAAAAAGGCCAAGGTGAGCCATTTGCCCAGGAACCAGCCTATTTCAGCGATATCGGTTTTGAATTCCTGCACACGGGACTGCTGGCGCCAGAACTTCCAGTGCACGGTGACAGGGGCCGAGGCATCAAATGCGGGCGTGCAGCTTGAGCTTCCGCACCCGACATTTACTGATTGGGGCAGGGGATTGGCCAGGAACGGGCGGTGGCGCAATCCGTGGGTTATGAAACCTGCCATGAGCCCCATGCATATGGCGGCGATGGCTTTCGCGATGGCAAAATTGGTGCCGATACCCGCTGCTGTAAGCACGAACATCTCTGGGTCCATGATGGGCGATGCAATCCAGAACGCCATGACAGGGGCAAGCGGCACCCCGGCGGACAACATGGCCGCAATGAGCGGAATAACGCCGCAAGAGCAAAAAGGCGAAAGGGCGCCGGCAAACGATGCAATGATAATTGCTGTTACCGCATTGCCGGAGAAGGCTTTTGCCACCAGCCCGTCGAGCCCGCTTGCCTTGGCATAGGCAGCAAAGGCAACCGCAATGATGAAATAGGGCGCCATTTCCAGAAATGCCTTAAACGTAAACGTAATGCTGGGCAGCACTTGCGACCGGTCGACTGTTGCTAAAACGCCAAGGCCAATCAACAGCGCCACAACGGCAGGTTCAGACTTCAGCCAGGAAAAAGCATCACGTAGCGGGTGCTTGGGGGCGGGGGTGGCGACTTCACTCATAGTTTAATCGGGCTACGGCTCCGTTCAGGCGGCATCGCTGCCACGGTTAAGTTCAACCCCGGTGCAGCATTCCTCTGTCAGGAAACCGACCAGATCATGCATCACTGTATAATCGGCGCGGGAGATAATCTCACGGCCACTGCGTTCCTGAACAATAAGGCCTGCCTGCGCCAGCGTGCGGATGTGATGGGAGAGGGTGGACAGTGGAACTCCCAGCACGTGCTGAATATCATTTACCGCCAGGCCATCGTCCCCGGCCCTCACCAAAAGCTGGAAAAGGGCAAGGCGGGTTTCATTTCCAAGTGCCCCAAGGGCGGTTGCTGCAACAGATTCTTGCATGGTTCATTCTCCACTTCATTTCGATATAACTAATTTTTTCGAAATGTAAAGTGATTTTTTGTGTTCCCGGCTTGTTGATTGGGTCTTTATTGCAGCAG
>JBPCVY010000189.1:0-8905 GCA_051010055.1 Hyphomicrobiales bacterium | reverse complement strand
GGTTCAACATGTTCTGCGGCCCATTCGATATCCTGCGGCCAGATGTTGCGGCCATTGTGCAAGATGAGGTCTTTGGAGCGGCCGGTAATGACAATCTCACCGTCCAGCCAATAGCCCATATCGCCGGTGTCCATCCAGCCATCACGGCGCATGACGTTGGCAGTGGCTTCTTCATTCTCGAAGTAACCGGCCATAAGGCTGGGGCCTTTAATCAGAATGTGGCCGATTTCGCGCTCGCCGAGAACCTTGCCACTATCATCGCAAATGTTCAGGCCATGGCCTGGAAGCGGCCTGCCGCACACAACGAAGGAACGGGTGCGCTCGGGCGCAACTTTCGCCAAATCGTCCGCCGGCACAGCGCGCCGGGACAATTTGTAGTGGGCGCGGTCAATGGTATCGATCTTGATCGGCGCCTTGTCGTCAGTGAACGTAATGGCGAGGGTTGATTCAGCCATGCCATAACTCGGCAAAAATGCCTCTGGTTTGAAGCCGGCAACCGAAAGCTTTTCACCAAAAAAATCAAGCATATCCGGGCGCACCATATCACCGCCAATGCCGGCAATGCGCCAGGCAGAAAGGTCAAGCTCCACAGCCCCGCCATTTATGCGGCGGGCAGAAAGGTCGTAGCCGAACGATGGTGCATAGGAGATCGTGCAGCGATTATCGGACATCATTTTCAGCCACAGCGCCGGGCGCCGGGCAAATGACGTTGTGGCCAGGAAGTCAACTGTTACCTGGCTCAAAACTGGCGAAAGGCAAAATCCGACAAGTCCCATGTCGTGATAAAGCGGCAGCCAGGAACAAGCCCTGTCTTCCGGTGTCACCTTCAAACCTTCGCACAAAATCTGCTGTACATTGGCAATGGCAGAGCGCTGGGTGATCAAAACACCCTTCGGGCGGCATGTCGAACCGGACGAATACTGAATATAGGCAACGTCATTCTGGCCGAACGGCACCAAGTCGATGTTCTCGCCGGAAATCTCTGCCAGTTCATCATGGGTCAATAACAGACGGGCGTTGGTGTTCTCAGCGGCCTCGGCAGCGTGCGAGGAAAGATCAGACGGCGCGATAACTGCTGCGGCATGGGCGCTTACCAGCATGCCGGCAATACGTTCCACATAAGCTTCACGCCCACCGATATACATGGAATAGGGCATCGGGCACGGCACGAGGCCGGCATATTGGCAGCCAAAGAATACTTCCATGAACGGCGCGCCGGTTTCGGCGATAACGCCAACCCGCTCGCCGCGCTTAAGCCCGGCTGCAATCAACCTGCGCCCGGTCGCAAGCGCACGTTCGCGCAGCTCCGCGAACGACAGCACATCATCAATGTGGCCCCGCGGCGCGTAAAAATTAAAACCCGATTTTCCGGTAGCAGCATAGTCAAGGCCTTCGCTCAACGTCGCGAAGTCACCAAGGCGTAATTCAATTTCCGAAAACCCGCACTTTCCAGCACCGGCTTCCATCTCAGCTTCAGGCGCAATTACAGACATAATTCCCCAAATTTCCCAGCCCGCACTCCTACGGACAATTTACCAAAACAGGGATTTTCCTTGGGTGTTGAAAGCAGCTCCGAATCAAAATCCTGGAATTCGGCTCAAATTTCGCTCGATTCGCACACGCCGGGATGCCTCGCCAGGTTTGTGCATTTCACCCAATAACTCAGAAAACCCCCTGATTTCCCCAGATAAATCGGCAATTGCCGTAACTCACTCACCCACTCACGCATTGCACGTGATTCCTTAGCTTGAAAATAAAGGTGATTGGTCTGCAAACCCAAATCAAAACGTGTTTCAGTTTGTTACGTAACATTGCAGCCAGAGACCCGGCACCGATGGCCTTTTGTTAAAATTACTTCCCTCAAATTTTTCCAGTGAGCGATACCCAGATTACAAACAGCGACAAAACCCCTAAAGCGAGGCCGCAAATCCAGGCAAAAAACAATGCCAACCCGCTATACCCGGACCGTTCGGGTTCATGGCCCGCCAGCTCGCGTGACTTGCGCAGACGGTCCTGCTCAATCATACGGTGGGCGATGTATTCAGTAATCTCGCTCACCATTTCACCGCGGTCCCTGCTCTCAAATATCAACTGGCGGTCATCTTCGGTGTCTTGAACAAAACGGTAGGTGCGCGGGTCAGGCTCCATGATGACGTATGAGAGAACATCTATCCATAGCCGGTACGGTTCTTCGCCATCAAGCGCCAGGTCGGTAACATCCTGTGCGCCGGGCTTCTCGGCCACGACAATGTCGAGGTCGTCCTTCAGCGCCTGCAGGCGCAGGTGCTGCATGTCGCGGATCTCAAAAACCGCGTTCAAATGATCCGCCTGGGCCATACGCGCCGAACGCAGTGCCTTGTCGAGACGGCTGTTTCGAACACCATCTTTCTCGTCACTTGAATGTTTCGACACTTCTCCCACCCATGCGAAAATTCCCGCATGACCCTGATTTATCAAATAACCGCATCTAAACTATCGGGCACCCATTGGCCGTCCCCGGTGCCCAGATACCCTCAAAATAACGCACAATCAGGTTCAATTGCATGCAATTTCGTAACCAATGATTAATGCTGCTGTTTGAAGCACTTATCGCGGCCGGTGTGCGTCAATTTGGTTCGCAAGATCAACCGGAAAACACCAAAACCCGGATCGGCAGCAACAGCGCCTGTGCTCTGAGCACTATAGCGTTGGCGATGCCCATGCCGTCAACAAGCCTCAAGGCGAATGCGTGCAGGCCCCGGATTTTGCCTGCCTTAATCTCGGCAGCGTGGCTGGTATAGGCAACGCCCGCGCATGTGCTGCCAGGTGGAATTTCATCGGCATGACCTTCGAAAATAGGCTCAAGCACCACAAGAACTGTTCCCGGCCGTGTTCTGTCCTGAACATCAATTAGCTGATCAGTGGGTCTTAGCTGGCCGCCCGCGATGGCGCCCTGAATTTCAGTAATCACCATGGGAACTACGTTAAGCGGCTTTGAGGCGCAGGTGATTTCCGTGATCATACCGACCCGCAAAACCTGTGCGGAAATCTGGCCGAAACCAGCCATAAACCTGCCCCGTCCGGAAGTTGCGGGCACCAGGATGCCGGCGGGCCTGAGTATCGGATTGACGATGTCGCCCGGTTTGAGTTTGAACTGGCGCACTGTGCCGTCGATGCCGGCAAATACAGTTGCTTTTTCGATTTCCGCTTGCGCCTGCGCCAGGGCTGCCTCCGCGCTTGCCCGCTGGGCCGGAAGCAATGTGTCGATACGCGCCTGCACCACATCGCGCTGAGCGCGGGCTGCATCAACCGCACCCTCCCGGCTCTTCAATGCGGCACGCAGGGCCTCGATTTCCTGATCGCTGACAACATTGGGATTGCGCTCTTTGAGCTCTTCGCGGCGGGAAAGCTCGTCACGCGCCTGGCGCAAGTTGCCCTCTGCGGCGATGATATTGCCCTGCGCCACGTTCAGCTCAGATTGCGCCAGGACAAGTGCCGCATCGACTTCCGCAATGCGCCGGCTTGAGGTTTCTGCCGCTGCACGCTGCCGGGTGGTATCAAGCCGGAAAATCGCATCGCCTGCCTTAACCGCCTGATTGTTTCGCACATAAACCTCTTCCACCCGGCCAACTGTGTCGGAAAGTATGGTCACCGTGCGGAACAATGAATTCACGCTCGTAGTCGTCGGGTGGAAGTAGAAAATGATTGTAAACAGTGAGATAGCAAGAACCGCACAGCAGGTGATGCCCCAGCGCAGCACGTACCAGAAATTGTACAGCGTGATTTCATGGCCAATGCGCATGCCCTGCACATTCCGGCGGTAGAGATAATCTGGAAGGATTGTAAACAGGCCACTGAAGATGAGTTCCAGCATCAGTCAGTTCCCTCCTGCGGAGGCTTCTTCGTGGCTGTTTGTTTGGGTTTTGATCTACCTGCCGGTGGTTTCCTTTCTGCTTGCGCATTTTGTGCTTGGATTTCCAGTGATTTGGCGATGCCTTTAAGCGGTGTCACAAAATCCGGTATGCGGATTGCGGCCAGGAACAGGCCGGCAAGCCAAAAAATGTTGTTAAAGGTGATGAGGGACAAAAGCCCCAGAATACCGACGATCTGTAACTGCACCTTGCTGGCGCCGCTGGCAAACCGGTCCGGGATTGCCTGAATGGCCAGATAGAGAGCGCCAAATCCGATGATAATCAGGACAAATGCAATCGTCACCCCAATGAGCAAACCATCGGTTTGACCTGGAGCCGTTATAAAGAACGGCAAATTATCCATCTGTATCGAAGTCGCCGTTTCTCCCATTTCTTTTGTTTTTCTTATGTGTACTTTCCCCATACTAGAGTAGATCTACTTAATTCTACGAGGTCAATCCCGGCAGAAGCTTCTGTTGATAAGACGCTGCCTTTCCAATACAAAAATTCAGACATCGTGCTGGCAGAAAAGGAAGACAAAGCCCCATGAGCCAACTTCCAAGAAGCGCAAGACGGGTGGAGGATGCTGGCAAAGCCCTTGGCCTGCACACAAAAATTGTGGAAATGGAAGAAAGCACGCGCACTGCCGAAGAGGCAGCTGATGCGTGCGGGTGCGCGGTCGGGCAAATCGTCAAGTCCCTTGTGTTCCAGGGCGCTGACAGCGCAAAGCCCTACCTGCTTCTTGTTTCCGGAACCAACAGGGTCAATGAAAAGGCCGTTGCGCGCGTGCTCGGTGAGAGTTTGAAGCGGCCAAATGCAGATTTTGTGCGTGAAGTTACCGGTTATGCCATCGGCGGCATTCCACCTTTTGGCCATGACACTGCGCTTGCCACTTTCATAGACGCGGATCTTCTTCAGTACAGCGAAATATGGGCTGCTGCCGGCACCCCCAAGTGCGTGATGAAATTGCAGCCAGCCGCGCTCAAATCATCGGTAAATGTCAACCTAATTAATGTTAATTAAAAATATCATTAGACAATGCAAAATGCGGCTGATAGCGTGAAAATTATAATAATTTCAATAAGTTGAATTAAATTTTAGAATCAACTTTTAGTTGATTTCTGGGGTTAATGCGTTAGGTGGAAAATGCGCTGGAACTGGCAAATTCCAGCGAAATTGCGCTTTGGCCTGGCTGGGAGCGCAGCGCATTGGGGAGCCGTTGTGGGTCTGGCGTATTTAGCAGCTATTTTTGTTTTGCACGCACCAGGCGCGCAAGCCGATAGCGTCTGGAACTCAAGCGGCTTTGGCGGCACCGGAATCGATGCCTTTAACACCTATAACAGCATTGCCTATTCCCCTTTCAGGCAATTGCACGAGCCCGGTCCAATCGTGCGGGGCACGGCAAAGAACTATTTCTTCAAGTATGACATCGGAATTGCGGAGAATGTCGTTGCCGAAAACCATGTAACGGGCATCGGCATTGAGTTTGAAGCGGGTTGGCAGTTTGTGCGTGAAAACTGGCGGGCCTCTGTTTTTGGGGGAGCTGCCTGGCGTAAATTCACTTATCCGTTCGAAGACCCCGGAAACAAATTCCTCAACAAAAAATGGGCAGCCACGTTCGCCGCAGAGGGTGATTATGCGGTGAATGAATGGGTGAGCCTTTCAGCAAATGTGCAGGTTTGGGCGGGGTTCGATGAATTGTGGCTAGAGGCGAAGGCATTCACGCCCTTGTGGTTCGGTCCCTCTGCAGGCCTTTCCGTGGCACACGGGCGTGGCGCAAGCTACTCCCAGCTGCGCGCTGGCTCCATCATTTCAGGCTGGCAATTTTATGTGCCTTATGCCGGGCTTGTTTTTCTGACGGCGGAAGCAGGCGTGCAGTGGGAATTGAAGGACAAGAAAGCATCCCCCTATGCCGGTATTCACACCGGCATCGCGCTCTATTGAGAATTATCATCAGGGATAAGTGCGGCCTCATCTTGCCCGTTTGGGAAAATGATGGTCTATGAGCGCCATGAGCAATTCGAGGCACATACTGGTTCTGGGCGGGGCCCGGTCGGGCAAATCCACCTATGCTGAAGGCTTGGCAGAAGGTCACACAGGGCCGTTGGTTTATATCGCCACCGCTGAGCCGCGCGATGGCGAAATGTCAGAACGTATCGCCGCCCATGTTGAGCGCCGCGGGCCTAGTTGGAAAACAGTGGAAGCGCCGCTCGAACTTGCCAGCGCCATTACACAAAATGCTGCCGATGGGATGTTCATGCTGGTTGATTGCATCACCTTTTGGCTCACCAACGTAATGCTCAACGAGCAAGACACCGGTGTTGCCGCTGCTGAACTTGCAGACGTGATAGCCAAGGCGCCCGGCACAATTGTGCTGGTGTCAAACGAAGTGGGCCTGGGCATTGTGCCGGAAAATGCGCTGGCACGGCGTTTTCGCGATGAAGCAGGTTGGGTGAACCAGAAACTTGCCGCGATTTGCGATAAGGTTGTCTTTGTCGCCGCAGGCCTGCCGCTTCACCTCAAAGGAAAAGACTGATAAACGCGGCAACCCCGAGAACGGCTGTCATTGCATTCAGCGCCCGTTCGTAAAGTTGAAGTCCACCATATATGTCCTCTGCCCCCAGTTCCTGTCTGCCATCTCCCATCCAGGCAAGGCGTACTGTGCGTCCCTGGTAACTGCGCGGCCCACCCAGGCGAATGCCAAGCCCGCCGGCCATGGCAGCTTCCGGCCAGCCGGCATTGGGGGAAACATGGTTGCCGGCATCACGACGCATTGCCGTAAACGCTTCACCGGCGGCAGGGCCTGAAACCGCACAGAACAAAAGGCCTGTCAGGCGTGCTGGAATGAAGTTCAAGACATCATCCAGCCGGGCAGATGCCCAGCCGAAATGGAGATGGCGCTCGGACTTGTGGCCAATCATGCTATCGCAGGTGTTCACGGCCTTGTAGATGGCAATGCCCGGCAAACCGCCAATCAGCAGCCAGAAAACCGGTGCGACAATCCCATCTGATGTGTTTTCGGCAAGGCTTTCAACCGCGCCCTTGGCAACACCGGTTTCATCGAGGTTCGCAGGGTCGCGGCCAACAATATTGCTGACGGCCTTGCGTCCATCCTCAAGGCTTTTCTCAAGCCCATCAGCCACTGCGAGCACCTGCTCGCCCAAACTTTTTTGGGCAAGAATCGTACACGCAACCAGCGCTTCAAGAAGCCAGCCATACTCGAACGAACGAAAAATCAGGGTAAGTGGGATGGTAATGACAGCGGTTGCCGCAATCACCACCGCCAATGCAAACACGCCTCTTGAACGGGTAAGATTGTTCAACCGGTCATCAAGCACATCGATGAGCGCGCCCATCCACACCACAGGATGCTGCACCAATTTGTACAACCGGTCCGGATAGCCATAATTGCGCTCTATAAGCGTTGCGGCAAGCGTTATCCAGGTGTTCAAAGTTGAGAGAAAAAATTCAGGCATAAATTCTATCCGCGGGCAATCTCAAGCAACATATCGATGTTGAGATTTTGTTCCAGATGAACCGCAAGCCTATCAAGGGTTTCATCCACTGCTTGCCCATAATGAAGCGCCGAAACGGGCTGCGCTGCAAAAGCCTCCAACCACGCGCGGCGAAACCCGTCTGCTGAAAAAATACCGTGCAGGTAGGTGCCGAAAACCTGTCCGCTTTTGTCGCACGCCCCTTCATCGGCGCCATCTACGCGCAAAAGCGGACGGGCCCTGTCCGGGCCTTCTGTTTCGCCCATATGGATTTCATAACCCGCAACCTGCTCTCCGGAGGCAATGTGGGCGCCTTTGGTGAGCTCCAGGTGTTTTTCCCCGGCAAGGGTTGTTTCCACATCCAAAAGCCCAAGGCCTTCCACGCTTTCGGCAGCACCCTCAATGCCCTGCGGGTCATGCACCATCTTCCCAAGCATCTGATAACCACCGCACAGGCCCAGCACCTTGCCGCCGCGGCGCATATGGGCGAGCAAATCAATATGCCATCCTTGCGCCCTGAAATCGGCCAGGTCACCAATGGTGGATTTTGAACCGGGAATGATCACCAACGCTGCATCTCCCGGCAGCGGTTCGCCCGGCTGCACCATGACAAGCTCTACCCCCGGTTCCAGCTTCAGCGGGTCGAGGTCATCAAAGTTGGCGATACGCGAAAGCCGCGGCACGGCAATCTTTATACCGCCGCTCCCGCTGGTCCGGGGATTGTCCAGGGCGACAGCATCTTCGGCGGGCAGCTTCCAGGCATCTGCGAAATGGGGCACTACCCCGGCGCAGGGCCGCCCGGTACGCTTTTCAAGAAACCGCAAGCCATCATCGAATAACGATGGGTCGCCGTAAAACTTATTGATAAGAAAGGTTTTTATCGCCGCGACATCTTGCTCATCGATAATGTCGAATGTGCCCGCCACGGTGGCCATCACCCCGCCACGGTGAATGTCTGCAACGAGCGCAACCGGCACGTCTGCCGCCAAGGCAAAGCCCATATTGGCAATATCGTTTTCCCGTAGGTTTATTTCCGCAGGCGAGCCCGCGCCTTCAACGAGCACGAAATCCGCCTCGGCTTTCTGTTTCTCAAAACTCTTCAAAATATCGGGCAGGAACTGGCTGCGCGTTTTCATATATTCGCGCGCCTTGAAGCTTGCGACGCGCTTTCCGCGCACAATCACCTGCGCGCCGGTGCTGGTTTCCGGCTTCAGCAAAACTGGGTTCATATGCACCGATAAAGGTACCTTGCAGGCCAGGGCCTGCAGCGCCTGTGCGCGGCCTATTTCACCACCATCGTTAGTGACCGCTGCATTATTCGACATATTTTGCGGTTTGAACGGGCGCACTTTGTAGCCGCGGTTCGTGAGCGCCCGGCAAAGCCCGGCAACGACGAGGGACTTACCGACATCAGAGCCCGTGCCCTGAAACATCAGCGCCCCGGCCATTATACCGCTCCAATATCAATGATATGCGCGTAAGAACCCATCACATTGGCGCGCCGAAGGCCCATGGCGCCAA
>JBPCVY010000188.1:0-3720 GCA_051010055.1 Hyphomicrobiales bacterium | reverse complement strand
GTCCTGGCGCTCAAGCATCGTTTTTAAATAATTTGAGGCGAGAGCATAGCACAGCTCGATTGGGGCACCTTGTTTACAGCCGAACCTCGACCTTCATAAAGCCGCTAATTTGAGGGGGTGGGGGCTTTTCAAAAAAGTCGGGGTTTATAGCGCTTATTATTTCATTATTTCGGCATTACTTGCTCTTGGATGTTAGGCGGAATTGGTACACAGACAGGTACATTCTGGTACACAGAGCAAATGAAAATACTATATAAATCAACAAAATAGATATATTTCAGATGCGTCTCGACCGCACCATCTCTTCTGATAATCCAGTTTGTTTGCCGGGTGTGCGGTTGCGTTTCCGGCATTTTTGCGTGGCTGATGTATCCACCACACGCAGCTGTGATTTGTGCTATGCCGCGTGTGGCCTAACGTTGATTTATAAAAATAAAAGACTTCGCCTGGTTCCAGAAAATCACTTCACAATTAGCTGGGAGAATCAGACCGATGTATCAACGTTTGTTGTCTTCGGTACCGATCGCGCTGGCGGTCACTCTCTTCACATTCAGTTCCACGGTTGTACATGCTCAGAACAAGCCCCTGAATTTTCTTATCATTTGGGGTGATGATATCGGGTACTGGAACGTCAGTGCCTACAATCAGGGCATGATGGGCTACGAAACCCCCAATATCGACCGCATTGCCAAGGAAGGCATGCTGTTCACCCATGCCTATGGGGAACAATCCTGCACGGCCGGCAGGGCATCTTTCATTACCGGTCAAAGCGGATTTCGCACAGGGCTTTTAAAGGTAGGCCTGCCGGGCGCCACGGAAGGCATGCACCCTGGCGATCCGACAATTGCTGAATATCTGAAGTCCAAGGGCTACATGACCGGCCAATATGGCAAAAACCATCTTGGCGACAGGGATGAGCACCTGCCCACAAATCACGGGTTTGATGAATTCTTCGGCAATCTCTACCACCTGAACGCGGAAGAAGAGCCGGAAAATGTGGACTATCCCAAAGACCCGGAGTTCAAGAAACGGTTCGGCCCGCGCGGGGTTATCAAATCCTACGCCGATGGCCGGGTTGAGGATACCGGCCCGCTCACCCGCAAGCGTATGGAAACCATTGATGAGGAAGTCACCGCCGGTGCGCTTGATTTCATCGACCGGGCCAACTCATCGGGCAAACCGTTTTTCTTGTGGTGGAACTCCACCCGTATGCATGTGTTCACCCATCTGAAGGAAGAAAGCAAAGGCAAAAGCGGTGTTGGCATTTATCCTGATGGCATGGTTGAGCATGACGGCCATGTAGGGCAGTTACTTGACAAGATTGACGACCTTGGCATCGCCGAAAATACGGTTGTTATGTACTCAACCGACAATGGCGCTGAGGTTTTTACATGGCCAGATGGCGGCTCTACCCCGTTCCGTGGCGAGAAGAATGACAACTGGGAAGGCGGCTTTCGCGTGCCGCTGCTGGTTAAATGGCCAGGCGTCATCAAACCGGGTACCCGTTCCAATGACACAATCAGCCATTTGGATTGGTTCCCGACAATTGCTTCGGCGCTCGGCGATACCGATTTGAAGGAGAAAATGAAGCAGGGGCCCCAGTTTGGAAAAGACAACACCAAGGTTCACCTTGATGGCTATGATTTCCTGCCCCGCTGGAAGGGTGAAGCCAAGGAAAGTCCGCGCAAGGAATTCTTTTATTTCTCAGATACGGGCGATTTGATGAACCTGCGCTACGGCCGCTTCAAAATTGTGTTTGCTGAACAACGCGCCCATGGGTTCTCTGTCTGGGAGAATCCGCTTACCTTTCTGCGCTTTCCTAAGCTCTATGACATCTATGCCGACCCGTTCGAGAGGGCCGAACATGAAAGCATAGGCTATGGGCAGTGGCGTGCTGAACGCATGTTCGCCCTCGCGCCAGCGCAAGCCTATGTCGGCAAGTTCCTTGAAACGTTCAAGGAGTATCCACCGCGCCAGAAGCCTGGCTCATTTTCTCTGGACCACGTTCTGTCCACACTGCAATCAGGCGGCACAGGCAGCAACTGAGCGAAAATCGGGCCGGCATATAGCCGGCCCGGTGATTCTTGGCATTAAATGGTTCGTGAAGTTTCCGGTCTATCCGCCCAGAATTTGTAGTGCTTGTGAAAGTGGCGCTTGGCAATCGCCGCCAGTTTTCTTCTGGGTTTCGGCTTCATCGCGCAGCTTTTGTGCTTGTTCCTTCTGCTCGGCTGCGGCCTGGGTTTCCTGTAGCGCTTTGTCCACCTGTTGCAAAAGGGCTTCACACGTCTGGGCGCCGGCTGGAAATGACATCAACATGAGAACGGTGGTAGAAAGGATAACTTTCTTCATTTCTCTTCTCCCTGCATTTGATTGTCACTGGCACGAGCACACCTGAACGAAGGTCTTCTTGAATGAGTGTTTTCCCCGGGTGCGCTCGAACAGAATTATTGTCTCTTCATTGAGACGTCTCTGTGACGCTCGTTTGAGGATATCGAGGCAATTATTGGATACGCCCGCCTAATTCACTGGCGTGTACCAGATTGGCAATCGGCGACCATTCTTGGCCATAAGATGGACAAAGAGCAAAACTGAAACAGAATACAGTGAGGCTTATGACTTTTGAAAAAATGCTCGGTATACGTCCTTTCAAAGCAACGTTTATCATTGGTTTTCCCCACTAATTTTTTTAATTTTACTGGGTGAAAATCAATATAGAACGGACGGTGATTTAAGTACCGCAAGGCTGCTTTTTGGACGAATTACCAAAAAGCGCGTTACTTGGTAATCGCGCCCTTAATTGAGCCGGCAATAAGGGCATTTATTGCCCGAAGGGAGAAAATCGGATTGGCGCCTCCGGCTGAAGCGAGATAGCGGGAGTGCCATTCGGGCCGGAACTTTTTCTTGAACTTTCGCAGGCCGTCGAAATTGTAGAAATGGCCGCCAAAGCGGTAAAGCGCTAACCCAAACCTGTCCCATGTGCGCTTGAAGTGTTTTTCGCCAAGTCCTGACAGTGGCGCAAGGCCCAGGGTAAAATAGCCGTACCCTTCATTCTTCAACTGCAACATCAGCTCGACGAACAGAAACTCCATTGTTCCATTAGGCACATCTTTTGAGTGGCGCATCAAGTCAACGGTGGCGCCATGGTGCGCGTCTGTCTGAAGGACATTGGCAAACGCAATCACGCTGCCTTCCTGTTCAACCAGGGCGATGGGGAAATGCTGCAGATATGCTTCATCAAAGCGGCCCAGGGAGAATGATTTTTCCCGTACATGTTTGTCCGCCAGCCACTCATCGGAAATCTGCTTTAACTGCGTCAAAAGCTCCGCACTATGCGGAGGTTGCACTATAGAGAAAGTCAGCCCGGACCTTTCCGCCCGGTTATGGGCTGAACGCAGCGAGCGGTGGGATTTTCCTTCCAAACCGAAACTTGAGAGAGACACCACCGCTTCTTCTCCAAGCTTGCTCAGCACATAACCGGCATCGAGATAAAGCGGCAGGTTTTCATCGGAAATTTGATAGAAAATGGCGCGGCAATTGTGGCTCTCAGCAAGGTTTATGAAGTCGCTGATGAGATCGGCAAATGCCTCTTCATCACCGACAGGATCACCGAGCGCCACCCAGTATTTTCCCTGGGTGCCATACATAATGAAGGCGGTTTTGGCGTCATTCAACAAAACCGATTTATCGCTTGTGAAAACAAAGTGCGCATCAGGATAACCT
>JBPCVY010000187.1:0-3787 GCA_051010055.1 Hyphomicrobiales bacterium | reverse complement strand
GTTCATATCTGTGTAGAACACCACCGGCCCAATAGGCAAACAAATCCATAGAATAGAGCAATTTTCAACAAACCCGAAAGCTGCCCAAACAAAAAACAGTTCCCTCTCAATGCAAAATCGGTATAATAGTACATAAATAAGTATTTTAATGCAAACTGCCCTGAGAGGCCATGAAAATGAAAAGGCTCCTCACCGTAAACATCAACGGCACACAACATGAAGATGCCGTGGTGGACAACCTTTTGCTCATCGATTACTTGCGCGATGTAAAAAGCCTTAAGGGCGCAAAGAAGGGTTGCGATGGCGGTGAGTGTGGCGCCTGCACCGTACTGGTGGATGGTTATCCGCGCCCCTCATGCATCACACTGGCGGCAACCTGCGAGGGTTGTTCAATCGAGACAATTGAGGGCCAGGCTTCCAATGGCCAGCTTTCCGCATTGCAGCGCGCGTTTCATGAAAACCTCGGCACCCAGTGTGGGTTTTGCACGCCTGGAATGATTATGGCCGCTGAAGGGCTGTTGCGGCGCAAGCCTGATGCGGGCGATGATGAAATTCGCGCAGCGCTGGGCGGAAACCTGTGCCGGTGCACCGGCTATGTGAAAATCATAAAATCGGTGCGCGCCGCGGCAAAGAGGCCGTCATGAGCGCCCGCAAAAAATCCCGCATCGCTGGCAGGCCCGCCCCCCTTGTCGATGGCATCGACAAGGTAACGGGCAAAGCTGCCTATACTGCTGATTTGGAAAGCCCCGGCACCCTTGCAGGGCGCATATTGCGCAGCCCGGTGAGCCACGGTGAAATCATCTCCATTGATACGTCAAAGGCACAAGCGCTCGATGGTGTGCGGGCGGTGATTACGGGTGAGGACTGCCCGCACACGTATGGCGTTATTCCCATTGCCATGAACGAATACCCCATGGCCTTGGCAAAGGTTCGCTACCGGGGTGAACCGATGGCCGCGGTAGCTGCAATTGATGTAAAAACGGCGGAGCTCGCGCTTGAACTCATTGAGTTGAAATTCAAGGAATTGCCCGCCCACTATACGGCAGAAGATGCCTGCGCTCCCGGCGCAGAACTTTTGCACGAAGACAAGTCCAACAATGTCGAACGCGAAATCCATCACGAGTTCGGCGATATATCTGCGGGGTTTGCTAAGGCCGACCTCGTCTCGTCAGCGGAGTTTGATTGCGCTGAGGTGAATCACGCCCAAATGGAGCCGCACGCAACCCTTGCCGATTATGATGGTGAGCAAGACAGGCTCACCATGCACACGGTTTCCCAGGTCCCCTACTATGTGCATCTCATGCTGGCGCGCTGCCTGGAAATGGATACATCACGCATCCGTGTCATTAAACCGTTCGTCGGCGGGGGCTTTGGTGCGCGCACGGAAACGTTGAACTTCGAACTGATAGCCGGCCTTCTTGCGAGGGCAGCGAACGGCAAGGTTATGATGCGCCTGAGCCGCGAGGAAACCCTGATAACCCATCGTGGCCGCCCGGACACAAAGGTTGCCCTGAAGCTCGGGCTTACCCGTTCAGGGAAAATCACTGCGGTGGAATGCGATGTTACCCAGCGCGGTGGCGCCTATGCGGGCTACGGCATTGTCACGATCCTGTACGCTGGCGCCCTGTTGCACGGGCTCTACGACATACCGGCGGTGAAATATGACGGGTGCAGGGTTTATGCGAACCTTCTCCCGTGCGGGGCCATGCGTGGCCATGGCACCGTAGATGTCCGCCATGCATTTGAATGCCTGCTCGACAGGATGGCGCGCCAGCTTGGTCTTGACCCGTTTAAAGTCCGCCGCGCTAATTTGCTGGATGCCCCAAGCCGCACACTCAACGATCTGATGATAAACAGCTATGGCCTGAAGGAGTGCATCTCAAAGGTTGAGGAGGCCAGCGGTTGGCACAAGCGAAAGGGAAAAATGCCATCGGGCAGGGGGCTGGGTATGGCCTGCTCACACTATGTGAGCGGGGCAGCAAAGCCGGTGCACTGGACGGGCGAGCCTCATGCCGTGGTCAATCTGAAGCTGGACTTTGACGGCAGCGTGACTGCGCTGACCGGCGCATCGGACATTGGCCAGGGTTCAACCACCATTGTGGCGATGGCGGTGGCTGAAACCCTCGGCATCGATCTTGCCCGTATCAGGGTGGTAACCAATGACAGCGCCATCACGCCAAAGGACAATGGCTCTTACTCATCGCGCGTGACGTTCATGGTTGGCAATGCGGCTATCGAGTCGGCAAAGGCCCTGCGCGATATTCTCATCAATGCTGCTGCGGAAAAACTCGACGCTCCGAAATCGGATATTGAATGTGAAGGGGAAACCTTCTCTGTGCGCGGTAGCGAGCAATCAATGATGCCTTTTGGCGACGTGGTGGCAGCAGCTCTTGCTGACGAGGGAACAATAACGGTCAAGGGCACGTTCACATGCCCGCCGGAAGCACAAGGCGGAAAGCATCGTGGTGGTGCGGTTGGTTCTACAATGGGCTTTAGTTACGCCGCACAGGTGGTCGAGGTAAGTGTCGATCCAGACACTTGCCGTGTCAACGTGGAGAAAGTCTGGGTGGCGCTTGATTGCGGATTTGCCATTAACCCGCTTGCGGTCGAAGGTCAAATCGAAGGCTCGGTTTGGATGGGTATGGGCCAAGCCCTGTGCGAGAAAACAGAATATGCTGAGGGTTTGCCGGTTCACGCAAGCCTGCTCGACTACCGTATGCCGACAATCGTTGAGTCTCCCGACATTGAAGTTCATATCGTTGAAAGCAACGATCCTCTTGGCCCCTTCGGCGCCAAGGAGGCAGGCGAGGGCGCATTGTCTAGCTTTCCGCCGGCAATGGTGAACGCGGTAGCTGATGCCATCGGGCTTGATATGGACACCTTGCCTGTCACGCCAGACAAGGTGTCCGAGGCATTGATTGCAGAGCGGCGGCGCCAGCGCAGGATAGCCATCCGGAAGGAGGCGTCATGAGCGAAGCCATGCATGAGTTCGCGTTAGTCCGCCCCAATTCGATAGATGAGGCGATCAAAGCAGCTGGTGGCAGTTTGCCGAGCCGCTATCTCGCCGGCGGAACCGACCTTATCGTCAATATGCGCCGCGGGCTTGTTGTTGAAGAACAACTCATCGATCTAACCGGTATCCGCGAGTTGAAACAGTTAAGCTTTGATGAGGCAGGACTGCATATCGGCTCAGGTGTGACATTGCGGAAAGTTGCTGAAAATAAAGACATTTCAGAGAATTACCGTGCGATAACGCAAGCTTGCGAAGCGGTTGCCGGGCCCGGCCACAGGGCCGCTGCCACGGCTGGTGGAAACTTGTGTCTCGATACACGCTGCCTTTACTACAACCAAAGCCACTGGTGGCGGGGGGCGAACAATTTTTGTCTCAAGTTCAAGGGCGATACATGCCACGTCGCGCCAACGGGAAACCGTTGCCGGGCTGCGTTTAGCGGGGATCTCGCGCCTGCATTGATGGTGCATGAGGCAGAAGTAGAAATTGCCGGCCCGAATACGCGCCGGCGCATTGCCCTTGCCGATCTTTACAACGAAGACGGGGCCAATCATCTGCATCTTTCCCCCGGCGAAATTCTGGTGGCGGTGCATGTGCCGCCGCCAGGCGCATACGGCTTGGAAAAATCGGCCTACGGGAAGGTGCGCACTCGCAGCGCCATTGATTTCCCCCTTGCCGGCATCGCGCTTTCCTGCAGCCGGAGCGCAGATGGCGCTCTCCACTTCAAAGCGGCGGTTACCGGCACCAATTCCCGGCCGTTCTTGATTGAAGGTTTTG
>JBPCVY010000186.1:0-2545 GCA_051010055.1 Hyphomicrobiales bacterium | reverse complement strand
AAATCTGGGACTTCATTGTTTTTCACGTAAACGTTTTTGTCAGGGTTTCAGATATTAAGACCTTGAAACACCGGCAAGTCGAAGTCGTGAAGAACGATATTGCGCGATTTTTGGCGATTACTCCAACGCGATCGAAGACAGTCATTCGCGAGAGTGTTTCGATGCCAACTGCAGTTGATGTTTATGAGAGACTTTTGCAACGTCACAAGGCAAATGGATTTGGCGACTCAGATGATTACGTTTTCTTTCCCCAATACAGAAATCGTGAGTACTCCGGCGGCTCCTCAGGGTGAGGATTGGGGGTATTGCGCCCACACAACCTCATGGTGAGAAGCGGTGCGTTAGCACCGCGTCTCGAACAATGGAAAGGGAAAAGAGGAAGGGCGCGACTGCGCCCCGGGCTTTCGCCCGCCCCCGCGGAGGCGTGAGTGCGCAAGCGCCAACTGCCGCGAGCGCAATAAACTCCCCACTTCAAACCATGCCGGTGGCCTGGCTTTTGAGCCAGTCGATAAACGCGGTAATGGGCGGGCGCTGGGGGCCGGGCCGGGTTTTGAGATAGAACATGCCGAATTGCTCATCGCAGAACAGTTCAACCAGCCGGCCTGATTTCAGTTCCTTATCGACAAGCGGACGCGGCGTGTAGGTGATGCCATCGCCCCGGCGCACCGCCTCCATAATGAGGTTTCCCGGCATATGCGAAATCATCAGCGGGCCGGTGGGCACAACATTTTTCCGCCCCAGCCAGGTGGTGACTTCGTCAATCCCCAGCTCTTGCAGCCAGGGCAGGGCGGTGAGGTCTTTGGGGTGGGTAATCTTCCGGTTACCGATCAATTCCGGTGTGCCGACCACCACCAGATCGAACTGCATCAGCACATCGGCGGGCTCTTTTGAGCCCAGCATGTCTTTGTAGCGGATTGCCAAATCCAACCCGCCCGGCGCCGGGTCAACAAGTTCTGCAGTCGGGTTGAGCAGCAGGGTTATCTCCGGGTGCTTTTTCTGAAAATCCACCAGCCGCGGCATGAGCCAGCTGACAGCAAAGGCCGGCGACATGGTGACCTGAACCGGCCGGTGCGCATCGGCCTTGGTCAATCTGTCAACGCCGCGCATGATTGACGCAAAGCCCGCTGCAAGGTCGCCGGCTAGCTCCACACCCTCTTCGGTGAGATTGATCTTGCGGCCCTCGCGCACCACAAGCTTCACCCCAAGCCGGCTCTCAAGGGCCTTGATTTGCTGGCTGATTGCCGCGTGGGTGACGTTGAGTGTTTCACCGGCGCGGCCAAAACCGCCTGTTTCGGCAACCGCTGCAAATGCCCTCAACGCGTTGAGAGAAGGAAGTCCAGCCCAGTTCATATGTAAGTTTTCCTTACACAATAGAAAAATTTGTGATTCGTCATATGTCAAACAAATGCAGATAATGTCAACTTCCAGGCGCTGGGACAGAAGCCCGACCCAGGTCAAAACGGTTAGCCTGTCTATCATTCGGTTTGGGGCCAGAAAGACCGGCCTGCGCCAAAGCCTTTAGCTGGGAGGAGGGGCGTTTTAATGGGAAACAATGGCGACGTTCATGAAGGCGGCTGCCTGTGCGGCGCCGTTCGGTATGCGTTTTGCGGTGCGCCCACCTATCAGGGCAATTGCCATTGCCGCTCATGCCAGCGGGCAACCGGGGCGAGTTTCGTCACCTGGGTTGGGGTAAAGCCGGAAGATCTGCAGGTTACCAAAGGTGAGATAACCGAATGCGAAACCTCGCCCGGGGTGCAGCGTGGCTTTTGCGGCAAATGTGGCAGCTCGCTCACCTATGGGGGCGATGACTGGACCGATATTGGCATTATCGCAGTCTCGCTCGATGACCCTTCGTTTGTTGCGCCGGAATCAAACGTTTACCTGGACCACAAACAGCCCTGGGTGATCATTGATGACAGTCTGCGGCTCTACGACAAGTTGCCTTAGGATTGCTTAGGAATTTTTGCACATTCAATCAGGGGGAAATGATGGCGAACACACACTCATATGCGTGCTAGGACTATCCGGGAATGGAAGCGTGCCCGTTTCACATCACCACCGAGACGGAAGGTGAACTTTGGAAGCTGGTGGAGGTTCATGCAGCCCACGCCCATGGGGAAGACCCGGGCCAGTGGAGCGATGAAGACAGGGCCTATCTTAAGACGCTGATCAAAACGGCGTAGCGCGCTGATAAACGGCGCGGCAGCTGCAACTTGCGCGGCTTCAATTGCGCGGCTGCCAGGCGGTGGCCAGCGTCTACATATGCTGCTGCCAGAGCCGCTGGGTCAAACCCGGCCAGCTTTTGCACTTTTGATTCAATGAGCGCCCTGAATTCATCTTTCTCGGGCCGCAATATTTCGTTCGACTTGCTGGGAAGTTCAGGTGTTTTAGAACGACCCAGGCTTTGCAACAGCTTTTTTGCGCCTTCGGGCTGTGTGATTTCTTCCATGGTGCAGTCAATAAAACGAAACTGGTCTGAGTAGAGCAGTTTGTAATATTCCTGCCGCGTTTCAACTTCAGCGATGTACCACAGAACTTGACCCAA
>JBPCVY010000185.1:0-7325 GCA_051010055.1 Hyphomicrobiales bacterium | reverse complement strand
GGCTCAGGCAGGCGGGCCTAACAGCCCGGACTTCATTTCACACGCTGAGGGTTTCATAACCAATGTCACGAACGGCCACTATTTGGTGCGCGATGGCCACGTGGATGCCATTGAATTCACGCAGATTTTGCCTGCCGGTACCGTGAAAGCTTTCTCGAAAACCAAATACGGAAAACTGCCCGGCTTTGGCGTTACCGGTGTTTGGTCTTTGATGAACCGCGCGCAAGGGCGCGGCATCACAGGCATGGTGGATTACCTCTCAAGCAACCCGGGCTATGGCTTCATTCCGCTGCTCGCCTATCAGCATGCCGGCGGGGTTTACTACAATGCCTTCCACAATGCCGGCATCCGCTCACCCGTGGGAACGCGGTATTTGCCGAAGGAATGGCGCAAGGTCGCCGGAGAACGAAACCCCAAGTCATCATACAAAAACCTTTGGCTGGTAAGCCGGGGCCCAGCCTCGCACGGATGCACACGGCTTGATTCAGGCCAGATGAGCGAGATGCGCAACGCCCTGCCCTCAAACAATGACACCCTTGTGGGGATGCCTACATTCCGCAATTTGCCAATTTGCTATGACGTGTTTGACATTGATGGAAACGGCACACCGGAAGTTATGGGCGTGCAGTATTATGTGGCCTATGTGAGCAAGGGCCACAAGCCGGTGAAGCCCTGGGCGCCAAACACCCGCAAGCCCTACTATTCCTGGCTGTACGGAGACAATATTTCCTACAATTCAGACAACAGCGCGACGATGAAGAAGGTGCCGGTGTGCAGGTTCGTGGGCAGGAAAAAGGCTGTTGAGGCGGAAGTGCTGGAGAACATCCCACTTTACGAAGCGCCGTTTGAGCCTGCCCCGATCCAGTTTTACACCATAAAAAAGGTGAATTTCGAGACCAGAAAGGGCATGGAGTTCAACCGCGAACTTCGCCGGGTGGGCGTCAACTACGAGTTCAACAAGAAGAAATTGATGTTGGAGTAAGTCCGTAACATCGAGTTCGGTTGAAACAACAACGGGACGTTTTTATGTTTCGAACATCTATGGCGCGCACCGCGCTTTATGGCCTGGCGCTGGCAGCTGCCGGCGCCATGTCAAATTCTCATGCCATCGCTGAAACGAATGCGCCGGAACTTGGCATCTACTATCAGCGCTATGAACCGACATTTTACACAGGGTTCGCGCCGCGCGCGCTCGACCCTGACCGCATTCACTTGCAAATCGGGCGCGGCAACCAGTTGCGCACCACGATTGTGCTCTCCGATGCGGTACTTGAGACCTACGTGGACGACATTCACACCCGCTACAAGGTTTACAAAGACCTCATTCGCCAGGGCCAGTTGGTGCTTACCCAAAATATGGGTTTTGAAAGATTTGAAAAAACTGTCCGCGAAACATTTATCGCTGAGCTATCGAAGCAGGGGAAAACGCTAAGCGCTGAAGCTATCAGAAGCCGCAACCTTGCCGTGATGCGCAAACTGAATCCGGGCCGGGTGTTTGAGATTTCAATGCCCGTGGACAAGGTGATTGCCAACTGGACGAAAACTCTCCGCAAAACCGATCAAAATTCCGTCAATCGCAAGCGTCAGCTGGCCGTGTTGAACGCATTGCTGCCGACCCGGCTTTATGTTGCGGAGCTTGACCCGGCGGTAAAAAAGGAACTTACAAGACTTGTGCGCAAAACGCTGAAGGTAAAAGGCACAAACAACCGCGTTGCCGCGATCAGGGAAAACTATCTCAACTTGTTGGAGAAGGTCTCCGGCGGTCGCTACCCGATAAAAGATGGTGCATTCAAGTTCACCGAGTTTACGGCCATCTACCCGATCGGCAGCTTCAATGGCTACACTACTTACAAGGGCCAGAAAATCCCACTCTTCCCGACGCCTGGCCGCCGGGCGCTGAAACACCACCAGCGCACCAAAACTGTGGACCATATTCCAGACGCCTTGGAATATAGCTATTCGCCCTGGTTGCCCTACATGCATGTGGGCACACGCCTACATAATTCCTTCCATACCTTGTGGTGGAAGATGGAACCGCAAAAGGCATCGTTCCTGCCGCAGAGCCTGCGAAACGCGCCAAAAGACGAACGCACCGGCAAGCAGTTCAAGTACCTTTGGCTGCTCTCGCGCGGGCCAATGTCTGGCGGTTGCACCCATGTAAACACCGGGCACATTAACGAGTTGCGCCAGTTCCTGCCAGCAGAAACTGACGGCATGTATGAGGTGGATGTGTTCATCAACAAATCCTACCTGTTCGATGTTTTCGACATTGATGGCGATATGGTGCCGGAAGTGATGGGAGTTAAGTATTACCACGCCTATTCACTGAAGGATAAGAAGCCTCACCAATACCGGGCGCCTAACAAGCGCAGGCCGTTCTACGAATGGCTCTATGGGGGTATTGCGAAGTTCGAGAAAGATGGCCGCGCCTATTTCACAGACATCACGGATGCCCAGTTCATCGATCGGAATACGTTCAAAGGTAAGACGTACAAAAAACTCTATCTCTATGAGGCAGAGCTACAACCGCAGCAGCTTCAGTTCTACCGCAACAAGGGCATTCCCTTTGCGCGAAAATTGCGTAAAGTCGGCGCCAACAATTCCGTATTCTCGAACTGAGTTATTTCACCACGATCCGGTTGCCTGAAAAGCGGAATTCCTCGAACGGAGGCCCGTCGACGGAAACCGGATCTGCGCTCTCAAGATCGTCGGCGCCGGAAAACCTGAGCGCGATGGTCCCACTCATGGTTTTGCTCTCAATCTCATAGGTAGCTTCATAGTCCACCCGGCCAAATCCAGACCGATTGGAAGATCTTGGCAATGTGAAATTCAGGCCCACCGCCTTCACGGTCAGATTTTTCCCATCACCGCCTGCGCATGTCCACGCCCCCTGGCTGGCTGAAAACGGGTCATAAATGCCCTCAACGCCCCCTTGCCCGGAATCGTTGATGAGGAACACGCCATCGCCTGAGAACGTCACCAAGCCGCGCGATTGGAAGACCCCCTCAATATCGGAAATGGAGGTCACATAGCTGCCAAACACCGCTTCACACTTATTAAGAGGCATCTCTTCGGCCACAGCCTTGCCGGCGATGATGCTGGCGGACAGCAAACAAAACGATACGGCGCCGAAAGTCACGTACTTCATTTGCAAACTCTCCATCTATTTTCCCCAACCACACAAACTAAAGGCGTATTTTACTCAACCCACCCAAGAACATCCCGAATAATACTCCAACGCGGCTTCTTCACCTTCGCACCACGGCCAAGTATCCAATAATCATAAAGGTCATCTATCGTCCCATCCAGCCGTTTTAACTCAATCCATTGCTTCAAAAAATCGTTAAGTTCCTGGTCTTTACCGGCAATCAGGAATGCCAAAGGCACTGAAATCTTCCGTCGCATGGGGCTGATCACCGTGTATTCCGGATGCACAAGTGTCCAGCCCGCACCACCTTCAGCGCTTGTCACCAGGGCATCCATATATTCCGGCGGGCCTTCAAAGAACTGGCGCTCCGACCACAGTTCGACCAGTTTGGCGTTGGGCAGCACCTCACGGATCTTTTCGCCGAAATAGCTGCCAATTTCGACACCGATTCTGAGGTCGTCGCGAGTGCGAAGTTCATCAAGATCTTCAAATGCCCGCTTATCGTAGTCACGCACAACGATAGCCATGGTGACGTTCATATAAGGCGCACTAATGAGCGCATTTTCGGCCCTGGCTACGGTTGCCGCCAACCCGGATATGGCAAGGGAAAACTGATCATCCGCCAATTGCTGGGCCAATGTGGCCGGTGCAAAGGGTACAAATTCAACTTCGCTTACATGCAAATCGCGGGCAAGCCGGTGGATAAGGTCTATATCCAACCCAACAAGCTGGCCACGGGCATTGTAGTAGGTAAAGGGCAGCCGGTCCGGATCAAACCCAACCCGCAAGGTTTCCGATTGCCGGATGCGTTCAAGGCGTGAGCCTTCATCTTCAACATGTTCGGGCACGCCGAAGCTCAACACCCGGTTAGACACCTGCCTCTCAAGTGAGTTCATACTGGCGATAATCGTGTCGCGGCCAAAAGTGGTCGTGAAGGTGGCATTAAGGCCAACGCGCATACCCACCACAGCAACAAAAATCATAATGACGGTAGAGGCTGTGGCGAAAATGAGCTTGGTGCGCTGGACTTTCGCAATTCCCGCCATCGCGGCGGTTACCAGCAATGTGAAGGCCATAAGGTGCATCGCACCCAAAACGTCGTTAAAGCGGCCCGCCACAACGCTCGACATCAGGAAAAGCTGGAAAATATCGGCCGGTAATTCCTGCATATCAAGCAGGAACGGAATTGTGGTGGTAACCTTTCCGAAGCTCAGCAATAGGCCGGTGGAGAGGAACAGCGGGTAATCGACAAACTCCATCGGGCGGCCATAGAACCAGGCGGCGAACGGCACAAAAATCAAGGTAAGCACCTTGCCCAGATGTGGGAATGGATAGGCAAGAGGGATAATAAATTCCGGGTTCGACAGGGCATGGAGGTCCTCATCTTCATAGCCCTGCTCTTTGTGATACTTGTCTAGCAGCTCACGCACGCTGTCCACCAGCATTGGGATCACCACAAACACGCTGCCAATGACGAATGTGGTGATCAATGCACTCCGGGAAGCTGCAACAATATCCCGGTATTTGAACGGCGTGAGACAGGCCACCAGCATGGGCAACGCCCACAACATGACGATCAAAACCGCTGCGGTGAAGATGAGGAGGTAAGCCTGCAGACGGCCGAATTCCTCAAGTGTCAGTGTTCCCGTGGCGCTTGCCGAAATCGCAAAAATGCCAATCGGAGCAAGGTTTGCAATCAGATGGCTAACACGGGACAAAGTTGCGGTGATGGTGTCAACCAGCCCAAGAATCTGCTCTTTGTCTCGGATTTTTATGAGCGCGAAGCCAAAGAACATGCAAAACAGCACCACAGCTGGAGCCAGGTTTTGCGCCAGGGACTGGAATGGGTTTGATGGAATAAAAAGGGCAAGAAAATCCACTTCCTTGACCGGATTGATAAGGCTTGTTGAGAAGAACGAGCCGGTTTCCCAATCCGGCAAAGCAAATGGGATGACCAGCACAACCAGGGCTCCCACCAGCCACAAGATTGCCAGCGCCATTACACTCACCTTAGCAAGGCGCTTACTTTCGCTGATCGACAGCCGCCCTATATTCCCCACAAGAGAGAAAACGATGTAGGGAAGAACGGTCATCTGTAACAAGCCGATATAGGCGTTACCGACAATGCCCAGATTGCGGCAATACTCGCCGAAAAACAGACCGCACGCGACACCAAGGATGGCCGCTAACAATATGCTGGAAAAGGAGCCCAAGTGATACCCGGCCTGCTTTGGGACATCGTCAACCGTATCGGCTTCAGTAGTCGCCATTACAGCCAGCCCTTTTCAATGTAGTAGCGCACTGCGCCAGGATGGAGCGGTGCGGAAAGGCCATCACGCACCATGCGGTCCGGCTCGACGAATATTGGCACTTTGGTGCGATCACGCAGCTCTTGTGCGTTTTCCAGTATTGTTCGGGTGAATTCGTACACCGCCTTGGCATCAACCCGGCGGCCTGTCACCACAGTTGCTATAACCCCTATCGTGGTGATTTCTCTGCTCATGCCTTCATAAGCGCCGGCGGGAATGGTGATGACTTCGTAAAAGGGAAATTTCGACACCAGCTTTTCTTCAACCGTGGAGTTAAGATTTAGAAGGCGCGCCCCGCATTCAGTAATCGCTTTGTTCACCGGTGCAAATGGAAACGTGGTGACGGACACGAATGCATCAATCCGGTCATCGCAAAGCGCTTCAGCATATTCCTTGGAAGTCAGCCCGGTGGCCTTGCCAAGATCATCTACCTTAATGTCATGGGCTTCCATAATGGCAATCATCAGGCTGCGTGTGCCCGACCCGCGATTACCAATATTGACGCGCTTGCCGCGAATGTCTGCGAAAGTTTCGATGCCGGAATTTTTTGAAACAACAACTTGAACCGGTTCAGGATAGAGCGACAGCACCGACCGCAAATCCTTGAACGGCACCACATGTGATGGCTTGGTGCCTTGATGTGAGAAGTGCTGGGAATCGGATTGGCTAAGCGCGAAGGTGAACGCGCCTATTGAGACCTGGCGCAGGTTATAGGTTGAACCACCGGAGGGCGCGATTGTGCAGTGCAGGCGCATAGTCGCGCCGGCGCCAATCGGCCGCGATCGGGAATTAATAAGATCACACAAAGACTTACCGACCCGGTAATAAGTGCCCGCCGGCCCGCCCGTTCCAAGCCAGATATAGCCGCGCTTTTCAACAGCCCCGGCACTTAGGGAAAAACACAAAGCAATGACCGCCAAACACGAAGCGCACATCGCGAGTCCCTGAAACCTAATCCCAGCCAAAACTCAACCCTCTCATCAACTTAATAAAACTATCGGAAAAACTAGTATTTCCAAAGGCAAGAAACACCAGAACCTAAACAGACACATCACAAATACTACTGTTTAAAAGTCCTTGTTCACTCACCGGCAAAATTTCAAATAAGATAAACCAAAATTCGCACAAGAATTTGTCAAGGTGAAGCTGATGGAATCAACCCAAAATAGCTTGCGTGAACTTTGGATTACTCTGCTTGTTCCTGCCTGGAATTGGTTTATCGGACTTGATTGGTCGATTTTAATTGCCGCAACCGTCTTGAATATTGCCCTGTGGCTCGCCCGCCGGCCCCTTGCGGACTTTCTCATTTCCGCAGCAGGCTGGGTAGGAAACGCCATTGGAATTGAATTTAATGACACAGTGAAAAAGGCTTTGCAGCCCTCCGTTAGGGCGCTGGTGGTTGTGATTGGTGTGCTTTTGGCGGTGAACTTGATTGACCCGCCGGAGGTCGTTTCCGATCTCCTTGAAAAGATACTGAATTCGATTCTTGTCGCCGCCGTATTTGCTGCAGTTTACGCATTTTGCGATCCTTTCGCCAAAGCGCTGGAGCCTTACCGCAACGCGCAATCGTCCATACAAATCGATTGGGTTATCAAGGCGATGAAGTTTCTCACCATCTTTGTCGGCGTCGCCGCGGTGTTGAAAATCTGGGGCATCGACATCGGGCCTATCCTGACCGGCATGGGGGTCGTCGGCGCAGCTCTTGCCTTGGCGGCGCAGGATATTCTGAAAAACCTCCTGGCCGGCATAACCAGCATGGGCGAGAAACGGTTCAGCATCGGTGAATGGATACGTGTTGAGGGTGTCGTTGAGGGCACGGTTGAAGATGTGGATTTCCGCTCCACCCTTATCCGGCGTTTTGATCTTGC
>JBPCVY010000184.1:0-3856 GCA_051010055.1 Hyphomicrobiales bacterium | reverse complement strand
CCAAACAGGCGGTAAGGTAGAGGTGCGCCGGCAATGCCTCGCGGTTCCGGGCAACGCTGCGTTCAAAGGCCTCCAGCGCCTCTTCGAACCGTTCCAATGCAAAAAGCGCCTGGCCGAGATAAAGGATGTAGAAAAACGGATAGAAGGGATTTAGCCGCATTGCCTTTTCAATCAAAGGAATGGCCTCTTCCGGTTCACCATTGAAATGGAGCGCTCCGGCAAAATTGGCATAGGCATCCGCGTTTCCAGGCTCGACTTCAATCCATTGCCGCGCCGCTGCCAGCGCCTTTTCGTGCTCACGCCGGAAAAGATAAACATTGCCAAGTGCTTCCTGAACAATCGGCAGCGATGGGCCAAGCTCGTGCGCCCGCACAGCAAATTGCAAGGCCTCATCGAGATTATGTGCATCCCCAGACATCCATTCATGCATGCAGGTGCCCGCAAGCCCAGCATAGGCCGCAGCATAATCAGGATCCAGCGCGATAGCCTTTTGGTAGAGCTGGCGCGCGGCGAGATTGGACGCTTTTGCAAACAGGCGGTATTGCTCACGCCCGCGCAGCACAAAATCATAGGCCTCCGGCACACTTGTTTCCAGACGCCCCTCAGGTGCGGGCGAAATTCTTGAGAGTTTGACCTGAAGGGCGCTGACGATTTTCTCAGTAACATCGTCCTGAACGGCAAAAATGTCGGACAGTTCCCTGTCATAGCGCTCTGCCCAAATCTGGCGGCCTGACGCGCCCTCAACCAATTGCGCAGAAATCCTCACCCGCGCGCCGGACTTGCGGACGCTGCCCTCCATCACATAACGCACTCCGAGGCTTGCACAAACTTCTTGCGCCTTGGCCGCCTTACCCTTGAATGTGAAGGTGGAATTGCGTGAAATCACCATCACATCAGGGACTTTCGAAATTTCTGTGATGATGTCTTCCGTAATGCCGTCGGCGAAGTATTCCTGATCTGCATCACCGCTCATATTCTCAAACGGCATGATCGCAATTGAAGCATCATTGCCAGGCAAGGGTTGAACGCTGGCACCGTGCGCGATGTTCTCAGACATTCCGGTTGCCGGAGACCAATGCCAAACCGTTATGGGACGCGCGATGTTCTTGACATGCTGCGCGCCGCCTTCGCGCCAGCGTGCATCCAGCTTATCGCGCACCTGGCGGTGCACATCGTCTGAAATGGTGATGGCGCCTGGTGCAGCCAGCCCCTCGACGCGCGCAGCAACATTGACTCCATCACCGAAAATATCACCGGCCTCGGCAATAACATCGCCGAGATGAATGCCGATACGAAATTGCAGCGCTGAACCATCATCGATGTCCATGTTGTGCGCGGCCATGCACCGCTGGATCTCAATCGCCCATTCAACCGCGGTAACGACAGAAGGAAACTCCAGCAGAAATCCATCGCCCATGGCTTTCACCATGCGGCCACTGAATTTTGCAATCATCGGGTCGAAAAGTTCGCCGCGCAGGCTGCTCAACGCGGCCAGGGTGCCAGCCTCATCGGCTCCCATAAGACGGGAGTAACCGGCCACATCAGCCATAACGATTGCTGCAAGCTTGCGTTGGGAGCCTTTAGACATTCCTGAAGTCTACTGGCGGGCGGGCACAAAATCCAAGCGTCATGTGATTTGCGATACAACAATCACATTTGGGTTAGGCGCATTATTCCGTTTGTTTTGAAAGGCGCCGTTCCGGCATGTCAAATGGGCATCTAATAAAGCCCCGGGGCAGAACGGCTGCAAAGCCTCTACGCTCTCAAATTTCTGCTTTTCCAACACTTACAATCGTTCGCTTACATGCAAGCCCGGCCAAGCCAGCAAAAATTCCTGGTCCTCGTTAAAGGCTCCTCATCAATCGGTCGGGATAGGTCCGTCCAAAGGATGCTGCGGAATATCAGGTAGTAATTTTCTATACATGTCAAACTCCTCGGCTGTTCCGATTGGAGTTTGGTTTTCCTGCTGGTTATTCAACCAACACGCCCCAATCTGGACCGCCTGGTGCTAAGCGACTTTACCTTAGACGCCTCAGATACCACTTTGTATCTCACCAAACATTAGAACATGGTAAATTCTAATAGCGAGTAAATTCGAACCGGCATTAATGATGTTTTTGACGAATGTGACATTTTTATCACGGCACAATTTGGTCTATTTTTCCGTGTGTTACGTTAGGAAGAAATATTCTGTTGCGAAGACGAAATTCTGTTTCGTTTTTGTTATTTGAGTTGTCTTTCACCGGATCCGGCAACCAGAAATGGAGTCTCAACATGGGGTTCGAACTGCTACGGGTTTTTGGAATTTGGACTGCCAACGCCATTGCCCTGTGCTTGGCCCTTTCGCAAGCAGCCCAAGGACAGGACAAAACATTTAAAGTGGTCGAGCCGCCAGCCTGCGAAAACAACAAGGGCGAAACAGTGCGCTTTGTTGACAGTGACAAAGGGCGCGCCGGCCTTGCAGCAGGCATGGCCATTCGCGACAAAGACGGCGCTCCGGTTGTTTTCAGGTCGAACTTCCAGGCAACCACGCCGGAGTATCAGCTTTTCATCGATCGACATGAATGCGCCCACCACCAGACCGGTGATGTGGACCGACCTCACCCGCCGCGCAATAGCCCCGAACATCTTATGAACGAGGCCATCAGCGATTGTGTCGCGATCTTGCGGCTGCGCGACGAGAACGGCTATGGACGCACTGAGATGGACAAGGTTACAGCGGCCATGCGCGGCGACATGGCGAAAATCGGCTTTCCCGAAATTAGCATGAGCAGCCGGATCAGCAATATTGAAAACTGCCACGGCAGGTTCCGTTCAGCACAGGAAATCATCGACAGGGTTTTGAAAGAACGCGACCTCTATAAGCCCTGACAGGGAATGATTGTTTGCCGCAAGGGGGCCATGGTTGTTATCATTAGCCATGCCCCACGAACCCGTGCGCAAGCTTTCAGCAATCGTCTCCGCTGACATTGTTGAATATTCCCGCATGATGGCGGAAGACGAAATGGCAGCCCTCACCGCGCTGCGTTCCTTCCGGGAAGATATCTTTGAACCTCATGTCCATGCCCATCGCGGTGAAATCATCAAGCGCATGGGCGATGGCTGGCTCTTGGAGTTTTCATCCGCGCTTGATGCAGCGGAATGCGCAACCGGGCTCCTTTCGCTACTGCAAGAGGGCGGGCCCATCCAGCTGCGTATAGGCGTTCACGTTGGCGATATCGTTCATGAGAGCGAAGATATTTACGGCGACGGCGTGAACGTTGCGTGCCGCTTGCAGGAATTGGCAGCCCCGGGCGCGGTGCTCATGTCTGCCGAAGTCAACAAGATCGTCAGCGGCAGTTTGGGCGCAGACTTGCACGATGTGGGCGCCCATGTATTGAAAAACATTCCAGGTAAAACCGGCATTTTCGCATGGTCGCCACAGCCAGATACCGACCAGCCTCTCATTACAGCTGCCAAGGCCGAACCGAAGCAAACCGGCGCGCCCATTGTTCTGGTGAAACAGCTTGCCACGCCGGAAAGTTCAGGCGAGGCCCATGAGCTGGCGGAGGAATTTCACGATGAGTTGGTAATCGCCCTTTCCCGCCATACAGGCATCCGGGTCATCGAACACGAAAATTCACGTCACACACCCGACTACATTCTTGGCGGCAGGTGCCGGGTTTCCGGCGGGCAGGCCCGGTTCAGCCTCACCATTTCAGATGGGGCGAGCGGGGTGAAAATGTGGGCTGAGAAGTTTTCCGGCGAGGTTTCCGATGTAGATGAATTCTTCACCAATCTTGCCGCCCGGGTTGACGGCAGTCTCCGCGTTCAAGGCAACGCATTCGCAGGAGCGCGGCTGGCCGCAAAGCCAGAT
>JBPCVY010000183.1:0-15178 GCA_051010055.1 Hyphomicrobiales bacterium | reverse complement strand
GTATGCCCGCGCTGGTGGAAAGCCAGTGGCCGAGCGGAAATTTCACCTCTGCCTTCAGCCCGATAAACCGGCCCGATGCATCAAGGGCAAGTTTTGCGGTGGTTCGTGCGCCGCGGCCATGGGTTGCCGATAGCAATTCCTCGCTGCGGCTTGCCGTCCAGCGCAGTGAGCGCTTGAGGCGATGGGCCGCCCACACGGTAAAAACTTCCTCCGGGTAAAGGGATGCTTTTAGCCCGAATGCCCCGCCCACATCAGGCGCGATGACATGGATGGCGTCTGGCGCGATACCGGTGATTTTTGCCAGTTCTGTTCGCGCTCGGTGAGGTGTTTGGGTTGAAAGCCAGACGGTGAGCTGTTCGGAAGCTGCATCATATTTCACCGCAATCGAGCGCGGCTCAAGGGAAGATGGCGCGAGGCGCGGATGGTGAATTGAAACCTCAGCGATGTGAGCTGCCCCGGCAAATGCACTTTCCACATCGCCTTTACGCCATGTCTGGCCGAAAGCTTCATCTGAACTGGCAGCTCCATCAAACAGAACTGCCTCTTCTTCTTCAATCTCGATGTCTATCAGCTCAGCAGCATCCAGGCCGGCTGCACGGCTGGTGGATACAATGCCGGCAATTGGTTGGCCAACGGCTTCTACATTGGACGCTGCGAGCACTGGAAATGGCGGATTTGCGTGTTGCTCAAGAACAGGGGCAACGAACAGATGGCCCAGTGCGGCAACATCATCTCCCGTAAACACAGCCTCAATGCCCGGTACCTCCTTGGCATCCTCTACTGAAATGGAGCTTATTTTCCCCTTGGCCACTGTGCTGCGGGCAAAGGTGACCCAAAGAGCATCTTCAAGCGACACATCGCCGGTGAATTGGCCCTGGCCCGTCACCAGTTTTGCATCTTCCCGGCGCAGTGCCTTACCACCGATAGCGCTCTCCGCATCAGTGCATGATTGGGGATTTTTGATTGAGGAGGCCATGCTGTGTCTGGCTTATCGCTCTTTTTTGCTGTTCGTGTCAGCATAGGATTGCGTGGCAACGAGACAAGCGCAAAAAACCATCTTTTGGGGAGGCAGCGTGAAATGGAAGTGGTGATTATTGGATATGGGCCAATCGCCAAATATGTCTGCTCAAAGCTTCAGGATGTTTCCTCCGTGCAAATTAGCTGGGTTATTTGCCGGCAGGGCCGTGAAGAAACTGCCAGGCAATCACTGGGCGCAGATGCGCACTATGTGACTTCGGCCAGCGCCATTTCCAGCGCCCCGTTGTTCGCGCTTGATTGCGCCGGGCATTCCGGCCTTGCAGCCCACGGTGCGACGCTGCTTGAACGGGGCATTGATATTGCGACGATTTCAACGGGAGCTTTTGCAGATGATGAGCTGGCGGTACAATTGGGTGAGGCGGCTGAGAGGGGCAATTCCCGTCTGATGCTTCTGCACGGTGCGGTCGGCGGCATAGATGCCTTGGCATCAGCAAAGTGCGGCGGGCTTGAAAGTGTCACCTACAGAGGCCGCAAACCGCCAGCGGGCTGGAAAGGTTCCCTTGCAGAAGATGTTCTGGACCTGGATAGGCTCACAAATGCCGAAGTTCACTTCCAGGGCACTGCACGGGAAGCTGCCCAAAAATATCCAAAGAACGCAAATGTTGCCGCAACTATTGCCCTTGCCGGGATGGGTTTGGATGAAACGGCCGTAGAGTTGATCGCCGACCCGGCCCTTTCTGGCAATGTGCATGAAATCGAAGTGAAAGGAGCATTTGGCCGGTTTCGGATTGAACTGGAAGGCAATCCTTTACCCGAAAACCCGCGCTCATCAGCCCTTGCGGCTATGAGCCTGGTGCGGGCTGTCACAAGCCGCCTGGAGAAAGTCACTCTGTAAAGAAGAGAACTATGGTGCGCTTGATATGACCGAAGTTCACGGGCATGATTTAAAAAAACAAGAAGTACAGGGAAGACGCGCCCATGAATTTACACCCCGGTTTTACGCCGTTTAATTTTCCAAAGTGGATTGCAGAGAACGAACATCTTCTAAAACCGCCCGTTGGCAACAAACAATTGTTTGACAACAAGACCGACATGATTGTGATGATTGTGGGCGGCCCGAACACGCGGGTGGATTTCCATGACGACCCGGTTGAGGAGTTTTTCTATCAGCTGCGCGGCGACATGATTCTGAAAATCGCCGAGAATGGTAAAATATATGATGTGCCCATACGCGAAGGCGAGGTTTTCATGTTACCGCCCCACGCGCGCCATTCCCCACAACGCCCACAGGAGGGTTCTGTGGGCCTGGTTGTCGAGGGCAACCGGCATTCGGGCATGAAAGATGGCTTTGAGTGGTTTTGTTTTGACTGCGGAGCGCTGGTGCACCGGGTCGAAGTGGAGCTGAAAGACATCGTTGCCGATTTGCCGCCGCTTTATGAGGCCTTTTATGCCAGCGAGGAAGCCCGCACATGTCCTGAGTGCGGTGCGCTTCACCCGGGCAAGGGCAAACCACCACCAGGCTGGGCGGAATTTTAAGGGATGAAAGCACTCATCATCGGCGGTGGTATTGGAGGTTTCGCAACGGCTCTCAGCCTGCACGAGGTGGGCATCGAGTGCGAGGTTTTCGAACAATCCGGGCGGATTGGGGAGTTGGGTGTCGGCATTAATACCTTGCCACATGCCATAAAGGAACTTGCGGATTTGGGGCTGCTTGAGGATTTGGACAGGGTTGGAATCCGCACCCGCCAGCTCACTTACTGCAACAGGTTTGGGCAAACCGTGTGGAGTGAGCCGCGTGGGCTGGACGCTGGATATGATGTGCCGCAATTCTCAATCCATCGTGGCAAGCTGCAAGGGGTTCTTTATGAGGCGGCCCGCGCGCGGATTGGCGATAAAAACATCCATACCGGCCATCAGCTTACAGATTTCGCGGACAATGGCGAGAGCGTCTCCGCCACATTCAACCTGCGTGACGGGGACGGTGAACCTCGCAACTTTGAAGGCGATTTTCTGATTGCCTGCGATGGCATTCATTCAACGGTGAGGGCCCATTTTTATCCTGATGAAGGCCCACCTACTTGGAATGGCATGATGCTGTGGCGCGGAGCTGTAGAGGGTAAACCTGTTCTCACCGGCCGCGATATGATTATAGCCGGAGGTCTGGCGGCAAAATTCGTTTTCTATCCCATCTCAAATGAAACCGGTTCACCAGATACGCAGCTTCTCAACTGGGCGGTGACAGTCAAGCTTAGCGACGGGAACACGCCGCCTCCGAGACGTGAGGATTGGAACCGGTTGGGACAATTGGATGAGCTGATTCCTCATGTGGAAAATCTTTTTCATATTAATGACTTCGATCCTGTTGAGCTAATCCGTTCAACTCCAGAATTTTATGAGTATCCGGTGTGTGACCGAGATCCCATAGAGCGATGGACATTTGGACGGGTGACCTTGTTGGGCGATGCCGCCCATCCGATGTATCCGTTCGGTTCTAATGGCGCCAGCCAGGCGGTGCTTGATGCTTGTGCATTGTCGCAGTTCTTGAAAACCATGTCTTCCATTGATGAGGCCCTGAAGGCCTATGAGTCAGAACGCTTACCAACAACGACAGAAATTGTGCAGCAAAATCGCGGCGGCGGGCCGGAACGGGTTATCGATGTTGTTGAGGCGCGGGCGCTGGACGGATTTGAGAACCTTGACGATGTTGCAAGCCACGAAGAGTTGGAGGCAATCGTAAAGGGGTATTCGACCCTGGCGGGATTTGAGAAGGAGCAGGTCAACAAATAAGGCGGCTGGCGCTCTCAAAATTCCGGTTGGGCTTCGAGTAATTTCGTCTTCAGGAACTGGGCAGGAAAGGCGTTGAAAATGAATACGGAAGGCAAGTTTCCACAAACAACACTCCATCACATGCAGCTAACCGCTGAAAAACCTAAACGATTGGCTGATTTTTACGGAAAAGTGCTCAAGATGGATGTCTCCGAAGTTGCCGGCGGCTATCTGTGCCAGGGACCGAACAGGCGGGTGTTCTTCACCGAAGGGCCAAAGCGCAAAACCGGATACTGCGCCTTCAGCTTCGACAGCCCGGAAGCCCTTGCCGACTATCGTACGCGGGTTGAGGCGGCTGGCACTGAGACAGAAGCATCTCCCAGCCCGATATTTAACGAAACGGCGTTTGCTGTCCGCGACCCGGACGGTAACCTCACGGTGTTCGGCCATGCGCCCGGCGGCATTGAAGAAAGCGGCGATGAGCCCGATGCGCGGCTTCAGCATGTCACGCTCCGGACCCTCGATTTGCCGCCAATGATTGAGCACTATTCCGACAGGCTTGGCTTCTTCCTGGCAGATGTGGTGACGGCTGACAGTAAGGATGATTTGCGCACGGCGTTTTTTGCTTCTGACCCGGAGCATCATTCACTTGCCGCATTCAAATCCGACGAAGCACGCCTTGATCACCATTCCTATGAGCTTTCCGGTTGGGATCAGATCCGCAATTGGGCCGATCATTTCTCCTCCCTTGGTCTTTCCTTGCGGTGGGGGCCGGGCCGGCATGGGCCGGGCAACAATCTCTTCATTTTCCTTGAAGACCCGGAAGGAAACTGGATTGAACTCTCCGCAGAGCTGGAAGTTATGGATGAGACCCGCGAAACCGGAAATTGGCCCCATTCCGCCCGCTCACTCAATTTGTGGGGCGATGCCATTATGCGCAGCTAAATCACCGGCCCTGATCGGAAATGGCAAAAGCTGAAACTTTCCAAGTTGTCGTTGCCGGGGCAGGGCCAACGGGCCACATGCTTGCCAATTTGCTTGGTGTTGCCGGCGTGCGCACCCTGATAATTGAAAAGAACGCCTCAACAGTGGGCGAACCGCGCGCTGTTTCCATTGATGATGAAGCACTGCGCACTGCTCAGGCCGCAGGGCTTGTTGATGACGTTGTCGCCAATGTGGTGCTTGACTACGGCTCCCACTATTTCACCCCTTCCGGGTGGTGCTTTGCGAAGGTGGAGCCGACAACCCGGGAGTATGGCTACCCGCGGCGCAATGCGTTCCGCCAGCCTTTGCTTGAGGCTACATTGCGCGATGGGCTCTACCGGTTTGACCACGTTGAAGTGCGGTTTGAAAATGAACTGGTGGGCTTCGAGCAGGACGGGCGGAGTGTCCACCTGAAAGTGCGTGGGAAGAACGGGAAACTGGCGGAGGTTACCTGCGATTACCTGGCTGCATGTGATGGCGGGCGCAGCTTTGTGCGTTCATCGCTTGAGATACCGTTCAAAGGCTCTAGTTTCGAACAGCGGTGGCTGATTATAGATCTTCTCGGAACGAAAGATGATTTCAGGCACACCCGGGTTTTCTCAAATCCTGACAGGCCAGGCATCAGCCTGCCGGGGCCCCATACAACCCGGCGGTTTGAGTTCATGCTGCGCGATAGCGAGACAAATGAACGGGCGGAAAGCGAAGAATTTGCGCGGGAACTCTTAAGCGCCCACGGACCGGATGGGGATACAGAGATTGTGCGCCGCCAGGTTTATACATTTCATGCTCGCATTGCGGAGCGCTGGCGGGAAGGGCGCTTATTCCTTCTCGGCGACGCCGCGCATCTGACACCGCCCTTTGCCGGCCAGGGTATGAACTCGGGCATTCGCGATGCCCACAATCTGGCCTGGAAGCTTGCAAGTGTTTTGAAAGGCGAACTTGGCGCTGAATTGCTGGAATCATATCAAAGCGAGCGAAAACCCCACGCCTGGGCTTTGATTGAGCTTGCCCTGACAATTGGGCGGGTGATGGTGCCGCGCTCAAAACTTCATGCCAGAGCCATGTATGGCTTTTTTGACGCGTTGAGCCTTTGCCCGCCGGCCAAGCGCTATGTCACGGAAATGCGGTTCAAGCCGAAACCCTACTACCGTGAGGGCTTTCTGGCCGCTCCGGTAGATGAAACCGGGCGCAAAACAATCGGCAGAATGTTCCCCCAGCCGGAAGTTCAAGCCGCCAGCGGCGAACAAGTATTGCTCGACACATTACTTGGTGATGGTTTCGCAGTTGTCATTTATGGGGATGATGAAAGCCGCGCGGAAGAAGTTGCCGCCGAAATAGACGGGCTGGTGAAGACAGTTATCATTTCCGCTGCGCCGGGAGGCAAGCATTGCCTTGATAAAACCGGTGCCCTGCAGCACCTGAAAGAAGGGAACGGCCTGGCCATATTTCTTATCCGCCCTGACCGCTACACCGCCGATGGGTTTATGGATGCGGACCATATATCAACGCCAGAGAGAATTTCGCAAATGCTGGAGCGCAAATAAAACCTCCGCGCGCGTTGACGTTTAAGGGCTGGGCTTGAATAATCGGGCCATCAAAGGGAGGAATAATAATGAAACTCTTCAGTAAACTTCTCACGATGATTACAGCATTGCTGGCGCTTATGGTTGGCCCGGCTTTGGCTGAGAAAATCAAAATTGGCGTTGTTCTGCCTTATTCGGGCGGCGCGGCCCAATTTGGCGAGCAGATAGACAGGGGCATGAACCTGTTTATCAGCCAGAACAAGGACGCATTTGGCGGGCATGAAATTGAAATTATCAAGCGTGATTCAAAACGGCCCGGCGGCGATATCGCAAAGAACGCGGTTCAGGAGCTGATCACCCGTGAAAAAGTGAACCTTCTCACCGGTTTTGTGTTTTCGCCAAACGCAATGGCCAGCGCACCGCTTGTAACCCAGGGCAAGGTGCCGATGGTGATCATGAATGCCGGTACCGCATGGATACCGAAGCTTTCGCCTTACATTGCTCGAGTGTCATTCACCATGTGGCATGCCGGCTATCCTATGGGCGAGTATGCGTTCAACAAGCTCGGCTGTAAGTCGGCAGCCATTGGCTTTACCGACTATCCCCCGGGTAAAGACAGCCGCAACGCATTCACCACGGGTTTTGAAAAGGCAGGCGGCAAGGTTGTTGAGGCCATTCCCATGGGCGGCCCGCGCGAAGTGCCAGATTTCACGCCCTTCTTCCAGCGGGTGAAAAACGCCAAGCCAGATTGCTTCTACATTTTCGTGCCGGCAGGCAACCATTCTGTTGCGGTGGTGAAAACATACGCAAACCTTGGCATGCGTGATGAAGGCATCAAGCTCATCGGCCCAGGCGATATTACGCAGGATACCAAGCTGCAGGATATGCCGAAGGAAGCAGAAGGCATGATTACGGTGCATCACTATTCAGCTGACTACGATACGCCCAACAACAAGGCGTTCGTGAAGGCCTGGAAAGATGCCTATGGCGCCGACACAACGCCCGACTTTATGGGTGTTGCCGGATATGACGGCATGGCGGCAATTGCCCATGCGATCTCTGAGCAGAAGGGTAAGATTTCCGCCGAAGGCACAATGAAGGCGCTTTCTGGTTGGAGCTACGACAGCCCGCGCGGGAAAATCATGATCGATCCCGAAACCCGGGACATTGTGCATGATTCCAACGTGCACAAGGTAGTGTCTAAGGATGGCCGGCTGATGATCGAAGTCATCGATTCCATCCCGCAGGTGAAAGACCCCTGCAAGGCTAATGCCATCGGCAAGTGTAAGTAGAAAATATCAAGGACAGGCGGCGGCCTCATAGCATAGCCGCCGCCTTTTCGTATGGAACAACTCATCAAAGCGGCCGTTTCAATCCTCTTTGACGGTGTGGCCTACGCCATGCTGCTATTCATCATTTCCGTAGGTTTGTCGATCACCATGGGGCTGATGGGCTTTGCCAATCTTGCCCACGGCGCTTTCGCCATGGCCGGCGGTTATGCGCTTGTCACCCTCATGATCAAGATGGGGGTGCCGTTTTTGCTGGCGCTGGTTCTTGCCGCCGTGATTGTGGCGGTGATCAGCCTGCCGTTTGAAAGGTTCCTTTACCGCAGGCTTTATAAGGCTGATGAACTCGATCAGGTGTTGCTGTCGATAGGATTGGTGTTCATGGCCACCGCGGCCATAACGTTTTTCTACGGCCCATCAACAGTGAGCGTGGCGGTGCCGCAATTCCTCACCGGCCAGATTGATCTCGGGTTCGGGTCTTTTCCGGCATACCGCTCATTCACAATCCTCGTCGGCGCGTTGATGATCGTTGCGTTGTGGTACGGGTTCGAGCGCACCATAACCGGGGCCAAGATACGCGCTGCCGTGGACAACCGGCGCATGGCGCAATCTATTGGCATAGATGTTGACCGGCTGTTCGTGATTGCCTTTGCGCTTGGCAGCGGCCTTGCCGCCCTGGGCGGTGGGCTTGCGGTAGAGATTTTGGGCATGTCGCCGACATTCGCGCTGACCTATCTCGTTTTCTTCCTGATTGTCGTGGCGGTTGGCGGATTGGGTAGCATACGCGGGGCGTTCGCGGCGGCGCTGGTTTTGGGCATTATCGACACGGCGGGCAAATATTTCTGGCCCGATGGCGGGGCATTTTTCATTTATGCGGTGACCATCGCCATTTTGCTGGTGAAGCCTGAAGGGTTATTTGGCAAGGCATGAGCAGTATTGACGCCGATAAACCCGCGCTTGCCGCTGCCCACGATTACCTGAAATCGCGTGAAAGCTGGCGCCCGGCCGAAGCGCTGCCGTGGATTGCAGCGGTGGCGGCGTTCTTCATTTTTCCTGACTATATGGCCCTTGGGACCCAAATTCTGATTGCCATAATCTTCGCGCTCTCCTTGGACCTCATTTTGGGCTATGCGGGCATTATCACCCTTGGCCATGCCGCCTATTTCGGGGCTGGCGCTTATGCCACCGGAATGTTGTCAGCACATATGGGGTGGGGTGAGCCAATAACGGCAATGCTGTTCGGCGGGCTTGTCGGTGCAGGGCTTGGGTTTGTGTCCGGTTGGATATTGCTGCGGTATCACGGCCTGACATTGCTGATGCTCACCCTGGCCACGGCAATTTTGCTGATGGAGGGGGCAAATGCCGCTGAATACTGGACAGGAGGGTTCGACGGCCTTGTTGGCATATCAATCTGGCCACTGCTTGGGACATTTGAATATGACCTGTGGGGGCACACCTACTATTGGTACAGCCTGGTTGTTCTGTTCTTATGTTTTCTGGTGGCCCGGCGGATCATCCACTCATCATTCGGGCGTTCCCTTGTGGGCATCAAAGGCAATGTCACGCGCATGCACGCCATCGGCACCCCGGTGCATCGCCGACTGGTGCTGATTTACACCATTTCCAGCGGTATGGCTGGTATTGCAGGCGGCCTTTTTGCTGAATCCAACGCCTATGTCACCCTTGATGTGCTTGCCTTTGCCAGATCAGGCACAGTTCTCATCATGCTGGTTCTGGGCGGTACCGGGCGGCTCTACGGCGCTTTTGTGGGCACGGCGGTCTACATGATCCTGGAAGATGAACTAGCCAAGCTATCACCGGAATTCTGGGAGTTCGGCATCGGCCTATTGCTTGTGGTGGTTGTTTTGTTCATGCGCGGCGGCATTCTGGGCGCAATCGATGACATAGTTGCAAAAGTCAAGTCCCGGAGGCAGCAATGACACCGGTTCTTGAAACAGTTGATTTGGGCAAGCATTTCGGCGCTCTTTATGTCACCCGGGATGTGGGTTTGCGCCTTCAACCGGGCGCTCGCCATGCGCTGATAGGTCCGAATGGAGCCGGGAAAACAACACTTGTGAACCTGCTCACCGGCGCGCTTGCTCCTGATAAGGGCACGGTTTTGCTGGGCGGTGATGATATTACCGCACTTAGCCAGGACGACAGGGTGAAGAGGGGGCTGGCGCGAACATTCCAGATCAATCAGCTTTTCCGTGAACTGACTGTGGTCGAAAATGTCATTCTCTCCATATCCGAGCGCACCGGAAAGCCGCAAAATCTCTGGCGGCAGGCCAGTTCAAATACCGAAGTGATTGATGAGGCGATGGAGCTTTTGTCCACGCTTGATCTCGCCGGAGATGCACTGACGCGCGTGCGCGAATTGCCTTATGGCCGCCAGCGGCTCGTGGAAATTGCCATTACCTTAGGCCTGCGGCCAAGCGTATTGCTGCTGGATGAGCCCGCAGCCGGTGTGCCATCGGCGGAAAGCCATATCATTCTGGATTTTATCGGCGCGCTTTCCGATGACATCGCCATTCTGATTATCGAGCACGATATGGATATTGTGTTCAGATTTGCAGATTTCATCACGGTGCTTGTCGCCGGCGGGATCATGGTGGAAGGCACGCCTGACGAGATTGCCGCAAATGAAGAAGTGCGCGCGGTTTATCTGGGGGTAGAGGCCGATGGCTGATTTGGCGCTTTCAATATCGGCCCTGTCAGCTGGCTATGGCGATACGGTGGTGCTCGAAGATATCGGCTTTGAAATGGGCGAGGGGGACTGCATCTCTATCCTTGGCCGTAATGGTGTTGGCAAAACCACATTGCTGGAAACGGTCATGGGCCACACCACGCTAAAGGGTGGCGAGATTTCCCTTCTTGGTGAAGCCATAACCCGTGAGCAGGTCCACAAACGCGTAACACGGGGGCTTGGTTATGTGCCTCAAGAGCGCGAGATATTCCCCTCACTCACAGTTGCGGAAAATCTTGAAGTGGCCGCACGGCCCGGCGAGTGGGGCGCAAGGAAAGTCTATGACTTTTTCCCGCAACTGGAGGCGCGGCGGGCCAACCGGGGCAACCAGCTTTCCGGTGGTGAGCAGCAAATGCTTGCGATTGGCCGCGCATTGATGGGCAATCCGAAGGTGATGTTGATGGATGAACCCAGCGAAGGGTTGGCCCCGGTGGTTGTTGAAGAACTCAAGAAGGGAATGGAGCGGCTGCGCGATGAAACCGGCATGACATTTATTCTTGTTGAGCAGAACAGCCGCCTGGCCATGAGTTTTGCCGAACGCTGCCTGATTATGAACCGTGGCCGCATTGTCCATGATGGCGCCAGCGCGGAACTGGCGAAAGATGAGGAATTGCTGACCCGGTTACTGGGAGTTGAAGGGGCAGCCGGCTGATCTGCACTTTCCGGCCACCTCTCTCATTCATGTATCAACGCCGCCCCAAACCGCTTCTGCAGTTTGCACAACAAGTTCAAGCTTGCGCCTTTGATCATCTTCACTGATTTTATTGCCTTCTTCAGTTGACGCAAATCCGCATTGTGGAGCGATGCCAAGCTGGTCAATATCGGCATAAACGGACGCCATTTCAAAGTTCCGCTTTAAATCATCAAGGCGCTCTAGCTCTCCCGTCTTGGTGGTTATGAAGCCTGGAAGAACCCTCTTTTTGCCTTTCGGCAAAAGCCTTAAAGGCTCCAATCCACCGGCACGGTCTGAATCATATTCCATGAAATAAACATCAATATCAGTCTGGTTGAAAATAGCATCAGCTGCCGGGTCGTATCCCCCTTCAGCCACCCAGGTAGACTGGAAGTTGCCCCGGCACAGATGCATGGCGATCACCATGTCATCGGGTCTGTCTTTAATCGCCTCATTCATGACCCGCGCATAAGATGAAATGAGATAGTCCGGGTCGAGCCCTTCAGCTTTCTTCTGCTCGCGAATTTTCGGATCACACAAATAAGCAAAGAATATATCGTCCATCTGCAAAAACCGGCAGCCTTCGTCGTAGAAAGCTTGAACTGCCTTGGCATAGGTCTTGGCAAGGTCATCAAAAAGCACTTCAACATCATCATATTCCGGCACGGTGATGTCTTCTTTCGCGGTGCGGAAATGACAGCAGCTTGGGCCGGGGATAGACATTTTCGGCGTCACCCGGGCAATAGATGAGAGATAGCGGAAATGATCCAGCATGGGGTGATCTTCTGGAAAGTCCAGCCGTGCCCTTATGGTTGGAAATATGGGCCTGAGGGTTGCGCCCTTGAACTGAACGCCGTCTTCGCGTTCTTCAAGCTCAAGGCCCGTCAGCCCGCCCATAAAATCGTAATGCCAGAATGAGCGCCGGTATTCTCCGTCGGTGACCGCCAAAAGGCCGACATCTTCCTGCATTTTCACAGCATCGCGAATGGCTGCATCTTCAACCGCATGCAGCTCTTCTGCACTCATGGTTTCGTCTTCGAAATGGGCCTTCCGGGCAGCTTTGACCGTATCGGGGCGTAAAAGACTGCCCACATGCCCGGCCCTGAACGGTGGGGTGTGTGTGGTCATTGTTTTCCTCCCTAAGATTTCTGAGAATACGCGAAAACAGGCGGAGAGGATATGTCACTCCAATTCGTGCGGAAAAACCACGCGCCAGTCGCGCTTCATGTCTACCACGGTCCAGCCGCGTTTGCCGGCCTCATCGAGCCCGCGATCAAGCCGGCCAATATGGCTGTCACGGTCATATGCCCATTCGCGTTCTGCATCCGTGTGATGAACAATCAACCCGAAACGGGGGCCATCGCCTGAGGTTGTGTATTCAAGCATCTGGAAATCGCCGTCAGAATTACCGGCGGCGAATATGGGGCGCTTACCGATATGCTGGTTTATGCCAACCGGTTTACCTTCCTTATCGTCAATGATATTGAGTTTGGGCTGTTTGACGATCACCGGCGTTCCGTTGCGTACCTCGTAGGCTGATTTCAGGCTGGAGCCGATGACATTTTGCGGCGGAACGCCGTAAACCTGTTCTGCAAATACCCGCATGAATTCGATACCGCCACCTGAAACGATGTAAACATCGAACCCGTTCTCGCGCAGGTAAGACAAAAGCTCCCGCATAGGCTGATAAATCAGCTCGCTGTACTTTCTCTCAAATCTTGGATGCTTGGTGGAGCCAATCCAATCGCTCACCGATGCCCTGAATTCATCAACGGTCATGCCGGCATGGGTTGCGGCAAGGATTTTCATTAGGCCCTCCTTGCCTGATGCCACAAGAGTTTTCATATCCCCTGTCAAAGCGGCATTGAACAGTTTGTCCTCTTTCCATTCAGGATGGTCCTTGGCCATACGTTTCAAGGTTTCGAAGGCAAATTGAAGTTGAAAATAGATGGGCTGCTCCGCCCATAAACACCCGTCATTGTCAAAGGTGGCAACCCGCCTTGAGGGGGTGACATAGTTGGCGTGATCCGGGTCGGTTACCTCGCTGACAAATTTGATAATCGCGTCCTTTGTTGCTCCCGGCCTCCAGGAGGGAAGGGGATCGGCGATGGCGGCAACTGTCCAGGCGACAAAAATGGCAACGGCAAAGGCAGGCAAGCGGGCGTTCATGCAAATCCTCCCAGCAAAATGGATTGGCAACTAGGGTCAGGACCCAAACCGTGAATTGGAACTAAGCCATGAAATTTGTGGCCGCTCAATCGCAATCTGATCGCGTTTCCGCTAGATGGCGATTGAGAAGCCGCCATCCACCGGCACCGCCGTGCCGGTGATGAAATCAGAGGCAGGCGATGCAAAAAAAACGGCAATTCCGGCCATGTCATCAATGGTGCCCCAGCGCCCGGCTGGGGTGCGCGAGAGAACCTTGTCGTTGAGGGTTGGAATTTGCGAGCGGGCTTTCTTTGTAAGCTCTGTGTCAATCCAGCCGGGCAGGAAGCAATTCACTTGAATATTGTCCTTGGCCCAGGCGGTCGCCAGCGAACGGGTGAGCTGCATAATTCCGCCCTTAGATGCGCCATATGCAAGCCCCCAAGGAGAGCCGAAAAGCGAAAGCATGGAGCCATTGTTCAACACCTTTCCACGGCCAGCCTTTTTCATATGGGGATAGCAGGCCTTGGCGCACAAAAATGCGGATGTGAGGTTGGTGTCAATCACATGGTGCCAGTCTTCCTCGCTCAACTCTTCCGGGGTTTTGCGGATGTTGGTGCCCGCATTGTTGACAAGAATATCTACAAAACCGAGCTCGGCAACTGTTTGATCCACCATGCCGGCAACGGCGGCGGCATCACACACATCGGCTGCAACTGAAATGCAGCGCGCGCCCAGTTTTTCGATTTCCGCAACGGCGGCTTCGTTCTTTTCCGTGTTACGTCCGGCGATGGCGATGGCAGCGCCCGCCTGGGCCAACCCTTTCGCCATGCCAAGGCCGATACCGCCATTACCGCCGGTGACAATTGCTGCTGTTCCTGAAAGATCGAACGGGTTCATTGGCGCTCCCCTATGTTTGTTATGAAAACCTTAGGTGCTGGAAAGAGCTCTGACTAGTTCCATCGTGGAATTGCAATGAAATCACCGGTGCGGTTTCCTGATAGGAACGGACTGTTTGGTGGGCTGGGAGCATAAGATGATCGAATTCAAGGCAGCTTTGTTGGAGAGCTGTACGACTGAGAGGCCTTTTTCAAAATCCCAGCCATTGAAAATTGAAACCATATCAGCACAAGGCCTTGCGCCGCACGATGTGCTTGTGTCCATCAAGGCTGCGAGCCTGTGCCGGTCGGACCTTTCGGTGATTACCGGCGTGCGCGCCTGGCCAATGCCCATTGTGCCCGGCCATGAGGCCAGCGGTATTGTTGAAGACGTGGGGGCAGATGTTGAAGGATTTGCGCCCGGCGATCAGGTGGTTCTGGTTTATCAACCTCACTGTGGCAAATGCCCGTGCTGTATTTCCGGTGACACCTATCTTTGTGAACCGGGATTGGCTGCGAACCGGGCCGGGGGATTGCTCACCGGCGACTCAAGACTTTCAAAGGACGGTGGCATTGTGCATCACCATATGGGCCTTTCCGCATTTGCGGAGATGGCTGTGGTGGCGGAAAACTCTTTGGTTAAGGTGGGAAATGACCTCAATCCGGAGATTGCCGCTTTGTTCGGCTGTGCGGTTATGTGCGGGGCCGGCAGCGTTATCAACACAGGTGATGTAAAGGCCGGGGAGACGGTGGCTATCGTTGGCACCGGGGGCGTTGGGGCAAGCGCTGCACTAGGTGCGCGCCTTGCCGGGGCGTCCAGGATTATTGCGGTGGATATTGATCCGGAAAAACGCCAAAGCGCCCTGTCACTTGGTGCAACAGACGAGGTTGCAGGTGGGGAACATGCTGCAGCGGAAATAGTTGAAATCACCGGCGGCGGGGTTGATTGTGCAGTTGAGTGCGCAGGCACATTGGAGGCATTTACGACCGCCTACGGAGCGGCAAAAAGGGGCGGGCGTGTGGTCACGTTAGGCCTTGTTGATCCGGCAACGCCGTTCTCATTGGATGTTGCGGGCCTTGTGACAAGCGCAAAGACCGTCTCCGGCAGTTATATGGGCAGTTGCAATGCCCAGCTTGATATTCCCAAGTTTGTCCAGCTCTACCTGGAAGGGCGCTTTCCGGTGGACAAACTGATTACC
>JBPCVY010000182.1:0-4397 GCA_051010055.1 Hyphomicrobiales bacterium | reverse complement strand
CTTGTTCACCGCGATGGCACGCTGATGCATGTGAACCCGTTCGCTGCCGCGCTGCTTGGCTATCAAAGCACCGCAGATGCGTTGCGGGCGGAAAATCTCAAAAGGGTGTTCGGCGTTTATGCCGACGATTTGCTGGAGCCGGGAAGGGAAATAGCTTTCACCTCCGTTCCACTGGATTCAGAACCCATCCGGCTCAAGGCATATTCCAGCGCCATTACCTGGCCTGGTGGTGGTGCGGTTCAAATCTGCCTTGAAACCGGTGATGTGGCCGCGATCACTGCCCCCGTTGAGAGTGAAATTGAGAAAGAACAAGCCGCTGACGCACCTGCCCAGTCCGGCTCAGTGCAGCCTGGCGCAGCACTCTTGGGTGATGAAGATTTGCGCACCATGTTGAACACGGCGACAGATGGCATCATCACGCTGGATGGTAGCGGCACAATTCTGGCGCTCAACGCAAGCGCAGAGGCGCTCTTTGGCTTTAACAGCGCTGAACTTCTGGGCAAACCCCTTGCGGAAATACTTGCCGAAGATGGCGGAACCATACTTTCATCCTACATCGCCGATCTTTCCGAAGGCGGTATCGCCAGCGCCTTTAATGACGGGCGCGAGGTGATTGGGGTTGAAAAAAATGGCGGTGAAATCCCCATGTTCCTGACATTGGGGCCCTTGCCGGCAAAAAAGACCGCGGAAAATGGCGCATCTTCAAGGTTCTGCGCGGTGTTGCGCGATCTCACTACCTGGAAGAAAACCGAAGCGGACTTGCGCAAGGGTAAAGAGGTTGCCGAGCGGGCAAATGCGCAAAAGTCTGAGTTCCTGGCGAATATCAGTCACGAGCTGCGCACACCGCTTAACGCCATAATCGGCTTTTCTGAGGTCATGAAGTCGCGCAAATTCGGCGACATCGCCAACGCGCGCTATTCCGGATACATCAACGACATTCATTCCAGCGGTGAGCATCTCTTGTCGCTCATTAACGATTTGCTCGACTTGTCGAAGATTGAGGCCGGCAAGCTCGAGCTGAACTTTACCAGCGTCAGATTGGAAGATGTCATTGCCCAATGCATGGGGCTGGTACAGGACCAGGCCCGCGATGGACGGGTTGTAGTGCGCACGAGCCTGCAGACGGACTTGCCTGAAGTTGTGGCCGACCAGCGCGCAATGCGCCAGATCGTTCTGAACCTTTTGACGAACGCGATAAAGTTCACCGCACCGGGCGGCCAGGTGGCCATTTCCGGCAAGCTGAAAGACAGCGGCGAGGTGCGCCTTAAAATAAAAGACACCGGCCGGGGCATGTCGGTAAATGAGCTGCAAAAGGCAATGCAGCCGTTCATTCAGGTTGAAGATGCTGGTGGCAGCGAGGGAACCGGCACCGGTCTTGGTCTGCCGCTCACAAAGGCGCTCACCGAAGCCAACCGCGCCCGCTTCAGCATTTCAAGTGAACCGGACAAGGGCACCCTTGTGACCATCACCTTCCCCGTCACCCGCGTGCTGGCCGAATAGCAATCAAACTCTTTCAACACTTTGGTCATGTTCTGGCCAGGTTTGGCAGTTCAATAGCTGTTTCTTGAACGCACAAACTTAAAACGGAATGCGGGCCTCCATGCGAAATTTCATCTCTAGTTTGACCCTTTTGCTTTTCGCGCTGACCAATGGCGCTGTGGCTGAAACAAAACCCACATTTGATTGTGCGAAGGCGGAAAGTTCCGCTGAAGAACTCATTTGCAAAAATGAGGAACTGGCAGCGCTCGACCAAAAAATGGGTAAGACTTTCAAAGCTGCCCTCGCCGGGCTCAAGGGTGCAAGCGATGAGGCGGAGGCAACAAAAATGCTCAAGGCCACCCAGCGCGGCTGGATCAAGGGCCGTGATGAGTGCTGGAAGGCGAACGATCTGGCCCGGTGTGTACGCGAAAGATATGAGTTGCGCATTGCCGAAATGGAAGCCCGCTACATCTTGCTCACGGCAGGCGCGCCGAAATTCTTTAGCTGCGAGGGAAACCCGGCAAACGAGATTTCCGCCACCTTTTTTGATGGCGCTTTACCATCGGTGCGCCTTGAACGGGGCGATAAACTGGCAATCGGCGTGCTTGCCCCATCAGGTTCCGGCGCGCGCTACATCGCCGATTTCGGCATTTCCTTTTGGCTGAAGGGCGATGAAGCCCAGGTGACCTGGCCCGAAGGCAACAGCTTTAGCTGCAGCTTACGGAAATAGGTGGAATGGCGGGCTGGGGAAAGCCTCACGAAGCTAAAATCCTGGGCCGCAGGATTGTGCTGGCCAACTGCCTGGTCACAGTAATTGCAGGCTATGCCCTTTTGGCTCCAGCCATTGCTCAAAGCGCAGAATTGCCTCCGGAGAAGAATGTCTATCTCGAGCTGCACAGCTCCATTCCGCGCATAGAAAACCGCCTAAAAAACGGCGCCTGCGCTCTCAAAGAGCAGCAATGGAACTTAAGCTGTCGGCCAATCCCGCGGTTGCCCGGTGGCGAAAGTTCGTTCTGAAAGAAGCGTTCCTTGAAACCGTGGAAACCAAACTGGAAACTATTCAGTATGTAAACACAACGATCAATGCGTCCGTCCGCTACGCCTCGGATTATCGTCACTTTCATAAAACGGACTTCTGGGCAACAGCTGAAACCACATTAGCGGAAGGCGGTGACTGTGAAGACTTTGCGCTCCTGAAAAGCACTACATTGGACTGGCTGGGGTGGCCTGTGTTTCGCAAGCATCTCCTCATTGGAGTTTTGCACCGGGAGCCACCACGGCTTGACGAAGCGCACGCGGTGTTGATTATTGAATTTGAGAACGACCCCACTCACTGGGTGATGGACAGCATTGGCGATACGCTGATACCGCTATCTGAATTCAAATTTACACCGTTGCATGCTGTTGACAGTCAAACGGGCCTTCGGTTGTTTTTGAAGACCCGAAAGCGGCGCCACAACTAACTGACCCGTCTATTTGGCCATAATTTTTGCCGCCAATGCTTCCGCACTCCCATAGTCGGTTTTACCCGAGCCAAGCAGTGGTATCTCGTCCACGTGCAAAATTTCCCACGGCACCCAAAGCTCGGGCAATCCTGATTTTTTCATGAGATCTGAAAGGCTCTTGCGATCGGCCTTTTCGTTTGATGTAACAAGCAGAAGTTTTTCACCCTTCCGGGCATCGGGCATCTTCACAATCACATGGCCATGGTCCGGCCAGTGGGCAGCCACCGCTGCCTCAACCGCGCCAAGGGGTACCATTTCACCGGCAATCTTGGCAAACCGCTTGGCCCGGCCAAGAATCTTTATGAAGCCTTCATCATCCTCACTGACAATATCGCCTGTGTCGTACCATCCATCTGGCGGAGGTTCCAATTCGCCTGGTTTCGATGTTTTTACATAACCGCTCATGACGTTCGGACCACGCACGAAAAGCCGTCCGCCTTCATCAATCCCTTCAACAGGTTCGATTCTGTACTGAATGCCCGGCAACAACCTGCCCACCGTGCCCGGCTTGTTGTGCATGGGCGTGTTAAGGGCCAAAACGGGCGATGTTTCCGTTGCCCCATATCCTTCAAGAATGCGCAGGCCGAACCGTTCCATCCACACTTTGCGGGTTTCGTCTTTTACCGCTTCTGCACCGGCCACCACGTAGCGCATGGAGTAGAAGTCATAGGCGTTAGCCATGCGGGCATATCCGGCAAGGAAGGTATCGGTGCCGAACATAATGGTTGCATTGGTATCGTAGATGAGTTCCGGCACGGCCCGGTAGTGAAGGGGTGAGGGATAGAGAAAGGTTTTCACCCCGGAGAGCACCGGCAGAAGCAACCCGCCCGTGAGCCCGAAGGCATGGAAAATAGGCAGCGCGTTGAATGCGGTATCGCGGGGTGAAAAATCGATGCAGGCGGCAATCTGATGACAGTTTGCGTTCAGATTGCGGTGGCTCAGAACCACACCTTTCGGGTGACCTTCAGAACCGGATGTGAACAATATAACGCTAGCAGAATCTGCATCGATTTCCCGCGCGGCAAGGCTATGCGCCCAACGGGCAAACACAGACGAAACCATGCCAACAAGTTTATCGCGTGTGCCGATTTCCTCGCGCAAATTTTCCAAGTAGAAAATCCGCGCCGACTTGGCCAGTTCTTCAACCTGAGAATCCAAGCCGGCTTGCTCAACGAACGCGTGGGAGGTGAAAACCGTCTTAAGTTCTGCAGCATTGCAGGCGGCAAGCATGTTTTTTGGACCTGCTGTGAAGTTGAGCATGGCGGGGGTTCGCCCATAGGCCTGGAGGCCGAAGAAGGCAACCGTTGCGCCATTGGCGTTTGGCAGCAACAGGCCGATGTTCTTTTCATCCGGGGCCAGTTCAACCATTTTGCGGCCAAGGACAAAACTTCCCAAGATCAACCGGTTATACGT
>JBPCVY010000181.1:0-8241 GCA_051010055.1 Hyphomicrobiales bacterium | reverse complement strand
CCAGAAGGCCGGCAATGTAATAGAATTCCTGCGGCCATATCTGGATGAAAAAGAAATAGAACCGGCGGTTGGCAAGGTCTACCAGCACCGCTTGGTCAGGGGCAAAATCACCACGGTCCCAGCGCAGCCAGGGTGTGATGTAGTATATGCTCAGCGTTATCGCCATGATCCACCATTTGAGCGAGCGGAAATATCCGCTCACCCGTTTGGGGAAGATCTTTACGCGGGCGGCATAAAGGCTTCGTTTTTCCTTCGAATTGACCGCCTCGACATCAAGCCGGTCAATGCTGGGTTTTACATTCATCAGAACGCCTAACCTGTTTGGGCCCTATTCGCCCCCACCCAGAGAATGAACGTAGATAGCCAATTGTTTGATCGTGTTTTCATCAAGCCTCTCGTGCCACCCTGGCATAACGCCGTGGCTTGGAACCCTGATTTGCTTGGCGATTGACGCGCGATCGCCGCCGTAGAGCCAAATCTTGTCAGTCAGATCAGGTGCGCCCTGCTCGCGGTCGCCCTTGCCTTCATCACCATGGCAAGAGGCGCAGTTTTCAGCATAAACAGCAACACCCTCTTCGGCCTTGGCTGCATCATGCTCCTGACCGCTCAATTTTAGCACGAACTCGGTTGTGGCCGAAATTTGCGCCGGTTCCAGAACGCCATCACCAAAGGCCGGCATTTCAGACACGCGGGTATCGTCATCACCTCCATACCTGATGCCATGCTTCAAAGTGGTGAGAATATCTTCAAGCGTACCGCCCCAAATCCAGTCATCATCATTGAGGTTCGGATACCCGCCCCCGCCTTGCGCGCCAGAGCCATGACATTGCACGCAGTTAACCACATAGGCTGACTTACCGCCTGCCACGGCAAACTGAAACAGTTCCTGATCCCCCCTGATGTCGTCCAAAGACATGGTCGACATCTTATCCAGGAACTTGTTCTGGCCCTCTTTGGCAACAGCAACTTCGCTGGCCAGTTCGGCCCGGCTCGAATAACCCAGCATGCCCTTTGTGTAGCTGGTGATGAGCGGAATTGCTGGATAGGCAATCATGTAGCCAAACGCCCAGATGACGGTGGCATAAAATGTCCAAAGCCACCACCGCGGCAACGGCGTGTTGAGTTCTTTAATGCCGTCCCACTCGTGGCCAGTTGTTTCTGTGCCCGACAGTTCGTCGAAATCGGCTTTAGCCATCTTTTACCTCGTCATCTTTAAGAGGAATCTTCGCAGCTTCTTCATATTTCTTGCCAGCACCTGGCCGGAACACGAAGGCAACAACACCAACAAACAGAACCACCAGAAAAACCAGGCCCCAGGTGTCGGCAAGCTGACGTGCGGTTTCGTAATCCATCAACCTTGCTCCTAACGCAGGTTTTCTTCTGCTTTGTAAGTCGAGAAATCGACCAGTGTGCCCAGCATTTGCAGATAAGCCACCAGCGCATCCATTTCGGTAAGACGCCCGGGACTACCATCAAAGTTGCTGACGACGACCTTGGGATAACGGGCAACCACATCTTCGGCGCCATCATCGTCAGGATTGGCCTGGGCACGCATATCGGTTGCAGCATTTTTAATCATCTCATCGGTGTAAGGCACTCCAACTGCCCGGTTCGCCTTGAGGTGATCTGCAATATCATCGGTGCGCAATGCAGCATCCATCAAGAACGCATAAGGCGGCATGATGGATTCCGGCACCACCGATGTGGGTTCAATAAGGTGTTGAACGTGCCATTCATCTGAATAGCGGGCCCCTACCCGGGCCAAGTCCGGCCCAGTTCGTTTGGAACCCCACTGGAACGGATGGTCGTACATGCTTTCCGCCGCCAGCGAATAATGGCCATAGCGGAGCACTTCATCGCGCATAGGCCGGATCATCTGCGAATGGCAGCTGTAGCAACCCTCGCGGATGTAAATGTTGCGCCCGGCCAGTTCCAGCGGCGAGTACGGTCGCACCCCTTCCACCTTCTCAATGGTGTTTTTGAGATAGAACAACGGGGCGATTTCCACGATGCCGCCAATTGAAACCACGACCAGGGACAGAACCAGAAGCAGGGTCGCGTTCGTCTCGATTTTCTTATGATCAAACATTGCGAATTCCTCCTTCACGCCACAGCTGCATCAACGCGGGTCACCATGGGTGCCTCATCACGTTTTCTGCCGCGTATGGTTTGATAGATGTTCCAGGCCATGACCAAGGAGCCGGCCAGGTAGAGCACACCGCCGAACACACGGAAGGTGTACATGGGCCGTATGGCGTTCACGGTTTCAACGAAAGAGTTCACCAGGAAGCCCTGATCGTCGAATTCGCGCCACATCAAGCCTTGTGTGATACCGGCCACCCACATCACCGCGGCGTATATGACGATGCCGAGGGTTGCGAGCCAGAAGTGCCAGTTGATGAGCCGGAGGCTATAGAGGCCGTCCCGGTTCCAAAGCTTCGGCACCAGGTAGTAGATGGCGGCAAAGGAAATCATGCCAACCCAGCCAAGCGCGCCGGAATGCACGTGCCCGATGGTCCAGTCGGTGTAGTGGCTGAGCGAATTCACCGCCTTAATCGACATCATCGGTCCTTCAAATGTAGACATACCGTAGAAGGCGATGGCGATAACCATCATGCGGATAATCGGATCGGTACGCATCTTGTCCCAGGCGCCTGACAGGGTCATCAGGCCGTTGATCATGCCACCCCAGGAAGGCATCCAAAGCATAATCGAAAAGGTCATGCCCAGTGTCTGCGCCCAGTCAGGCAATGCGGTGAACAAAAGATGGTGCGGCCCGGCCCAGATATAGAGAAAAATCAGCGACCAAAAGTGCACGATCGACAACCGGTAGGAGTAAATCGGCCGCTCTGCCTGTTTGGGCATGAAGTAGTACATCATGCCCAAGAAGCCGGCGGTGAGGAAGAAACCAACCGCATTGTGCCCATACCACCATTGGGTCAACGCATCTTGCACACCTGCAAAAACCGGATAACTTTTTGAGCCAAGGAACGATACCGGCATCGCCAGCCCGTTGACCACGTGCAGCATTGCTATGGTGACGATGAAGGCCAGGTAAAACCAGTTCGCGACGTAAATATGCGGTTCTTTGCGGTTGAACAGTGTGAACAGGAACACCAGCAGATAAACGACCCAGACAACCGTCAGCCACAGGTCGATGTACCACTCAGGTTCGGCATATTCCTTGGACTGAGTGACCCCGAGGAGGTAGCCCGTCGCCGCAAGCACGATGAACAGGTTATAGCCCCAGAATACGAACCAAGCGGCATTACCGAGGGCCAGCCGCGTTTGACACGTTCGTTGCACAACATAAAAACTTGTACATATCAACGCATTACCACCGAATGCAAATATAACAGCTGAAGTGTGCAGTGGCCTTAACCGGCCAAAATTCAACCAGGCCGGACCCAGGTTCAACTCAGGCCAGGCCAGCTGGGAGGCAATAATCACTCCAACCAGAAATCCAACAACGCCCCAAAACAGGGAAATGACCGCACCGGCCCTTATAACGCCATCTAGATATTTCTCTTTGGTTTCCGTTGGCGCTTCATCATCGAACTTGAACCTGCGCACCTTGAAAATCGCTGCAACCAGTGCAGCGATTACAAAAATCCACATATGAACGGCGAAAAGCGTGTCATGCGCTTTCGCCGCGGCCATCATCGCGATTAACGCGCCGAAGCCATACAAGATGAGTGGTGCTGCTGCAGTCATGCTTTTTGCCCCCTGCAAAAATTTTTTCCACGCAATGGTCGCGCTGTATGGATCAGTTCCCCCGGTCCAGCCTTGACCTATATCAAGGCGGAATTCAATGGCGCTGTGCACTGTCGAACTGTGACAAAATCACAACCCCGGTAACACGGGAAATTGTTGCTTATGTGCAGATTTTTTTCAATGCGGGAATAACGGTGACCGATCCCATCGCGATAATTGAACGCGTCCACAAGGAGCATGCGGCCTTTTGTGACATATTGGAGGAAATTGCTGACAGTCTTCCTGAGGCTGTAAATTGCGATCAATGCGCCAGTGTGCTGGTTTTTCTTCGCCAGGAGTTGCCTCAACATCACAAAGATGAAGAGGACGGCCTGTTTGCCCTACTGAGGGAAAAGGCGCGCAAAGACGGAACCTTGATCGGGCATCTGGAACAACTCAGCTGGGAACATTCGGCAGATGAAAGCACGGCTCACGAAATTGCCGAAACCCTTGAAAAACTGGCCTGCGGTGAGAAGGCGGACAATCCGAACATGCTCGGCTACATGCTGAGATCGTTCTTTGAAGGGTACCGCCGGCATCTTCATTGGGAAAACACCTTCCTGCTGCCCCTGGCAAGGCGAAGACTTTCAACTGAAGAGATGGAAATGATCAACGCAGTTATGGCGGAAAACCGTTTTGCAGTTGGTGCAAACGGGGCCTCATGCGATGGCAATTGCCACGCCTGCAAACCTAAAAACGTCACTTGAGGACCAGGTTCTTATGTCCCAGCGAATTGATAGTGCAGCAATTGAACGGTTGAGCGCGCCGGTTCCGCGCTACACGAGCTATCCGACCGCGCCTCATTTCATGGAACAGTCCGGCAGTGTTTACGAAGATTGGCTTCGCGGGCTGAAGCCCGGTTCAAGCCTTTCTCTTTATGTACACATCCCCTATTGCGACACCTTGTGCTGGTTTTGCGGATGCCACACAAAACGCACGCTCAAATACGCGCCCATAGCCGCTTATCTGGAAACCCTTTATCAGGAAATCGCTAATGTTGCCGATCTTGTCCCGGAGGGAACAGAAGTTCATCACCTCCATTGGGGGGGCGGCTCACCCACCATTCTCTCACCTGAAGACATTTCCGAACTGGCGGGCTTTTTGAAAGACCGCTTTACCTTTTCATACAATGCCGAGTTTGGCGTTGAAATCGATCCGCGCGATATTGGCGATGAACGGATAAACGCTTTGGTGGGCGCTGGCGTCAACAGGGTGAGCATTGGGGTTCAAGACTTTGATCCGGTGGTGCAGACAGCTATCAACCGAACCCAGTCTTACGAGGAAACCGCAGACACGATCTCAAAACTGCGCGCCCTGGGTGTAAACTCCGTCAACCTGGATTTGCTCTATGGCCTGCCCCACCAAAGCGTCAGAACAGTTGCGGAGACTGTGCACAAGGTTGCTTCGCTTGATCCGGACCGGGTGTCCATGTTCGGCTATGCCCATGTGCCATGGATGAAAACCCATCAAAAAATGATCGATGAGAGCTCCCTTCCGGACATTCTCGAACGGTACCACCAATCCGTATGTGGCAGCGAAACGCTGCTTGGGCATGGCTATCAGGAAATCGGCATGGACCATTTCGCAAAGCGCGATGATGAACTTGCCATCGCCGCGGCCAATGGCAACTTGCGGCGGAACTTCCAAGGCTACACAACAGATGCCTGCGATGCACTCATCGGGTTCGGGGCATCGGCGATCAGCCAGTTTCCTAATGGCTATCTGCAAAACACCGTGGCGACGGGTGAATACATGCGCCAGATCGAAGTTCGCGGACTGGCAACGTGCAAAGGCATCGAACTTGATGGTGATGACCGAATGCGCGCTTTCGTCATTGAGCGCCTGATGTGCGACTTTAAGCTTTCAACCGCAGAGCTCACGGAAAAATTCGGCAAGCGGGCAGAGGATATTCTGCGCGAAGCAAGCCTGTTTGCACAAAACGACAAGGATGGATTGTTCAGGGCAACTGATGACGGTTACGAGGTTACCAAAACAGGAAAGACGTTCATCCGTGTCATCTCAGCCCATTTTGACCGCTATCTGAACACCGGCGGCAAAAAGCATTCAGTTGCTGTTTGAAGGCGCATGGGACTATCCCGCAATCCCTTTCAATCTTCCAATACCCGGCACCGTGAAGTGGCGGTTGTCGATAAGCTCAATCACACCTGCTGATTTCAGTCTGGTGATTTGCCGGCTTACGGTTTCCACGGTGAGGCCGAGATAGTCGGCAATATCATTTCGGGTAAGCGGCAGTTCAAACTGAGCCGTCTCATTTTCGGCGCTGTGTGCACAGCCGATGTTCATCGAACGCTCCGCCAATAGCAAAAGAAAGCTGGCGACTTTTTCTTGCGCGGTTTTGCGGCCAAGCAAGACCATCCATTCACGGGCAAAATCAAGGGTTGTCAACGTGTGCTCAAGGAGCCGGTGCTCAAGTCCGGGAAATTCATCGAGTAAGGCCTCAAACTGCTTTCTTGGAAAAGCGCAAATGCGGGCATCTGTTGCCGCTTCAGCAAAATAGGGATTTGTTTCATTGAACACCCGGCCCAGAAAATCAGGCGCAAACAACAGGCCAATTACCTGCTGGCGGCCGTCCGGCAGGGTTTTCGAAAGCTTGACCACTCCCTCAACCACATTTGCCAGGAACATTGCCGGGTCTTCATCAGACATAATGGTTTGGCCGGCTTCAATTTTTCGTAATTTGGCGATTTGATTGAGCCGCGCGAGCTCTGCCCCCGTCAGCGCACCACACACCGCACGGTGGCGAATCGCACAGGTTTCGCACCTAATCGGCTCTGTTCCCAAGCCCAGATCCATCGACATTAGCAATTTCTCTTCTTCAGCCGCCGTTGATATTCGACACATAGCATGTGATCTTGAAGAATAGCCATAGCGAAGCTGTCGCAGTCTTTAGTCTAATCCTAGCCATTAATTCCTTACTCACACCTTTTTATTCATGTAATATATATTTTAATAAGCACAATGCTGTGCGTCCCGGAAACACTTCATTACCAAAATGATTGCTAAAACAATGGTAAAAAGCTGTTGCGGTCGCTTTTCAACATCGGCTGTGGCATTAGACTGAAATTCTGGACCAATCGGGGACGCTCCGCATGCCATTTGAAAATCTCGCCTTCATTGCCAGCGAAGCAGAAGAGGCTCAAGCTGCCTTTCCTGGGCTGGCGGAGAGCTATGGCAACGTGCCGGAAGACGAGGCCGACATTATCGTTGCTTTGGGCGGTGACGGCTTCATGCTGCAGGTCATGCACAAGTTCGTTGGAACGGGCAAAGCAATTTACGGGATGAATTGCGGCAGTGTTGGTTTTCTGATGAACACGTTCAGCGAAGATGGTCTGAAAGAGCGCCTTGGCGATGCGGTGTCGTCAACGGTTCATCCGCTCAAAATGCGGGCCAAGGATGTTCGCGGCGAAACCCACGAGGCGATTGCTTTTAATGAAGTATCGTTCCTGCGCGAGCGCCATCAGGCAGCCAAGCTTGAAATCATTGTTGATGGCAGGGTGCGCATTCAAGAACTCATCTGCGATGGGCTCATAGTGGCAACACCCGCCGGCTCAACCGCCTACAACCTGTCCGCGCACGGCCCGATTTTGCCCATCAACTCCCCTCTTCTGGCGCTCACCCCCATCAGCGCCTTCAGGCCGCGCAGGTGGCGCGGGGCAATCTTGCCGAACAACGCAGAAGTCAAGGTTCGCATTCTTGAAGCAAGCAAGCGCCCGGTGAGCGCTGTGGCAGACTATGCTGAGTTCAGGGACGTCTCAGAAGTGAATGTCGCACTTGATCAAAGCTTCGGTGCAGAATTGTTGTTTGACGCGGGCCACAGCCTTGAAGAACGGGTGATTTCTGAGCAATTTGGTTATTAAACCGTGACAAAGCATTGTGTTAACCTATTGATAATTGTGCCAAAATAGCACGAAAATTAGAATTTTAGATTTAGGGAATTTTAAGGCGCTCACGCTACTCTGCTTTCATAGTTAGTTGCGTATCGGGCCAGTTGGCCCTTGAGTAAGCATATGCCGGGACCTCAAAAGGGTTCCGGCATATGTTTTTGTGAAATCAAAAAAAAGGCGCCGCTTACGGACGCCCCAAAAAAGTCCCAGGTAAGCTTCTTGTTTATGCAGCCTTTGTAGTCTCTTCCATGAGCTGGGCTGCCAATGCAGCAGCTGCCGGCGCGCCATAGCTGCCAATCATCCCCAAAAGTTCAATGCGCTGCTCGGGCCGAAAGCTCTCATAGCTGGTGAGTACTTTTTCAATCATTTTCCGCCCAAAAACATCGCCCGATTTGGGCTGTTTGCCGGCAAGGCGCGCAGCTTCAACATCAACCGCCACCCGCAAAGGTGCAAAAAGCGCCTTTGGCAACGAGGCTTTCGAGTGTACCGCCCGCAAGCTCAATGCGCCCTTTGCAAAGATGAGATTGCGCACCCGCTCAGCCGGCATGGCCGACAAAATGGCAAGCGCCTCTACAACCAGTTC
>JBPCVY010000180.1:0-3231 GCA_051010055.1 Hyphomicrobiales bacterium | reverse complement strand
GCGCTGGATGCGTGGACCGAAGAAGAACTTGCAAAGCTGCATGCATTTGCCGAGCGTCCGGTTCTCAATCGCAAGCGGCTGGAAACCGGCGCCATCAGGGCCTCTGAGGCGTTCCGGGAAAGCCTTGCTTAAAGTCCAATCGCACTTAAAAGCTGGCGGACGGCAAGAACGGGAGTAAGCCTTCCCTCCGCCACATCCTTTTCGATGCCATCTAGTTTGCCGCTGATTTTCGGGTTCGACTTCACCGCTGCAATGAGCCTGTCTTCAAGCATGCTCCACATCCAGCGCACCCTTTGGTTTTGGCGCTTTGACGTGAATTCGCCCGTATCGACAAAAATATCCCGGTGACGTTCAATCTCGCCCCACATGTTATCAATGCCAATATTCTTAAGCCCTGAAACCGTTATCACAGGCGGGCGCCAATTCGGGCTTTGGGGGGTAAGAATGTGGAAAGCAGCCATATATTCAGCCGCGGCGGCATTTGCTTTCTTCTCGTTTTCACCGTCGGCCTTGTTCACCGCAATCATATCGGCGATTTCTAGAACACCTTTCTTGATGCCCTGCAGTTCATCGCCTGCACCTGGCAGCATCAATACCAAAAAGAAATCCACCATATCGGCAACCGCAGTTTCTGACTGGCCAATGCCCACGGTTTCCACAATGACGACATCATAGCCGGCGGCCTCGCACAGGAGCATGGATTCGCGGGTACGCCGGGCAACGCCGCCAAGGGTGTTGCCGGCAGGAGAGGGGCGGATGAATGCCTCCGAGCGCACCGCCAGCCCTGACATGCGGGTTTTGTCGCCCAATATGGAGCCGCCTGTTCTTTGGCTTGTCGGGTCAACCGCAAGAACTGCCACCTTGTGGCCGGCTGCGATGAGGTTCTGGCCCAGAACATCGATAAGGGTCGATTTGCCGACGCCTGGTACACCGGTTATGCCGACGCGATTGGCGTTGCCGGTGTCAGGCATAAGCTCGGTAAGAAGCTCTTGAGCCTGATCTTCATGGTCAGGGCGCTTGGATTCGACCAGCGTAATCGCCCTGCCCAGGGCGGAGCGGTCGCCCTGACGCAGTCTTGCGGCGAGTGCAGAAATGTCCGGTTTGTTGTTTGACGTCATGAATTTTGATCAACTGGGTATGGCTTCAAGGCGGGTTTTAAGCGACCGGACATGAATTTCAAGCTTGTGGCCGTCAGGATCAAGGAAATAGAAACTCTCGCCCTCGGATTTGTTTTCTTTCCATTTCCGCCCGCCCGCGCTCAAAACGCGCTTCACAAGCCCCTCAAATTCCTCAAGACTGGTATCAAATGCAAGGTGTGTATAATCTTCGCGCGGTGTAAGCTGTGCATGATCATCCACCGATAGACAAAGCCATATGTCGCCTGCTTCCAGATAGGCGCCGCCTGCCCATTGCTTGCGCAGGACAAAATCCAGCCCATCTACATAAAAACGCACAGCTCGGGATAAATCACCCACCGCAAGAGTAATGTGATTTAGGCCCTTAATCGCGCTCATTCAGCAGCGTCCGTATAGCCCCGGTCCACGGAGAGTTTGCGCATGAGTTCTTGCGCTGCATCGGAAATCACGGTGCCCGGCGGGAAGATTGCGGCAGCGCCAGCATCCGTCAATAATTCAAAATCCTGTGGTGGAATTACGCCGCCCACAACAACCATGATGTCCTGGCGCTCCAAATCGGCAAGTGCTGCGCGCAGTTCCGGCACCAGGGTGAGATGGCCGGCAGCAAGGGACGAAACCCCGATAATGTGCACATCGTTTTCCACCGCCTGACGGGCAACTTCTCCCGGCGTTGAAAAAAGCGGGCCTATGTCCACATCGAATCCGATATCAGCGAAGGCGGTTGCAATGACCTTCTGGCCGCGGTCGTGGCCATCCTGGCCCATTTTAGCCACTAAAATGCGCGGACGGCGGCCATCTGCCTCGGCAAATGCATCAACAAGCTCACGCGCTTTTTTGATCGTTTCGGACAATTCGCCAACCTCTTTGCGATAAACACCCTGAATAGCACGAATTTCGGCAACGTGGCGGCCATATACGCTCTCAAGTGCAAGAGAAATTTCGCCAACCGTCGCCTTGGCGCGCGCTGCATCTATGGCGGCAGCGAGGAGGTTTCCGTCTGACCGTCCGGCATCGCTCAAAGCGCTAAGTTTTGCCTGAGTTTCTTCCTCGTTCCGCTCCGCTTTGAGCTTGTCCAACTTGGCAATTTGCTCAGCGCGCACCTTGGCGTTCTCAACCTTCAGCACCTCGATATTATCGCGCTCATGGGTTGGGTACTTGTTAACGCCAACCACGGTTTGTACGCCAGCATCAATGCGCGCTTGGGTGCGCGCTGCCGCCTCTTCGATGCGCAGTTTTGGAATACCGGCCTCGATGGCGTTTGCCATGCCACCAAGCTCTTCAACTTCTTCAATATGTTCCCAGGTTTTTTGGGCGAGCTCGTAGGTGAGGCGTTCGACGTAGTAGCTGCCGCCCCATGGGTCGATGACGCGGCAGGTGCCTGCTTCCTGCTGCAGAAACAGCTGGGTGTTGCGGGCAATGCGGGCGGAAAAGTCCGTCGGCAAAGCCAGGGCTTCATCAAGCGCATTGGTGTGGAGCGATTGGGTGTGGCCCTGCGTTGCCGCCATGGCCTCGATGCAGGTTCTGGTGACGTTGTTGAAAACATCTTGCGCTGTCAGCGACCAGCCGGAGGTTTGGCAGTGGGTGCGAAGGGAAAGCGAGCGGGTGTTCTGCGGGTTGAACTGGGAGATAATCTTTGCCCACAAAAGCCGGGCTGCGCGCATCTTGGCAACTTCCATAAAGAAGTTCATGCCAATGGCCCAGAAGAAGGAAAGTCGCGGCGCAAACCGGTCAATTTCCAGACCAGCCGAAATGCCTGCCCGGGCATATTCCAGCCCGTCTGCAAGGGTATAAGCCAATTCAAGGTCGGCGGAAGCGCCCGCCTCCTGCATGTGATAGCCGGAAATGGAAATGGAATTGAATTTCGGCATGTTTTGGGAGGTATAGGTGAAAATATCGGAGATAATCCGCATGGAAGGCGTTGGCGGATAGATGTACGTGTTGCGCACCATGAATTCTTTCAGAATGTCGTTCTGAATGGTGCCGGAGAGTTTTTCCGGTGAAACGCCCTGTTCCTCGGCGGCAACGATATATAGGGCCATGACGGGCAGTACCGCGCCGTTCATGGTCATGGAAACACTCATCTGGTCCAGCGGAA
>JBPCVY010000179.1:0-23234 GCA_051010055.1 Hyphomicrobiales bacterium | reverse complement strand
CTCGGCATTCGCGCCCGTGCACTTATGGACCAGCGCCTTGCCCCTTCGATTGACGATGTTATCGCGCTTGCCCATCCGGTGCTCAACCACCGCATGGCGCTAACATTTGCAGCACGGGCAGACGGGGTTTCCCTTGATGATGTGATTACCCGTCTCACAAACGATCTCGGCTAAGGAGCGATCCGATCAACAGTATCGAAATAGCCCGCAAGCAGGCAAAGGCGCAGGCGCACAGCCTGCGTGAACGTTCCGAAGCGCTTGCCTCGGCATTTCCGGCTTTGTTGATAGATGCTGACCGGGTGGCCCAGACGGTGGCCCATGGGTTGCACGGGCGCCGCCGCGCCGGCATCGGTGAAACCTTCTGGCAATATCGCCGCTACCGCGATGGCGATCCGGCATCAATGATTGATTGGCGGCGCTCTGCGCGCTCGGAAAACATCTATATCCGGGAAAACGAATGGGAAGCGGCCAACACAGTCTGGCTGTGGTGTGATCTTACTTCGTCAATGGATTTTCACTCCCATCTGGTGGAGATCTCAAAACGCGAACGCGCAATCGTGCTGACGCTTGCTCTGGCGAACCTGCTTTTGCGCGGCGGTGAACGCGTGGGGCTTCTGGGCGCTGAAATGGCCCCGTCGGTGCACCGTTTCGCAATTCGCCCTATGGCCCGGTGGATGACTGATACAGGCATTGCCGAAGCTGAAAATGGCCTTCCCCCCGAAACCCGCCTCAGCAGGTTTTCAACCTGTGTGCTGATAGGCGACTTTCTCCAGCCTATCGACCACATTGCCCACAGGCTGGGCGAAATTGCCGGTGAAGATGTGAAGGGCCATATTGTGCAGGTGCTCGACCCGGCCGAAGAAACACTCCCCTATCAGGGCCGCAAGGAATTCGCCGAAATGAACGGCCCGTTGAAGCTCACAATCGGCAGGGTTGAAGAGCTACGCGGGGCCTATCAGGAAAAAGTTGAACAGCACCGGGCAGAAATTTCCGCCCTTGCCCGCCGGCTCGGATGGTCGTTCACTGTGCATCACACAGACACTCCGCCGCAGCGGGTTTTACTGTCGCTCTACGGGCACCTTTCCGGTGACTTTGCCACCGGCCGGGCAAATTGGAGGGCTTAGCTGAGAAATGATCTGGCAGATCGGCAGCTTGGCGTTTTTGAACCCTTGGGCACTGGCAGCGCTCATTGCCTTGCCGGTTCTGTGGTACCTCTTACGGTTTACCCCTCCCAAGCCTGAGACGGTCGCATTCCCGCCGTTCCGGTTCCTGCTTGACTTGATTTCGCGTGAGGAAACCCCGCACCGCACCCCGTGGTGGCTCATTTTGCTGCGATTGCTGGCGGTAAGCTGCATCATCTTGGCGATTGCCGAGCCTGTGCTCAATCAACCACGCCCGGCTGAGCGCGGGTCAGGGCCGGTACTATTGGTGATCGATGATGGCTGGGCGAGCGGCAAGACCTGGCAGCGGGTTTTGAGCGCGGCAGACCAGGCGCTCGACAGAGCAGCGCGCCAGTCGCGCCCGGTGATCGCGGCATTCACCTCCCCCCGCCTGACGCCACAGGTGCTGGAACCGGTGCGTGCGGAAAAAGCCCGCGACACGATTTCTGCGGCCCGCCCGAGCCCGTTGGCGCCCGACCGGCTTTCGCTTGCCGCGGCGCTGAAGGCAAAAATTGCCGAAATTTCGGGCCTTGAAGTGGTTTGGCTGTCGGACGGGATTGACTATGGAAATGGTGGTGCATTCGCCAGCCAATTGACAGAATTTGCCGGAGGTGCCGGTGATGTCACGGTTGTATTGGCGGATGCAACAACCCTGCCTGTGCTGGCCACAGGGATTTCGCTCGGGGATGGAAACCTCTCGGTAAATCTTAAGCGCATTGATGGCGGCATTGCCTCTGGTGAGCGCGCTGGCCTGATAAACGCGCTGGCATTGAACGGGCGCAATCTTGCAAACGTTCCCTACTCCTTCACCAAGGGTGCAACAGAGACATCGGCGAAAATCGAGATGCCCATTGCCTTGCGCAACGAAGTCTCACGCATTGAATTGGCAGAGGCCCGTTCAGCGGCTTCCGTTTACCTGGTGGACGATACCTGGCGGCGCAAATCTGTTGGTCTCGTGTCAGGCGTCAACACCATCAAGGACCAACCGTTGCTCTCACCGCTTTACTATGTGTCGCGGGCGTTGGAACCCTATGCGGAAGTGAAAATCGCGCCAGCTGATGAAGCCGGCAGTGGTATTCGCGAACTCATTGATGGCGGGCTTTCCGTTCTCATTCTTGCCGATATCGGCAAGTTGCAGGCTGTCGACCATGACGCGGTTGAACAATGGCTTGAAAAGGGCGGCACGCTGGTGCGGTTTGCCGGCCCGCGCCTTGCAGCCCGGCAAGACGATTTGGTTCCGGTACCATTGCGCCAGGGTGGGCGGGCGCTCGGCGGGGCACTTTCCTGGTCGAGCCCGCAGCAAATGAGCCCGTTTGATGAAAAGAGTCCTTTCTTTGGTTTGAACATCACTGAAGAAGTGACCGTCAACCGGCAGGTTCTGGCCGAACCTTTGATGGAATTGAGCGAGCGCACCTGGGCGCGCCTTGAAGACGGCACCCCTCTTGTTACCGCAGCAAAAAGGGGCACAGGAACGGTTGTACTTTTCCATGTGACCGCTGAGCCAAGCTGGTCGAATTTGCCTCTTTCCGGCCTGTTCGTTGAAATGTTGCGGCGGATGGTTTCCCGTTCCCAAGGCATTATCGGTTCAGGCGAAGGCCCATTGGCGACAACAGAAGCGCGCCAGAGCGGAGCCTATGCGCCGGTCAGAGCCCTAAACGGTTACGGCGAGCTCACCACACCACCGGTTGACGCAGCGCCGATACCGGCGGCAAACATCAAAACAGTTAAACCCGGCCCCGAGCACCCGCCGGGATTCTACCGGCGCGGCGGGCTTACCCGGGCCATAAACGCAGTAGAAAAAGAACAGAAGTTTGCAGTCCTTTCCAATTTCCCAAGCGGCGTGACGGTCACCACGTTCTCGCCTCTTCCGGTGGTTCCTTTAAAGGCAGCGTTTATGGTTGCTGCCTTCTTGCTTTTGATTATTGATGCCCTGGCGAGCCTGTGGCTTTCAGGACGCTTGTCGCGCCGCCATGCGCCAATGGTAACCACAAGCATCGCAGGCTTGCTGATCGCGCTGGTGATTGCCCTGAATCCGGCAAACGTCCGCGCCCAGGAACGGGATAATTCGGCGACCGCACAAAACGACTACTTCGCCATGCGGGCCACCCTGGACACACGGCTTGCATATGTACTTACAGGCAAAACGCGCGTTGATAGTGTCATCGCCGCCGGGCTTGAAGGGCTCACCGAAGTGTTATTTTCACGCACTTCGCTTGAACCGGAAAAGCCGGTTGGCATCGATATTGAAAAAGATGACATTGTTTTCTTTCCGTTCATCTACTGGCCTGTTGAGCCTGATGCCCCGCGGCCCAGCGATGCAGCGCTTGCCAAAATCTCCGCTTACCTCAAAAACGGCGGGACAATATTTTTCGACACGCGTGATCACCAGCGGGCAATGCCGGGCCTTTCTGCAGACGGCAGCACCGGAAACCAGGCCCTGCGGCGAATCCTGTCAGGGCTTGATATTCCCCCGTTGGAAACAGTGCCGCCGGATCATGTGATAACCAAGGCGTTTTACTTGTTACACCGGTTCCCGGGCCGCTGGGCGGGCGGCAAGCTATGGGTTGAGGCAACGGACCGGGACAAGGTCCCAGGTACCACCGGCACATCGAGCACAGACGGCGTTTCCTCGATTATCATCGGCTCAAACGACTATGCCGGAGCCTGGGCAATTGAAGAATCCGGCCAGCCCATGTTCGCCACCGTGCCCGGCACCAACCGCCAGCGCGAGTTCGCCATGCGCACCGGTGTGAACATTGTCATGTATGCGCTTACCGGCAACTACAAGGCCGATCAGGTGCATGTGCCCTCGATTCTCGAACGATTGGGGCAGTAGTCATGAGCCTCACGTTCGAATTTGCTCCACTTGTTTCTGAAATCTGGCTTGCCCTTCTGGGGTTTGCAGCGCTGGCAATCGTCATTTTGGGCATATTGCTGCGCGCCCGCGGCGCCTTACTCAGGGCCCTGGCCATGGCAGCGGTGTTTCTGGCCATACTTAATCCGGTGGCGCGCGATGAGGCCCGCAAAATTCTTCCTGATGTGGCGGTAGTTGTGAGCGACCTTAGCACCAGCCAGCGCATCGACAACCGCGATGTGCGTGCAACAGCTGCCCGTGAAGAAGTTGACAGGATACTGAAAAATTTACCTGATTTGACGGTCAAGACCGTGACAGTCAATCCATCTGATTTGCCGGAAGATGAAGGCACCCAACTTTTCCGCGCGTTGAACGAGGCGCTGGGTGATGTGCCTCCAGAGCGGTTTGCCGGCACCATAATGATAACCGATGGCCAGGTGCATGACGTGCCGGACACGATGGCGGCGCAGGGCTATAACGGACCGGTTCACGCGCTCATAACCGGGCGCAAGAATGAGCGCGACCGGCGGCTGGTTATTGAGCAAGCGCCGCAGTTCGCCATTGTGGGCCAGAAGCAGGTAATCAGGCTGCGGGTGGACGATCAGAACACCGGCGAAACCACCGCACGCTTGTCAATCAGCATAGATGGCGGCGAGCCGGAACAAATTTCCATTCCCGTGGGCACGCCATTTGATGTGCCAATCACCATCGCCCATGGCGGCAACAACATAACCGGGCTCGAAGTTAACGCTGTTGACGGCGAACTGACGGAATTGAACAACAGGGCGGTTGTTCTGACGCGGGGCATTCGCGACCGGTTGCGGGTGCTGCTTGTTTCGGGTCAACCTCATGCGGGCGAGCGCACATGGCGCAATCTTCTGAAATCGGACGCGGCAGTTGACCTGGTGCACTTTACAATTTTGCGCCCACCTGAAAAGCAGGACACAACGCCGATTGTGGAACTGTCGTTGATTGCTTTTCCCACACGGGAATTATTTTCCGAGAAACTCAACGATTTCGACCTGATCATTTTCGACCGCTATCAGCGCCGTGACGTGTTGCCGATGATTTATCTCGCCAACGTGGCAGAGTATGTGGAAGACGGCGGTGCGGTACTTACGGCGGCGGGGCCCGCATTTGCCACCCCGCTCAGCCTTTACCGGACACCCCTTTCAGCCATTCTTCCTTCTACGCCCACCGGCGGCGTACAGGCGGAACCTTTCAAACCGGTGGTTACCGAGCGCGGTGCGCGCCATCCGGTAACAGGCGGCCTGCCAGGGGGCGAAGGACCTGACCCCCAGTGGGGCCGCTGGTTCAGACTTATCGACGTGGTGCCCAAGCAGGGTGATATCGTTATGTCGGGCACGGCAAACAAACCGCTGATGATACTGGACAGGCGCGGTAAGGGCCGGGTGGCACAGCTTTTGTCAGACCATGCCTGGCTGTGGGCGCGCGGCTATGAAGGCGGCGGACCGCAGGCTGAGCTGTTGCGCCGGCTTGCCCATTGGCTGATGAAAGAACCAGACCTTGAGGAAGAAGCTTTGCGCGGCATCCACAAGGGGCGCGCGCTGACCATTGAACGACGCACGCTTGAAGACACCACACCGGATGTGACCATAACCAGCCCATCCGGCGCCAAGCAAACTCTGAAGCTGAAGCAAGAAGAACCCGGCCAGTGGCGCGCCCGTGTAGCGGTAAGCGAACCGGGCATTCACCGGCTCACCGATGGTATTCTCTCAGCGGTCGCGGCCGTTGGCAGTTCTGATCCTAAGGAGATGGCCGAGATTACCGCCTCAACCGCCAAGCTGGAGCCGATTTTAAGCGAAACCGGCGGACGCGCATTCTGGGTGGCAAGTGGAGAAGAAAGCGTTTCTCTGCCGACAATCCGCCAGGCACACCCGGGTCGCCGGATGGCTGGCCCAGGCTGGCTCGCCCTGCGGCGCAATGGGGCATACCGAGTTGAATCGCTTAAGGAATATGCCCTGTTCTCAAGCCTTTTGGCCCTGGCCGCATTGTTGTTCCTGCTTGGATTGGCCTGGTACCGCGAGGGCCGCTAACCTCTCACCTCAGATGCGATGGGGCGGCAAAATCAAGCCGGAAATGCCCTTTGCAGCACCTTCCTCAAGCTCCACATAAAGCACCCGGTCAGGATCATACGGACCGGGAAGGCCCACCGAGCGTTCATCGAACGGCCTGAACCCGGCACGGCCGTAATAAGGCTCATCACCCACCAGAACCACCAATGAGTGGCCTTTGGCGCGCGCAGCATTGAGCCCCTTGCCAATCAGCGCCATGCCAAGACCAACGCCCTGATATACGGGCAAAACCGCAAGCGGACCCAACAGCAATGCATTGGTGGAGCGGCCAATCATAATCGGCCAGAACTGGATAGAACCGACAAGTTCCCCATCAAGTTCAGCAGCAAAAGAAAGACCATCCAGCGGCGTTGAGCCTTCCCGCAGGCGATAAGACGATTTCATACGCCGGTCGAGGCCGAATGCCTCATCCAGGATGATTTCGATACCGGTACTGTGATCCGGCTTGGCTGGAATAATTGTATAGTGTTCAGGTTGAATATGCGTCATATCAGGCAGCTCTTTTTTCACTGGGTAGCGGGACCTGCTGAGGGTCCGTAAAGTTGCCTTGGATTCAGGAGTGCTTTTACGGCAGCAGGAAATTCAGACAGACAGGGCTGTGCGCCCGGAGGATGCCGGTCGTCGTCGCAGATCTGATTTGCGCTGCCTTAACATAAAGGGCCGTTCCAATTTGCAATTTGAGGTCGTGACCTAGAGCCCGGTCCCTATCACGGCAGGCATGGTTCGTCCAGATACATTCGAAAGGAAACAGATAATGGGCCAGTTGGTCGACGGAAAATGGCAAGCGGAGCCGCTCACGGAAAGCCAGAAAAACGGCGCCTTCAGGCGGGCGGAAACCACTTTCCGGAACTGGATAACCTTGGAAGCTGACGCGCCGTTTCCCGCGCAAAGCGGGCGCTATCATCTTTATGTTTCCCTGGCCTGCCCCTGGGCGCACCGGACGCTGATTTTCCGGGCGCTCAAAGAGCTTGAAAATCATATTTCCGTTTCCGTCGTCGACCCGCTGATGCTGGAGCGGGGCTGGAAATTCCCGGACCAAAACGGCTCCTCAGCGGATACCGTGCTCGGTAAATCCTACCTTCACGAAGTTTATGCAGAGGCATATGCGCACTACACGGGCCGCGCCAGCGTGCCCGTTTTATGGGACAAGGAAAATTGCACAATCGTTTCTAATGAATCCTCTGAAATCATCAGAATGTTCAACTCCGCATTCAATGAAATCACTGGCAACAAGGACGACTACTACCCGGAGTACCTTCGTGGGCGCATTGATGAAATCAACGCCCGCGTCTACAGCACGCTCAATAACGGTGTCTACAAGTCCGGGTTCGCCCGCACCCAGAAAGCTTATGAAGATGCGGTCTTTCCCCTTTTCGACACGCTGGATTGGCTGGAAGAAATTCTGGCGGAGAACCGTTACGTCACTGGCGGCGAAATCACCGAGGCAGACTGGCGCCTGTTCCCCACCCTGTTGCGCTTCGACTCGGTTTATTTCGGCCATTTTAAGTGCAACATCAAAAGGTTAGTGGATTATCCCAACCTTTGGGGGTTCACCCGGGAGCTGTATCAATGGCCAGGCGTGGGGCCGACGATAAACCTGCCGCACATTAAGCAGCACTATTATGCCAGCCATGAAACCATCAACCCTACACGAATTGTGCCCGCCGGGCCGGATATCGATTTTTCCGAACCTCACGGGCGCGGCGACTAACACTTCCTCACGATCTGCTCACCAGTGCGTGCCAATCAGCGAGCGCCCTTCCACTTCATCGAGACGGCGTAAAGTTCCAGCGGTTGCTTCAGCGGGCAGCTGCCCGGGGGCAAAGAACTTTGATTCACTGATTTCAAGCTTGCTGGTGGCTTTTCCATCTGTCCAGTCATCAGCGATGAGAAAGGCAACATGGTCGCCGGCAAAGTTGGGCGCGTTGGAATAAAAGCCAAACAGGTTCGGGCGTTCATTGACGACAATACCGGCTTCTTCGGCCACTTCCCTTGCCGCTGCGTCATAGATGGTTTCACCGGTTTCAACCCCGCCGCCTGGGAAAACCCAGCCCGGCGCATAAGTATGGCGCACCAGCAGAACGCCTCCCTCTTTGTTACGCACCAAAACGCGCACCCCCAGCGTCATTGCCCTTGTCATTCGGAACCAGGGCTGGGCAACAGCCTTTATGAGGCGGTTGTAAACGATCTTCTTCATCGCCTTACTTCAGTGCCAATGGGCGTGCTTTTGGCGCGCCAGAACAAATCCAGAGACAGCCCGGATTTGCCGGGTTTTCCAGCATTTGTCCCATCTGGCGCATTCGCCCCATTGATTTTCTCACCAAGATTACCGTAGATGCGTTGATACCAAACCCAGCCTCATGGTAAGTGGACACTAAAATGGCGCAAATTCAAGCTCAACCGACCTCAGTTTACAAAAAGAAGAGGCACAGGTTTACCAAGAGGCTTGGCAAAAAACTCAGGAACCGGCTTTCTTCCTTTATCGGCTCTCAGTCAACTGTTGAGGATACACCTGTTCTCAAACGCGAAGATTTCCCGTTTCTGGACGAGTTTGATGCCAACTGGGAAAAGATCCGCGACGAGGCAAAGCAAATTCTCCTGCATCGCGATGACATTCCCACCTTCGATGAGGTGTCGCCCGATCAGGCGCGAATTTCCAAGGAAAAGAACTGGCGCACCTATTTCCTCTACGGTTTCCGAACAAAACTTGAGAAAAACTGCGCCCAGGTTCCTTACACCGCATCCCTTCTGGAAAGGGTGCCGGGCCTTCAAACAGCCTGGTTTTCAATTCTTGCACCTGGTTATCATATTCCGGCCCACCGCGGCGTCACCCGGGGAATTTTGACAGCGCACGTGGGGCTGATTATCCCCAAGCAGGCTGAAAATTGCCGGCTTCGGGTGGAAGATGAGACATTGGTTTGGCGTCCGGGAAAGAGCTTTGTTTTCTGTGATGGGTATGACCATGAAGTTTGGAATGATACGGACGAAGAGCGGACAATTCTGCTGATGCAGTTCGACCGCCCCATGAAACCGCTTGGCCGAATCATTTCCAGCGCCTTTCTCGCAATGGTAAAGTTCACCGCCTTCTACCAGGTGCCTAGAGAGAACCTCGCCAAACTGGAAGACCGGTTTGAAGCCGCAACCCGGCAAGCGAACGAAAATCTTGAGATAATGAGTGAAAGCACTGACTAAAGAATTTTTCGCAAACGCAAACGGGCCCTGTTCGCTGTTCACCATTCTGCGCGGATGCAAACCGTGCGGCGGGAACGTCGCCCCATGATGAACTCCATTTTCAAGATTTTCTTTGGCGCCAAGCGGACGCGCCCCTATACGGTGATTTTCTGTCTGGTACTAGCAGGGCTCGCGGAAATGGTTTCGCTCACCGCCATTTTGCCCGCTGCAACCCAAATCGGTGGCGGAGCGACAGAAAACTCCTCTGCCCTGAACGCGACAGTCGAAAGTATCATGAACGCGATTGGTATTGCGCCAACGCTCACCAATCTAATCATTGTTTTCGTCACTGCATTTATCGTAAAGGCCCTTCTCGCCTTTACCGCAATGGCCTATGTCGCCTACACGGTTGCATTTGTGGCAACCGATATGCGCTCAACCTTGCTGCGCCAATTGCTCGATGCGCGCTGGGAGTTCTTCATCAGCCAGCGCATTGGTTACATCGCCAATTCCATCTCGAACGATGCAACACGGGCGGGCAGCGCCTACCATGCCTCCGCCATTTCGATTGCTTATTTTCTGCAGGCGTCCGTTTACGCAATCGTTGCTGTTCTTGTATCGCCCATGCTTGCCGTTGCTGGTGTTGGTGTTGGTGTTATTCTGGCAATTTCATTGCGGTTTTTCATTCGCATGTCGCGCAAGCACGGTTACAGGCAAACCGACCGCACCGCCGAACTAGTGACTTATGTTTCGGATGCTCTTGCCAACATTAAGCCGCTTAAAAGCATGGAACGGCAGGCCTCGTTCTTTGAACTTTTCCGGCAAAAGATCCGCGCTATCAGGCGGGCATTGTTCCGCCAGGCGCTGGCCATACACGGGCGCAAGCATGGGGAAGAAATTCTCGTCGCTATCTCCATCGGCATCGGTATCTACTTTGCCGCCGTTGTTGGCAGCATGCCTCTGCCGGAGCTGATTGTGATGGGCATCGTGTTTTTCCAGATTGTTTCATTGGTCGGAAAGGCGCAGCTGAAACTGCAAAATGCGGTTCAATATGAAAGCGCATGGTGGCGCCTGAACGAACTTATTGAAGCGTCGGAGGCTGCCGCAGAAGCCAACCCGGGCACCATCGCGCCACATCTTGAGGATGGGGCGCAATTCGACAACGTAACTTTTGCACACGATGACAAACCGATCATCAATAGTGCTTCGATCACCATTCCCGCTGGCAAAATCACCGTTCTTCAAGGCCCGTCCGGTGCCGGGAAAACGACACTGATTGATCTTCTCATTGGGCTTTACCGCCCGGATTTCGGGTCCGTTACGGTGGATGGCGATGATCTGAAAGAGATTGATTTGCGCAAATGGCGCAAGATGATCGGTTATGTGCCGCAAGAGCTTACCCTGTTCCAGGGAACGGTTCGCGACAACATCACTGTGGGCGATAACAGCCTCACCGAAGAAGATGTTGAGCGCGCGTGCAAGCTTTCGGGGGTCGACGAGTTTCTTCCAGATCTCGAAAACGGCCTCGATACCTTTACGGGCGAAATGGGCCTGAAGCTTTCCGGCGGGCAGCGTCAGCGTATTGCCCTTGCGCGCGCCCTTGTTTCGCGCCCGAAGCTCCTCATACTCGACGAAGTAACCAGCGCACTCGATCCGCAAATGGAAGCGGCAATTGTCGAAAAGATCAAATCGCTCGCCGGCGATTACACAATTGTTTCCATTACCCACCGCCCGGCATGGACCGCGGTTGCCGATGTTCTCTATCAGGTCAAGAAGGGGTCGGTGAGCGAGATTACAACAGCTCCCGAAAAACAGCGCAAGAAAGCCACGGCGTAAGCGATGTCCAGCACACGGGATGTGGAAATCCGGCCCGTTGAGAATAAACCGGGCATTGATGCGTTCATCCGCGCGCCGTTTGCCATTTTTGCTGACGATCAAAACTGGGTGCCGCCCCTGTTTATGGAGCGGCGTGATCATCTATCAGCAAAGAAAAATCCCTATTTCCAGCATGCCGATACGCAATTGTTCACCGCATGGCGCGACGGCCGTTGCATCGGGCGCATATCGGCACAGGTTTGCGCCCTTCACCAGGTTCGATATCGGGCAGGTGTTGGAAATTTCGGATTTCTCGATGCCATCGACGATGTGGCTGTATTCAGAGCCCTGCTTAATCAGGCAGAAGCCTGGCTCAAGCAAAAGGGCATGAAAGTTGCCCGCGGCCCCTACAGTTTTTCCATAAACCAGGAATCCGGGCTTTTGGTTGATGGGTTCAACACCCCGCAGAGCGTCATGATGGGTCACGCAAAACCCTATTACAGCGCTCATGTGGAAGCATGCGATTACAAAAAGGCGATGGACCTTATTGCCTATGACTACGATGCCGCCAGCGAAATGCCCCGGGCCATGCGTTCAATGGCCGAGCGCGCGCAAAAGGACGGCTCGCTGAAAATCCGGCCATTGGACAAGAAGAACCTCAAGCGCGATCTTGAGATCATCATCAACCTGTTCAACGATGCGTGGAGTGAAAACTGGGATTTCGTTCCGATGACGCAGGCGGAAATCGACCATTTGGGCCAAAACCTCAAAATGCTGGTAACCGGGCAGTTTGTCGCCATTGCCGAGTACGAAGGCAAGCCGGCGGCAATGGCGGTGACCATGCCGAACATAAATGCTGAAATTGCTGATTTGAACGGTAGGTCGCTGCCGTTCGGTTGGGCCAAGCTTTTGTGGCGGCTGAAGGCCCGCCCACCCAAATCAGTGCGCATGCCGCTTATGGGGGTTGCCAAGGAACATCAGACAAGCCCGGTGGGCGCAGCGCTTGCCATCTCGGTGATTGACGCCATCCGCTCATATCATTCAAGCCGCGGCACCATGCGGGCAGAACTGTCATGGATACTGGAAACCAACACGGCAACGCGCAAGATTATCGAAGCACTTGGCGGCGATCCTTATAAAACCTACCGGATTTATGAGCGCGCCCTATGATCGGTCAATTGCGCTATCAGGCATTAGTACTGGCAGCTGGGCGAGGCGTCGATGACCCGATGGCGAAAGCCTTCAACACCGGCCATAAATGCCTGGTGCTGGTGGGCGGAACACCCATGCTTGGCCGTGTTGTCGGTGCGCTCCAAGATTCTGAAAATATTGAGAATATCGCAGTATGTATTGATGCAGAAGATGCGGTGAGCCAAGCGTTGGGTCCATCGCATGGCCATGCGGTCATTGACAGCGCATCATCTGCACCGGCATCGGTTTTGGCCGCATTGTCTGGCGGCGGCATGGATTGGCCCGTCTTGGTGACCACCGCCGATCACGCATTGCTCACACCTGAAATGGTGGATGTTTTTCTGAACAATTCCGCGCAATCCGGGGCTGACATAACCGTCGGCCTTGCAAGCCGTCAAACAATTGAAAAGCGGTTCCCGGAGACCACCCGCACCTACTTTTCCTTCTCAGATGAACACGTTTCCGGGTGCAACATGTTTGCGCTTCGCAATGAACGGGCCTTGAACGTGGTCCGGTTCTGGCAACAGGCCGACCGGAACCGGAAAAAACCATGGAAGATTGTTGGTGCGTTCGGGATTATGCCATTTTTGAGATGGGCAACGGGGCATCTGTCACTGGAACAGGCTTTTGCCCACGTCTCAGCCAAGTTGGGCGCGCATATTGAACCGGTAATGCTGCCATTTGCGGAAGCCGCCGTCGATGTGGACAAGCCGGAAGACAAGGACCTGGTTGAGCGCATTCTCGCCGGAAAGGCCTAGGTGCAACTTCTACCAGTTGGCGACAGTTTGCCGGGCGATCTGCAAATCTGCAGGAAAATCCACCTCACACCACTCATAATCGTCAAACGCGTATGAGTGAACATCAATGTGTTTGGCAAGAACGCCAACGGCGGTCGGATACCAATGCTTGAGGCCGGATGGCTCGCGCATCATCCGCTCGAGTACTTCCTTGAAACGCGTACCGCCTTCGCCGCGGAAAAGATAAAATCCAATGGCTTCTGCATCCACTGCCTCAAGTGGCAGTGTCTTGCCGATCTCGGTAACCCGCTCGCCATCCATCATCACTTTCATATCGTCAGCGTCATAAGACGATTTGTGATTGATAGCCACGGTAACATCACACACCGGCGCTTCCAGGAAGTGCTGCACCAAATCGGCCTTGAAGAGGTTGTCCCCATTTACCTGGATAAAGTCGCCGGTCATTTCATGCCGCACCATCCAGCAGCTCGCCAGATTGTCGGAAACGGAATAAAACGGATTATAAACTGTTCGGATTTCCACATTCAGTTCTTTGGCAAGAGCGTCCAGAACCTCTTGCATCGCATCATCTGCATAGCCCGTGATGACGACTATTTCTTTGATGCCACAGGCGACGAATGCATCGATTTGGCGTTCAATCATACGCCTTCCGCCTATGTCCAACAGGGCCTTCGGAATGTCTTCCGTAAGGGGTAACAGGCGTTTGCCCTGCCCGGCGCCAAGAATAATGACCTTCACTTGCAGACAACCTTTTCGATGAGTAAATTCTCAAGAAGATTCGTTTGGTCGGGGTGCCAATCACACCTTTGCGCCACTCAATGACACTCAAGACTTCAACTGTCAACTTCGGCACATCGATTATGGAGAACGCGCCAGAAAATGTTTCGCCTGGCCCATTTGTCTGACCCCCACCTTGCACCATTGCCCGAGGCGAAAATCTCTGAGCTTTTGTCAAAACGTTTAACCGGTTATTTGTCCTGGAAGCTCAAGCGGCGGAAAATTCACCACATGCCTGTGCTTGAAGCGATGGTTGAGGATATCCAGCGCATGGCGCCGGATGCCACCGCTGTTACCGGCGATCTCGTCAACATCTCGCTGGAAAAGGAGTTCACCGCCGCGCGCGACTGGCTGAAAACTGTGGGCACGCCGGACAAAGTGGCTGTCATTCCTGGAAATCACGATGCCTACGTAAAGGTTGACTGGGAACGCGGCATTGGCCTGTGGCAGGACTATATGCGCGGAAACACAGCGGTTCCGGGCAAGCCTGAAGATGAACCGTTCCCATTTGTGCGCACCTACCGCAACATTGCGGTCATAGGCACATCGACAGCGGTTGAAACATGGCCGTTCCAGGCATCCGGCAAGCTTGGACCAAAGCAGATGGAACTGCTTGCGAAAACCCTCTCACACCTGCGCGAGAGGGGCTTCTTCCGCATTTTGCTGATCCACCATCCTCCTCTTCCCAGCCTCACACTTCCCCGCAAGGAACTGAAAGACGCCCCGGCGCTTGAGCAAATTTTGCGCGAGGAAGGAAGCGAGCTGGTTTTGCACGGTCACAACCATATTCACATGCACAGCACGCTACCTTCCCGTCACGGGCCGGTTCACGTGTTCGGCGTGCCTTCAGCTTCCGCCCGCAAAACGGACCGCAAACCGGCAGCCGCCTGGAATCTTTATTCGATCCAGCGCACAAGCGGCAAATGGCAGTGTTCGGTTGAAGTACGCGGATTTGAAAACGCCGAAAGCGGCTTCAAACAATACCAAACCATAACTCTTTAGCCCGTATCGATACCCCGTGCACAATGCAGGTTTCGGGTGAAAATTTCCGGCACAATTATGCCATTTGTCTGTAATATCGGAACCATAATGACCACACCAAATGCAACCATGACCAAATTCGGCTATCCGCACACACTCGTGCGTAAGTTTGAGCATTGGTGTGTGCTTTTGCGTCCGGCCCAGGCAACGCTGGGTGCGCTTGTGCTGGTGTGCAAGGATGAAGCAGGCGCTTTTCCGGATATTTCGCCTGAAGCTTTTGCTGAACTTGCTGTGGCAACCGGTCAGATTGAGGCCACGTTGAAGGCGTTCCGGCCATATGAAAAGATCAACTATCTGATGCTCATGATGGTTGACCCGGATGTGCATTTCCATATCTTGCCGCGCTACAGCGAAACGCAGAACTTTGCCGGCACCGCATTTCCTGATGCCGGCTGGCCTGCCGTGCCCGACCTTGGCGCAGGCGTAATGTTGGATGAAACGCTGAAAGAACAGCTTGTTGACGCTTTGAAGAAGCACTGGGTCTCGTGACGCCAATCACTTCCTTTTATGTGTTGCGGCAAATCGTAAAGCCACTTGGCGCGGCCATGGCCATCGGCCTCATGGTGCTGCTCGCCGATAGAATGGTGCGTCTTCTCGACGTCACATTGGGCAAGAAAAATTCCATCGGCCTGGTGTTCGAAATGCTGGCCTATCTGGTGCCCCACTATCTGGGGCTGGCCTTGCCTGCCGCGCTGTTCCTCGGGCTCTTGTTCGGCTTCAGTTCGCTTTCAAAAAACAGCGAAATTGATGCCTTTATGTCGGTTGGAACCGGGCTCTACCAGCTTGTGCGCCCGGTTCTGATCACCGCTGTTTTACTATCGCTAGTCACTGTTGGAATTTTCGGATGGGTGCAGCCCCATGCCCGCTATGCCTACCGGGCCATTATGCATGCGGTGAAAAACGTACAGATTTTCTACCTCGCCGAAGAAGGGGTCTTCATGCAGGCGGGCACACGCACATTCATCCTCGACAAGCTGAACCGCCAGAGCAACATGTTTGAGCGGATATTCCTGTATGAAGACAAGGGTGATGACGGTTTTCTGGTGGTAACCGCCAAGGATGGCTCGCTGGTCGAGACGCCGGAAGACCCCCGCCCTGTGCTGCGGCTTCAGAACGGTCACCGGCTGCGAGTAAATGAGCGCATAGATTATGGGCAGGCCAATCCGCTGCCACGGTTCATCGTTGGTGATTTTAAGAAAGTTGATACACCGCTCGGCAGGGCTGATGAAACGATATTCCGCCGCCGTGGTACTGAAGAGCGCGAACTAACACTTATTGAGCTCATTCAAAGGCGCGACAACCCTCCGAGAGGCCGGGCCAAGCGCCACCTTGAAGCAGAACTGCACAAGCGCCTGGTCAATATTGCAACCATACTTCTTTTGCCCATTCTGGCCGTACCGTTCGCAATGGGCCGCAGGCGCGGTCAACGGGCCTACCGATTCGCGGTTGCAGTGATTATTCTGGTTGCCTACCACGAGGTAATCGAACAGGGGAAACTTATGGTGAGTGTCGGCAAGCTGCCGGCATCGATAGCAATTTGGGTGCCATTTTCCCTGCTTGCCATATTTGCGGTTTGGCGTTTTTACCGGACTGCCTTCACCTTGAAACCGGACCGGTTCGACCCCTTGTTTGACCGCCTTTCTGAACTCACCGACCGGATGAAATCTCTTTTCAAGCGCAGGAGTGAAGCGGCATGATGTGGACATTGAGCTGGATGCTCTCACGCATGTTTCTATCGCGCTTTGCGCTAATTTTGTTCGGCATCACCATGTTCGTGCTGACGCTCGATGTGGTTACCTATGCTGGCGATGTGCTGAAACTGCACAATGATGACCTGGGCGCGGTTTTGCAGTATGCAGGCATGCGCCTTCCCGGAATTGCCTCCAGCTTCATTGGCATATGCGCCCTTCTGGCGGCACTATTGATGCTGACCGAGGTTAGCCACAATTCCGAATTGGTGGCCATCTGGAGCTCTGGCGTCTCGCAGATGCGCCTTATCCTTATACTTGCGCCAGCTGCCTTGCTGATCGGCGGCATTCACTACCTCATAAATGACCGCGCTGTGCCCAATGCAGCCCCAACGCTTCATGAGTGGGGAATTGGTGAATATTCGAACAAAAAACTCAATGTCTCTGAAGACGACCCGTTATGGATGCGTTCGGGCAACGACATTCTGCGAGCTGGGAAAAGCAATGAAGGCGCAACGTCCCTCAGCGATGTCACCATTTTCAAACGGGACGGCTACGGGATTCTCATCGAAAAGATCAGCGCCCGAAAGGCCGAGCGTGTCCAAGGCCGCTGGGAACTGACCGATGTAGCAATCTACTACCGCGAAAACCTTCCGCCCGACCGTCTCGACAGAATGATCTATTCCGGTCTCATGCGGCCTGCGGCAACGGGCGTGAGATCCGGCGATCCGGAAGAAATGACATCTGTTGATTTGCAGTATTTCATCAAAAACGCTGGCTTCGGCATCCGGCCCGCCCACGTGTATGAAACCTGGCTCAACAAGCGGTTTACGCTGTTTGTTGTATCCTTCCTTATGGTTCTACTGGCTGTGCCCCTGTCGGTACGGTTTCAGCGTGGCGGCGGGCTTGGCTGGCTGTTTGCGGTTGGCGTCGCCATGGGCTTTGGTTTCTTCATTTTCGAGGGAATTTCGCTGACAATGGGCGAATTGGGACTGGTGCCTCCATGGATGGCGGCGTGGATGCCTATCTTGATTTTCCTCTCCGCAGGAACGGCGATTGCATTCCGCTACGAAACCCTTTAGACCCGGCGAGACTTTCCGGCAAACACCAGCAGATTCGATCGCAACTGTGTTTTGCTCCGGAGTGGGTGAAGTCTTGGTGGGCCGCACGTGAAAATGAACAAATCTGTGGAACCGGCATCGCTTGTGGATGGACAGCCAAAAGACAATGCGTTGGGCGGTGAAACGCTGGTGTGCATCATTTCCGCAGATGCAACTGCCCAGCAGAACACACAGAGCTTTTGGGGGCGCAGCACGGGCGAGCGGCTGAGAATCCTTTTTGAGCGCGAAGGTGCGCGCGGCTTCATTGAGCCGGGAGACTTGCCCGCTTACAAAGGCCCCGTTGTGCTTGTGCGCGAAGATGCGGTTATCGATCCGCCACTCATTCCTGTGCTAGTCAGCCAATCCGAATTCGCGCTTTTGTCCGACGACGAAAATGAAGACGCTGCAATTGCGGTAAATGCAACGGGCAAAACCGCTGTTGCCGCTGCCAAAGCGATGCAAACCAGCGCACCATTGCCGAAATCGCTCAAGCTTGACCAACGCCGACCGGCAGAACTCAACACCACATTCTGGACAAAACTCAGAAAGCGCGAAGTGCCCTATGCCCGCATCGTTACCCCCGAAAACATGGCTGAAACCGAATGGCGGATGTTCATGGGCACCTACAAGGGGGCAACGGATTTCATCACCAAATATTTGTGGCCGAAGCCGGCTTACTATGTGACCCGCTGGCTGGCGCCCACATTCGTTACACCCAACATGGTGACGACGCTGAGCGCGGTTTGCGTTCTTGCTGCATTTTGGCTGTTCATGGAGGGTTATTTCATTACCGGGCTGATTGCTGCCTGGCTGATGACTTTCCTGGATACTGTAGATGGCAAGCTCGCGCGCACGACCCTCACCTCATCCAAGTGGGGTGACATCTTTGATCACGGCATTGATTTATTACACCCCCCCTTCTGGTACGCGGCCTGGGCAATGGGCCTGGTGATAACCGGAACTTGGCAGTGGGGCGGTGAATTCATGGCCCAGGTGCTGACCATCATCATTGGTGGATACATTCTCCAACGGCTCATGGAAGGGGCAGCAATTGCTCTTTTGAAGCTTGAAATTCATATCTGGCGGCCAATTGATACCGCCTTCCGGCTGGTAACTGCCCGGCGCAACCCGAATCTTGCCCTTTTGACCTTGTTCACGGTTCTGTTTGCGAGGCCTGATATTGCGCTTGTGTCAGTTGCCGTATGGACCTTTGTTTGCCTTCTTTTACATCTTATTCAACTTGTGCACGCTTTCATCGTGAAATCGAAATCTGGTCCTCTCACGTCGTGGATGAGTGAACCGGTTAAGCATGCGGAAGAGAGATGACAGCAGCTTTTATAGTCAATCCCCGCGCTGGTGGTGAGAGCGGGAAAGGCCAGGCTCTGGCAAATGCGTTGGCGGGAAGACCCGGCCTGCGCTGTGAGATGCTAGACACATTTGCCGACCTTCCAAACATTCTGAAATCCTATGGCAAGGAAGGTGTCGGCACACTTTTCATCTCAAGTGGCGATGGTACGGTTCAGGCAACCCAGACATTGCTTGCTGAGAACAATTGGTTTGAGAAACTACCGCGCCTTGCTCTGCTGCCTCATGGTTCAACCAACATGAACGCCATGAGCCTAGGCTTTCGCCCGCGCGAAACCGAACGCATTCTGGAAATCGCCACCAGTGAAAGCTATCTCACCCGGGCAACCGATGTGAAAAAACGCCATACGGTGCGCGTTGCAAACCCGCGCAACAATGGGCCGCTTCATGGCATGTTTATCGGTGCGGGCGCTGTTTACCGGGGAACCCGTTATTGCCAGAGCGTTATTCACCAAAAGGGCGTGCGCGGTGAATGGGCAACGTTTGCCACGTTCAGTTCCGTCATCGGGCGCTATCTTGTTGGCATGAGCGACCGTGATGATGAGGAAAAAATCGTCCAGCCTTACTCCATGGTGGTGGAAGTGGATGGGGAAAAGATGATTGATTCTGATCAGCTGGTTTTTCTCGCCTCGACTCTTGAAAAGCTCATATTGGGCGCGCAGCCCTTCTGGGGCCCGGAACGATCGGACCTGCGGGTGACGACTGTCGACTATCCGCCGCCGTCGGTGTCCGCAAACGTGCTCAAAATCATGTACGGCATGCCGAACCGGAATCTGCCTGCAAGCTGCAGGTCTCGCCCGGCGCACAAAATCGATATCTCAACCAATTCATCATTCGTCATTGATGGTGAATTTTTCGATCCCCCCACAGATGAACCATTGCGGTTGGAACTTGGCACCCAGTTCAGCTATCTATGCGGCTAGAAGAACCCTCTGAGGAGCCGAGCTGGAACATGCAAGAGGATGAAGAAACCGCATTGTCACGCATCGTGCGCGAGCGCCTTGATGCGGGAACCTCGCGCCAGGTGGCGGCGATTGGGGGCACAGTAAAGGCGTTTGCTGCACAGGTTGCAGGCCAAGATGCAGACGATTGCGTTGCCGCGGTACTGGCGTATGGATCATGCTTGCGTGATGTCTCTCCTGAAGAAGGGCTGGCGGACTTTTATGTGCTGACAGCGGATGATGCGCCGGTGAGCAGCAATGGGCTGTCGCGACTTGGCTGCAGGCTTGTACCACCGAACGTCTACTATGCTGAATGCGTCCACGAAGGCAAAACGCTGCGCGCAAAGTACGCGGTGCTTCCCCTTGCACAGTTCGAAGAAAGGGTAAGCGTAAAGACCAAAAACCCCTACTTTTGGGCGCGGTTTTCCCAGCCAAGCGTTCTCACTCATGTTCAAGATGAAAATGCCCGCGAACGCGTCAGCAACGCTATTGAAACCGCGCTGAACACAATGCTCCACAATGCGCTTGCCCTGTGCGGGCCTGGTGATGATGCAGAAGAGTTATGGATTACCGCTCTTGCCCACACTTACGAAACGGAGTTGCGTTCAGAAGGCCCAGGCCGCGGCAGGTCGATTATCGCGGCTGACCAGGATTGGTATCTCAATACGGCAGAAGCGGTGTTGGGAGCAGATTTATCCGCCGTGGTGAAGAAACAATCCAACCGCCAATGGGCAAAAGAACGCGCTAACTGGAAGCGCAGGCGCACCACGGGCAAGGCGCTGTCGGTTGCCAGGCTTCTAAAAGCTGCATTCACGTTCAAGGGCGGCGCTGATTATCTTGCCTGGAAGATTGAGCGGCACTCAGGTGTTGAGGTGAGCCTTTCGCCCTGGCAGCGCCGGCACCCGATTTTGGCCGCTGTCTGGCTCTACCCCAAACTGAAACTGCAAGGTGCTTTCCGGTAACGGGTTATGCGCTCTGGGCCATCGCCCCGCCAGCAGCAACCACCTCACCAAACAGTTCGATGATGCGGTCGATATCCTCGTCCGTGTGGGCAGCGGAAACCGAACACCGCAACAGGCACTGATTTGCAGGTGTGCCGGGCGGCACGGCGATATTCACATAAACCCCAGCATCCAGCAGCATGTTCCACATGGCAACCGTTGATGGTTCATCAGGGCAACGTACCGCAATGACCGGGCTCACCACATCGCAGCCAGTTTCAAGCCCAAGATCGTGAAAACCGTCAAACAGGCGCTTGGAGTTTTTGGCGAGCCGTTCACGGCGCTCCGGCTCTGCGCGCAGCTTCTTCACCGCCGCAATAGACGTTGCCACGGAGGCCGGCGATGGTGAAGCGGTAAACATGTAGGGCCGCGAGGCAAGGCGAATCATGTCAAACAAATCCTGATTGCCTGCTCCGAACCCGCCAATGGCGCCTACAGATTTCGAAAAAGTGCCGACAACAAAGTCCACATCATCTTCAAGTCCGGCCTCATCAGCAAGGCCGCGTCCATTCGGCCCGAGAACGCCAAAAGAGTGCGCCTCATCTACCAGCAGCTCAAAGCCATGCTTTTTCTTTACATCGACGAACTCGTCAAGCGGAGCACGGTCGCCCAGCATCGAATAAATGCCTTCAACGACGACCAGGCGCCCACCGCCATCGTCTTCCATACGTGAAAGGCGCTTGTCGAGGTCGGCTGCATCATTGTGCCTGAAACGCACCAATTTAGCCCCTGACAAGGTGCACCCATCATAAATCGAGCTGTGGGAATCTGCATCCAGGAACACGGTATCCTTGGGCCCGGCAAGGCCTGCAATCATACCAAGATTTGCCTGGTAACCCGTTGTAAAAACAATGCAATGTTTCCGCCCCAGCATTCCGGCAAGTTCTTCTTCAAGCTCATTGTGCATGGCGTAGCTGCCATTGGCGATGCGCGAACCGGTGGTGCCGGTGCCGAACTCTTCCAGCGCTTTTTTGCCAGCTTCTACACAGTCAGCCTCAAACGTGATGCCCATGTAGTTGTTGGTGCCGGCGAGAATGGTCTCACGCCCGGCAATAATGGCGCGGGTTGGCGACAAAATTCGGTCATTGGTGAGCCCAACTGCATTTTGCCCGACCTGCAGCATCCGGTTATAGCGTTCTGCCAGGCCGCCATATTTATCGAGAAGAGATGAAGCCATCTGATTATGCTCCTGAGCGCGTTTTCACGACATCAATGAGTTCGGCGATTGTGCGGGTGTCAGACAGAATATTCAGCGGAATATCAATTTCGAATTTGTCTTCCACTTCCATTACAAAATCCATTACCGAAACCGAATCGATATTCAAATCACCAGATATATCCGTGCCCGGCTTAAGCTCGATGTTCTCGGTATTCAAAGGATCGAGAAGTTCGGTGATGGCCTCGTAAATTTCCTTATCCCGCGCGTCCATATTCGTCTGCTCCGTCTCACCGGCGCACCGGTTGTTGTTGTTCTTAAAGCCAGCTCACAGCCAGCCATGTTCCTTGTACCAGCCGAGGGTTTTCTTGAAACCCTCCGCAAAATTCACTTCCGGCTGCCATATGCCACCATCCTGCAGGCGCCGCTCTTTGCAGCGCCAGTCACGATGATATAACTCACGCACCTTACCGGCCGATAGCATTGGCGTTGCCCCGGTCGCACGCGCTGCGGCGGTTACAATACCAGCCAGACAATTGAGCGCGAACTGTGGCAAAAATACCGGTTTCACGGGCCGGCCCACAAGCTTTGACGCAGTTGAAGCCAGTTCTGCCCAGCTATGGCCTTCTTTTGCCCCGTCATCAAGCTCCACGACTGTGCCATCCAGCTTGTCATTGCCGATAAGTGCAACAATAGCAGCGGCCAAATCATCCGCATAAATCATGGAAAAGCGGGCATCAGCGCGCCCGGGCAATATCGCATAGCGCTGTAAAAGCGCTTTGAGCAGCGGCAGCGTGGCCTTATCGCCAGGCCCATAAACCGCAGGCGGGCGCACTATCACCCATTTCATCTTGCCGCTCGCAACTTCTCGCAATGCATCTTCACCGGCGCGCTTACTTGCCCCGTAAGATGACAAACCCGGCTCGCGGGCAGACAGGGAGGAAACATGGATGAACCGGCCAACGCCCGCGTTTACCGCCGCTGTGGCGACGTTTGCGGTTCCGTCCCGGTTGGCTTTCATGAATTCATCTGTGCTGGCAGCAGAAATGGCCCCGGCAATGTGGACAACCGTGTCTGCCCCCTCAACCAGGCTCGCAAGGGCTGCAACATCATGCAAATC
>JBPCVY010000178.1:0-7859 GCA_051010055.1 Hyphomicrobiales bacterium | reverse complement strand
CCATCCCATCCGGGATTTGGCCGGCTCAACCCTTGGTATCATGGGCGAAGGGATTCTTGGCCAGTCGGTTGCCCGCCTTGGCCGGGCCCTTGGCATGCGCGTTCTTTTCGCCGCCCACAAAAATGTTGAAGGCCTTGGCCCGATTTACACACCCTTCGAACAGGTGCTTGAGGAAAGCGACGTGATCACCCTGCACTGCCCACTGATGCCGGCAACCAAAAACATGATTGCCATGAACGAATTCAAGAAGATGGCAAAAAAACCACTTCTGATTAATGCGTCACGTGGTGGGCTTGTGGATGAAGAAGCAGCCGTTCAGGCTCTGGACGAAGGCCTCATTTCGGGCCTTGGCTTTGACTGCCTCACATCCGAGCCGCCCGTTCCCGGCCATCCGTTCGAGGTGATTTTGGAACGCCCGAATGTCATCATCACCCCGCATGTTGCCTGGGCCAGCGATGAAGCCATGCAGACATTGTGGGACCAGGTGATCAGCCATGTGGACAATTTCAAAGCCGGTACACCATCAAACGTGGTGAACTAAACTCCTGCTTTTTGCCAAAACGGTCTGGGTTGAGTAAAAGACTGGGCTGAGTTCGAGAACGCTTACAGATTCGGGCCGTCGTGAATGGAAATAGTGGCGGCCCGAATTTTGAACTTAGATTATCGGGAAGGTAGCTGACATCTGGGAGGAGGATTACGCCCGTGGCAATCAAAGATTTGGCTATTGCTTTTAATGCAAGTGAAAACTCTCTGGCCGCTCTGAAATTCGCGATCCAGATGTGCAACAAGTATGACGCGGCCCTGACCGGTGTTCACGCTCATATGCCGGTTTCGTTCGAAGGCCATGTGGGGCGCTGGGTTACCGCCGATGTCCGCAAGATGTTGCAGAAGGCTGAAGATGATGCTGCCCGTGAAACCGAAACCCGGTTTCGCAATCTGATTACCGATGAAGGTTTCAAGGGCGAAGTTCATTGGATTTCCGAAGAGGGCCAGCCCAACGATATTCTCGCCAGAACGGCCCGCTACCACGACTTACTGCTCATAGGGCAATATTCAAACCCTGAACGTGCAAAACGGCATGTGCGTGCTGAAGAGTTGGTGCTGCGGTCGGGCAAGCCAATCCTTCTCGTGCCAAACGGTTATGCGGTAAGGCCCTTCAAGGGCCTTGCCACCGTCGGCTGGGATGGCAGCCGCCCGGCAGCGCGCGCTCTTTCCGATGCCATGCAAATTCTGGAAACTAAAGAACAGCTTGATGTAGTCACTGTCGTTGGTTCGAAAAAGAAATCTGCCGCACCAGGCAAGAGTGACATCATTGCCCATCTCAACCGCCATGGCATCAACGCCAAGCGGGTAGAACTGTCAGCCAACCGCGAAGGCGTGGGACCGACAATTCTCGCTCATTGTGATGAGACGGACCCGGATGTTCTGGTGATGGGCGCTTACAGCCATGCCCCGTTGCGCGAGGAGCTGTTCGGCGGCGTCACCAGGCATATTATTCAGAACACCAAGGTGCCGGTTCTTCTGTCCCACTAGGGCGCTTTGGCTTTCGCGGAGCCTAAAAGATATCCGGGTCATCAATGGTGGCGCCGAATGATGTCTCCAGGAAATCAAAGTCGCAGCCATCGTCCGCCTGTTTGATGTGGCGTGAAAACATCCAGCCATAGCCCCGCTCATATCGCGGCTTTGGCGCTGTCCAGGCTTTGCAGCGGCGGGCCAGTTCTTCATCGTCAACATTCAGGGTGATGGATCTTTCCGCCACATCAAGCGAGATGATATCGCCATTTTCGACCAACGCCAGCGGCCCGCCGACAAAGGATTCCGGCGCCACATGCAAGACGCAGGCGCCATAGCTTGTACCGCTCATGCGGGCATCTGAGATGCGCAGCATATCGCGCACCCCCTGTTTCACGAGTTTTTTCGGAATGGGCAGCATGCCCCATTCGGGCATACCAGGCCCGCCCAATGGGCCTGCATTGCGCAAGATCATAACCGTATCAGGCGTCACGTCGATATTTTCATCGTCCACCGCCGCTTTCATCGAGGGATAATCGTCAAACACCAGCGCCGGGCCGGAATGTTTCAGGAACCGCTCATCAAGGGCTGAAACCTTCATCACGCATCCGTCTGGCGCAAGGTTGCCCTTCAACACGGTCAGCGCACCGGTTGCGCAAATCGGATTGTTCAGAGGTCGGATGATTTCATCATCATAGATTTGCGCGCCATCGAGATTATCACCAAGACTGGCGCCGGTAACCGTTGCGCAAGTGCTATCAAGGTGCTGCTCAATGCGTTTCAGCATCGCCCGCAGCCCCCCTGCATAGTAGAAATCTTCCATAAGATACGTGTCGCCATTGGGCCGGATGTTGGCGATAACCGGAACCTTGCACCCAATTTCATCGAAATCATCAAGCCCGATGTCGAACCCTGCCCGCCGGGCTAGGGCCACCACATGGATGATTGCATTGGTAGAACAACCCATCGCCATGGCAGCGGCAATCGCGTTCTCAAAGGAGGCCCGCGATAGGATGTCTGAAGGCTTGAGGTCCTCCCACACCATATCAACAATGCGCCGCCCGCAGGCCGCGGCAAGGCGGGTGTGATTGGCATCTGGCGCAGGAATTGAAGCCCCGCCTGGAAGTATAAAGCCAAGCGCTTCGGCAATTGACGTCATGGTGCTGGCGGTGCCCATGGTCATGCAATGACCGAACGAGCGGGCAATCCCCTCCTCCACTTCCGTCCAATCATCCTCGGTTATGTTTCCTGCCCGCAGCTCATCCCAGTATTTCCAGGAATCCGAACCGCTGCCCAAGGGATTGCCCTTCCAGTTGCCGCGTAACATGGGCCCGGCTGGAAAATAGATAGTCGGCAAATCCATGCTGATGGCGCCCATCAACAGGCCCGGAGTGGTCTTGTCGCATCCACCCATAAGCACAACGCCGTCCACGGGGTGCGAGCGCAAAAGCTCTTCTGTCTCCATCGCCAAGAAATTGCGATAGAGCATGGTGGTTGGCTTTACAAAGGGCTCTGACAAAGACATTGCCGGCAATTCAATTGGAAAGCCGCCTGCCTGCAGAACACCGCGCCTTATGTCCTCAACCCGTTCCTTGAAGTGAACATGGCAGGGATTTATATCCGACCAGGTGTTGATGATGCCGATTGCAGGCTTTCCCGCCCAGTCTGCCGCATCATAACCCATCTGCATTGCGCGCGAGCGATGGCCGAAGGCGCGCAGGCCGGGAACACCAAACCACCGCTTGCTGCGCAGATCCTCATACTTTTTTCGTTTTCTGGATGTCATCCCCAAGCCCCTATTCACCCCGCGGAGATAGTGGCAAGCAATGAACACAAATGCAATTGGTTCCATTATCCATCTTGACTGCCCCGCTCGCTGGTTGAAGACTGTTTGGAGCTTCATTCATGAAACTCCCCTGCAATCTGACCAAAGGCGCAAGGCATTGGGCGATATGGGCAAGGACGTAACGCTGCAGTCTGAAGATCTGACCGGTTTTATCGAGAGGATTTTCCGTGCTGCGGGTGCTGATGGAAGCGAAGCAGAAGCCATCGCCACGCATTTGGTGGATGCAAACCTTGCAGGTCACGACAGTCACGGAGTGGTTCGGGTACCCCGCTATCTGGAAGGCGCTGCAAAGGGACAGATGAAATTCGGGCAAACCGCCGAAGTCATCACCCAGTCAGATACATTCGCGCTGCTGGATGGGCAAAACGGATTTGGCCAGGTGCTGGGACGGCAGGCAGTGGAGTTGGGTGTTGAAAAGGCAAAGCAGGAAGGCACCGCTGTCATTGGCCTTAAGAATTCCGGGCACCTGGGCCGCATTGGCGCATTGGCTGAACTGGCATGCGCGCAAGGCATAGTCTCCATTCATTTCGTCAATGTTGCCCAAAGCATGCTGGTTGCGCCTTTTGGAGGCGCTGAGCGCCGCATATCCACCGCGCCGGTTGCCATCGGCTTTCCGAACGAAAACGGCGATGACTTTCTTCTGGACTTTGCGACCTCCAAAATTGCAGAAGGCAAGGCCCTTGTGGCGCTGAATGCGAACAATATTGTGCCAATGGGAAGTCTGGTGGACGGTTCAGGCCAGCCCACTCATGACCCAGCTGTGCTTTATGGAGATGTGCCGGCGGGAGGTGTTCCAAACCCGCGCCATGGGCCAGGCGCCTTGTTGCCTATGGGTGATCATAAGGGTTCCGGCCTGGCGCTGGCCTGTGAACTTCTGGCAGGCGCCCTCACCGGTTCCGGCACAACCGGCCCGGGCAGCGCGCCACATAATGGCATGTTGTCCATTTTCATTGCACCCGGTGCATTCCAAAATGAGGGTGGATTGCCTGAAGCGGTGAACAGCTACATTGAATTTGTCCGCTCAGCAGCGCCAACCGATACATCCAAGCCGGTACAAATCCCAGGCGATCCAGAGCGAGCCAAAAAGTCAGAACGATTGGCAAATGGCGTTCCTCTCTCAGCTGAAACATGGGAAAGCCTGAAACTAGCCGCACAAACCTACCAGATACCAGAAACCGATTTCCCGGCGCCCCGTCCAAAACGCTAGATCCGAAGGAGAGCCAGACTTGACCGATGCTTTGCTACGTACACGCATGTTGAACGGTGAGATGCTTGCCGGAACCTTCATGAAAACACCGGCCCACGAGCTGATTGAACTCCTCGCCATGTCCGGCCTCGACTTTGTGGCTCTGGACGCAGAACATGCACCTTTCGATCGGGGCAGGATGGATGCATGTCTTGCCATGGCAAGGGCATTGAAGTTCCCTGTTCTCGTCAGAACACCAGATGGCAGTTCGGCGGCAATCCTCAATGCCCTGGATTGCGGTGGAACCGGTATCGTCGTTCCGCACGTGGCGAGCGTTGAAAAAGCCCGGGAAATTGCGAAACTGGCACGCTTTGGCCATGGCGGTCGCGGCTTTGCCGGATCAACAAGATGGGGCGGGTTCGCCACCCGGCCCATGGCTGATTTGATGCAGCAAAGCAAAGAAGAAACAATTGTCATCGCTCAAATTGAGGAGCCCGAAGCAGTAGACGCCATAGATGAGATTGCCGCGGTTGAGGGGATAGATGGATTGTTTGTGGGACCAGCGGACTTGGCGGTTTGCCTGGGTGCATCCGGGCCGGCTGCACCGGAAGTGCGCGCAGCCATCGGCAAGGTGGGCGAAGCTGCCCACCATCACAATCGCGCGTGCATAACTTTTGCGCCCAACACTGATGACGTTGCAGAACTCAAAAAGCTTGGCGTGAGCGTTTTCTTTATAGGATCAGAACAGGGTATGATGCTTGCAGGCGCAAAGGCGATTGCTGCGGGTGTAAAGGCCAACGCATAGGGTGAACCATATAGCTGCGTTGAAGCTTCCATTGTGAGGGGGAATGAATTTTGAGTGAACTGCTTTTTGAGGTGGACGGGGATATCGGTCATGTCACCCTCAACAGGCCGCAGGCGCGCAACGCTCTTACATTCGGCATGTACGAAAAGCTGGCAGAGATTTGCCGCAATGTGGAGCTTGGCGGCGACATCAAGGCAATCATCGTGCGCGGCGCCGGAGAAAAGGCGTTCGCGGCGGGAACAGATATGGCGCAGTTCTACGACTTCACCGAGCCGCAGCATGCGCTCGACTATGAAGCAACAATGGACAAGGTTTTGCGTGATGTCGAGATGTGCCCGGTGCCGACCATCGCCGCCATAAACGGTGCCTGCACAGGCGGTGGAGCGGCCATTGCTGCTGCATGTGATATCCGGCTATGCGATTGGTCCCTCAAGTTTGGCTTTCCAATCGCCCGCACCCTTGGGAATTGTCTTTCCATCGGAAACCTCAACCGGCTGGCGGTGATTATCGGTGCTGGAAGGGTGCGGGAGCTCATTCTGACCGCAAGGCTTGTCGGCACTGAGGAAGCAAAATCCATCGGGCTTATCGCGGAAGTTCTGGAAACCCCTTCTGATGTGCATGCGCGCGCAGTGGAACTGGCCGGGCAGATGTCTCATCACGCCCCGCTCACCATGCGGGCGGCAAAAGAAGCGTTACGCAGATTAAGGGTTGATGGGGCGAAGGCCGACTGCAGCGATTTGATTGTCGAGTGCTACATGAGCGAAGATTTCAAGGAAGGCATTACGGCATTTCTGGGCAAGCGCAAACCAGATTGGAAGGGCAAATAGTATGCCGGGACCGTTGTCTGGATGTCGGGTTATAGAGCTTAGCCACATCATGGCCGGGCCGGTTTGCGGACTGATGCTGGCGGATATGGGCGCCGACGTGGTGAAGGTTGAAAAGCCGGCCGGCGATGATACGCGCCGGTTCCTTCCGCCTGATATCTATGGCGAAAGCGCTGCGTTCATGATGATGAACCGGAACAAGCGCGGTATAGTCCTCGATCTCACCAAGAAAGGCGGCAAAAGGGCTTTGCTGCGTCTGGTGAAAGACGCAGATGTGCTCATCGAAAATTACCGCAAGGGCACCATGGAAAAGCTGGAGCTTGGTTATGATGTTCTTCGCGCAGAGAACCCGGGCCTGATCTACACCGAACTTTCAGGGTTCGGGCGCACGGGCCCTTATGCGGAACGGGGCGGATTCGATCTCATTGCACAAGGAATGTCGGGTTTGATGTCAATCACCGGCGAAGACGCTGGCAGACCTCCTGTCAAAGTTGGCGCGCCTATTTCCGATATAACAGCAGGCATTCTCGCCGCGATGGGGGTCGCGGCTGCTTATGCCCACAAGCTCAAAACAGGCGAAGGCCAAAAGGTCGACACATCGCTGTTTGAGGCAGCCATAACCCAAACCTACTGGCAGTCGGCAATTGCTTTTGCCACCGGCGAGGCACCAGGGCCTATGGGCTCCGCCCACCCTCTCAACGCCCCCTACCAGGCGTTTGAAACCGCCGATGGGTGGATTAATGTCGGCGCGGCAAACCAAAAAAACTGGGAGACTTTTATCCAGATTATCAATGCAGAGCATTTGGGCCGAGACAGCCGTTTTTTGGACAATTCCGGCCGAATCACCAACCGGCTTGCACTGGCAAATGAACTGCACGCCATCATGCGCAAACGGTCAACCGATGATTGGCTGAAAGCCTTTGAAGATGGCGGTTTGCCGGCAGGACCGGTTTTGGACGTGAAAGAAATGCATGCCGATCCGCAGGCAATTGCGCGTTCAATGGTGCCTTCGGTGGAGCACCCAGTAGCAGGTGAGGTACAGACACTCGGCCTGCCGGTTAAGTTTTCACGAACCCCCGGTGATGTTAACAGGCCAGCGCCTTTGCTTGGACAGCACACAACAGAGATTCTGAAAGAGGCCGGGTTCTCACAAGGAGAAATCGCAACCCTGCTGGACACTGGCGCTGCGCTTCAAACCGGCCCCTGATGGTTCGGCTCCAAAGACCAGCACCAGCCGCCCGCATTGTGATTAGGTGCTTGAAGTCTATGCGACCGATAGTTCGTCGCAACGCTCCAGAGAATTTCCCTCAGGTCTTGACCGTTCCATCGGCCACCCAATCATCGAAGATCTTAAGAGCGGTATCAGCGAAAAGCTGGTCGTTGATATGGGCATCGATTTCGCTCATCTCCAAAGGCGGTTTGATGACAGTGCGCATTTCATCCAAAAATGCAGCCAGGCCTTCTGCATCATGAGCCGCCCCGCCCGGTTTATCCCATTCCTCGATGCCCTGATTGGGCAAAATCACATGCACCGGCGCTCTTGCTTCACCAAGCCGGCTTGCCACCTCGCGCGCGGTTTCACGGCGCTCTGCTTCGTTGAAGGCCGATGATTTGATGAGCCGGTTATGGGCATGAAACGGGCGGTCCTGGAACCGCTCAGGTATCTCCTGCCAGCCGGCAAAATCA
>JBPCVY010000177.1:0-3806 GCA_051010055.1 Hyphomicrobiales bacterium | reverse complement strand
CGTTACCGACGACCGCCACCGACTGCGCATCGACAGACTGCGCAAGGCGGAGTGAGGGGGGTGCCGCCATGGTTCGAGACGAGCCTTCGGCTCTCCTCACCATGAGGACGGAGGGGCGCGGCACCTCCAGTCCTCATTCTGAGGAGCATCGCATCAACGATGCCTCTCGAAGGATGAACGCAAGCGCCGTGCTGGCTTCTTCTCCCCTTTCACCCCGCCGCCTTGTTCTGGCGGTGCTCGATGATGAGGGTGCGGATGTGCAGGGCGATCACAAGCAAAATGAGCGCAAACAGAATGGCGGCGATGGGCCGGTCGATGAAATCAAGGGGCGTTTTCACCCGCGCCATTGCCGAGCGCAGCTTGGTTTCCATGATGCCGCCCAGCACCATGCCCAGAATAATCGGGACAATCGGCAGGTTAAGTCGTTTCAGGATAAGCCCGAACACGCCAAACCCGGCGGCAATGGCGCAATCAGTGGCTGAGTTGCGCAGGGAATATACACCCACAAAACTCAAGGTGAGGATGACAACGCCGAGGAACCTTGTTGGGATTTGGATGATTTTCAGCAACATGTTCGTGGAAAACATGAGGAATATCAGCACGATGACATTGAGAAGCAGCATTGCCATATAGAGCGCCAGCACGAAATCCATGCTGTTTTCAAAAAGCTGCGGGCCGGGCACCACATTGTGCACATAGAACACGGTGAGCATCATTGCGGTGAGCGCCTCACCGGGAATGCCAAGAGCCAGAAGCGGTATCATGGCAGCTCCCGGCACCGCATTGTTGGCGGTTTCAGACGCCACCAGCCCTTCCGGCGAGCCGTTGCCGAATGCGTCCGGGTTTTTGGATGTTTTCTGGGCGTAGGAATAAGACAGGAACTGTGCGGTGAACTCGCCAACCCCCGGCACCATGCCCATGAGTACCCCAAGGCTGGAGCCGGCAGACGCGATGCGCTTGAACTGGAAAAGCTCTTTCAAGCCGTCAAAAAGGCCGCCCGAGACGGACGTTGTTTTTGGTTTGAAGTCCTTATCGGTGAGCAACAAAAGGGCCTGGGAAATGGCAAACAGCCCAAGCACCAGCACGATAAGGTCAACGCCGGAGGCGAGCCAGCTTTGGCCGAAGGTAAATCGCTTGGTGTATTTGATGGGCTCAAGGCCGATGGTGTTGAGAAAGATGCCGAACATGGCAAGCATGCCGGCGGCGAAAATCTGGCCGCGGTGGGCAAGGATAACAAGAACGATGCCCAAAAGGGCGGCAAGGAAGATTTCACGGCTGCCGAAATGGGGCGCAATAAGCGCCAGAAGGGGCGACAGGGCCATCAGGCAGATAATGGAAAAGATGCCGCCAAAGAACGAAGCCGAATAGGCAAGCGACAGGGCGCGCCGGGCCTCGCCGCACTGGGTCATCGGGTATCCGTCATAGGTGGTGAGCGCGTTTACCGCCGTACCAGGCGTGTTGATGAGAATGGCCGGAATGGCCCCGCCATACATGGAAGAGCCATAAATGCCGAGCAGCATTGTGAGCCCGACAATCGGTTCAAACGCAAAGGTTGCCGGAAGCAGAATGGCAATAGCGACAGCAGCGCCGACGCCGGGGATTGCGCCCATCACCGCGCCGCCCACAGAGCCAATCAAAAGGGCAACGGCAACGTCCCACCGCGCAAGAATTACAAGACCTGATAGAAGCGCTTCCATTGCCACCACTCACAAATAAATCAGCGCAAAGGTGCGGATGCCATCGGGGAGGTATTCATAGACCGCACCGCCTGGAATTTTCACCTGGAGGAAGGATTTGAACACAATGACGGTCGCGAACCCGATAGCGGCGGCAAGGCCGATGAAACGCAAATCCTTATACCCGCACCGTATGGTAAGCAGTACAGTGAACAACAAAGTGGCCGGCAAGTAACCGATGTATGGAACAATGAGCACATAAACCATGAACCACAGCGCATATTCCACCGAACGCACCCAAAACCACACTTCCCGCCACCGCCCGTCAATGCGCGGCGACAGGGCGGAGCTGAGGCAGTGGAGGGCGGCAAAACCGGCCATCAGCCATAAAGAAAGGGTTGGCCAGAACGCCGGCTGGGCAAAAAGCTTTGTGCGCTTTGCCCATTTGGTTTCGGTGCCGAGCTGGGTCAGAAGGAAAATGGCGAACAGCAGAAAAACAACGGCGAAGACTATGTCGCCCGGGCGCCGGTAGCGCTGAAAAAGCTGCTGAAGTGTTTTAAGGCGCGCCATGTCCTCCCCCAAATGTGCGCGGAAAAAAGTACGAGAGCGGCGCTGAGCCGCTCTTGTTAAATCGTGTTATTCGCCAAGCAGGTTGCCGATTGTGCCGAGCGTCTTCTTGTCCATTTCGATTTGCTTTGTGGACGCGTCCGCATCTTGCCAGAAAATCAGCGCACCGGTTTCCTTGGCAAGCTTCTGAGCCTTTTCCGACATAACAGCTTTCTTGGCCGCTGCAGTGAGTTTCGCGCGGGCATCGGCTGGTGTGTCTTTGTGCACGAACAGGCCGTTCCACAGGGCCACATTCAGTTCCGGCTCAAGCTCGCCGACGGTCGGGGTTTCAGGCGTCAGACTGGTGCGCTCAGAACCGATTGAAGCGAGAATTTTCACTTTGTCCTTGCAGGGCAAGATGAGCTGCAAAGTGGTGTTGATAACGTCCACGTCACCCGATGCCAGGGTATTGCAGTCCAGCGCATCGAAGGCGGCATCGGAGGCATATTCAAAGCCCTGTTTTTTGGCGAGCGCCAGGGTTACCCGCGTTGGCACCAGCGGGGCGCCAAAATGACCAAGCGCTACATCGTTCTTCTTGGCATGTTCGGTAAGGCCCTTCATGTCGCTGTAGGGGGCTTTTTCACCCGCGGCAATTACGAACGGGTAAGTAAGGAAAATGCCAAGCGGTTCAAACGGGTTGGGGCTGAGTTCCGGTATACCGATATTCGGGCCGATTGCCGGTACCGCAATAACAAAGGAGCCAACGGTGTAGCCATCAGCCGGGGCCTTGGCCACCTCAACAGCGCCCGGGAAGGGGCCGCCGCCGCCACCTGGTTTATTTACGACTGCCGCAGGCACGTTATGGGTTGCCTGGAATTCATCGGCAATCATGCGGGTGAGCACATCTTCAAGGTCGCCCGGAGGCCATGGAACAATAAACGATACGGGCTTTTCGGGATATTCGGCTGCAGCGGGGAGCATCCCCACAGCAATGAGAGCACATGCCGCAAAGCATGCTCTTTTGAGGGTGTTGAACATTGTTTCCTCCCTTTTGCGCAACACGGGTTTTGATAAAAGGTTCAAATAATGAAACTGTGGTTCGAAAAGATATTGCATTGTTAATTAATTTCTGTCAAGTTTCCCGTCACCACCCGTTCCGGTTTGGGGAGACTGCGCCAGTCTAAGAGCGCACGGGAGGGTGAAACAAGGCCCGGCTCAATTTGCAGAGTACCCTTTTTGGCTGCAGGCCCAACTTGCATGCTGCGCGAGGGACTTCAGGAAAACCGCCATGTATGACATCAACTTTTTGAAGGAAAACAACGCCAAGCATCTCTGGCATCCGATGGCTCATCCAGCAGAGAGCCTTGCCCAGCCGCCTAAAATCATCACCGCCGCCAGCGGGGTGCGCATCTGCGATGTGGATGGCCACGAAATGATTGATGCGGTTGGCGGCTTGTGGAACGTGAACCTCGGATTTTCCAACAAAGCGATAAAGGAAGCCATTTCCAAGCAGCTGGACACACTGCCCTACTATTCAATTTTCCGCGGCACCACCAATGATGCGGTGATTGAGCTGTCTTACCA
>JBPCVY010000176.1:0-3193 GCA_051010055.1 Hyphomicrobiales bacterium | reverse complement strand
GAGCAGTTCTTGTCGGCGGCCAACAAATCTCTCGCCTACATGGATGAAGATGTTGAAATTGCGCCGGGGCGCTATCTCATGGAACCAATGGTTTTCGCCCGGCTGTTGCAGCTTGCGGAAATTGGTGAGAATGACCTGATACTCGATATTGGCTGTGCCACCGGTTATTCCAGCGCCGTCATCGCCCGGCTTGCCGATTCTGTCGTGGCCCTTGAAGAAGATGAAAACCTCGCTAGCGAGGCAACGAGCCTTCTCACCAGCCTGGGCGTGGATAATGCGGCAGTGGTCACCGGCCCGCTGATCAACGGCCTGGCGGGCGAGGGGCCTTATGATGTGATTTTTCTGAACGGTGAAATCGCCAAAGCGCCCGCAGAACTGCTTGACCAACTCAAAGATGGCGGCAGGCTTGTTGCTGTCATTTCAGGTCAAAATATTGGCAGGGCGCGGGTTTTTGTGCGCAGCGGCGATACCTTCTCCGATATGAGCGCTTTTGATGCCTCATCGCCCTTGTTGCCGGGATTTGAACCTGCCGACCCAGGCTTTGTGTTCTAAGGCCACTGCCGGCTTTCAGATTCAAGCATCAAGATAAAACTTGCGGATTTTTTGCGGGATTTTGCCGCGAATCAACGCAAGCAAGTTAGGTTTGATGCCGTAGCTAATTTTATGGTGTCACATTTTTGATTGAGGCAAGCATTGCCTCGGATCCAGTGCGGAACATTTTATATCGCGCTTCTTTTAGACCAAGGATAAACAGCCGGCGTATTTTCGCGTTCATGGCTGCCATTTTTTAGGGTTTGGACGAAGAACGCTCACCGAAATGTTCTGTGCCGGGAAGGCGGTAAGAATATGGGTGAAATTGCCGGCCGGCAAAGCGGCGTATTTAGAGCTCGTTTTTCAACCTACCTTTCGAAATCACTAGGTGTTTCGGCACTCGCACTGTTTTGGTTTTCTCCAGTCAATGTTGTACATGCAGAAAGTCTGCGCGCTGCGATGGCGAAAGCGTATCTCAACAATCCGCAACTTGGCGCCGATCGCGCCCGTCAGCGGGCAACCGATGAAAAAGTACCGCAGGGCCGCTCAGGCTGGCGGCCAACCATTGGGGCTAATGCAGGTTATGGTGTTACGTGGTCCAAAACACGCACCCGCGTTACCAATGCGCGGACTGGGCAAACTTCGACTGTCAAGAACCATGATGAACGCGGCACGGGCGGCTTCAGCATTAACTTGAACCAGCCCGTGTTTGTTGGCTTCAAGACGGTAAACTCGATGCGGCAGGCAGAGGCAACGGTTGATGCAGGCAGGCAAACACTTCTTGGAGTTGAGCAAACGATACTGCTCGATGCGGTAACCGCCTATATGAACGTCTTTCGCGACCGTAACATTGTTGTATTGAGGCTCAAAAACCTCGAGGCTCTTAAAGAGCAGGTGAGGGCGTCCAGGGCCCGTTTCGATCTTGCTAAATTACACGAACCGATGTTGCACAGGCCCAAGCCCGCCTCGCGGAAACTGACAGGGCGCTTGCGGTATCGCGGGCAGATCAGGCGGCAAGTGAGGCCTTTTACACCCGGGTTATCGGCACCAAGCCGAAGAAGCTCTCTCTTCCACGCAGAACTTTGAAGCTGCCGCATACTTTGAAGCGCTCACTCGCCATCGCCGAAGCGAAGAACCCGAACGTTCTAGCAGCCGCATATAAGGAACAGGCCTCTCACTATTCGGTGGATGTGGAAAAAGGAAACCTGCTGCCGCAATTCAACATCCAGGCGAACTATGGCATTTGCCATAAGCCTTCTACACAAGTTCGCAGCCAGGAATCGGGCTCATTGGTCGGCGTGCTCCGTATACCGCTTTATCAGGGCGGCGGCGTCTATTCGCGTATCCGCGAGGCGAAACACACCAACAATCAACGGCGCATGGAGATACTCGATGCCCGCCGCATTGTGCGCCAGAATGTCATAACTTCCTGGAACAATATTCGCGCAGCAGATGAAATCCTTGTTGCCGCACGCCAGCGGGTCAAGGCCAGCGACCTTGCCTATAGCGGTGTAAAACAGGAAAATTTGGTCGGTTCACGGACGACACTCGACGTGCTGAACGCAGAAAGTGAATTGCTGAATTCCAAAGTTTCCGTTGTGCTAGCCCAGCGCGAACAAGTCGTTTCGCGCTACCAACTGTTGGCATCTGTTGGTAAGCTAACATCTGCGTTTTTGAATCTCGGCGTTAGCCGTTATGATCCGTTAGTGAACTACCAGCGCGTGAAGGACAAAATGTTCGGCGCCGATATTAACGAATCAGATTAAAGTTGACCCTAAAACAATCGGGGGTTGTTGCTGGGTCAACAAGACTGGGGTTTTAAGATGAGCGCTGCCGAACCTGCTGCAGAGCCGAGCATGGAAGAAATACTTGCTTCGATCCGCAAAGCGATCAGCGAGGATCATGCACTTTCGCAGGAAGAAGGACCGGACCCGTTTGGAGCGGATTCCAGGGCCGCTTCCGAATTTTCCGCACCGCCGGAGGGCAAGGCGTTTGACGCAGCTGCCCATACGCGGCATGACCCGTTTGCCGAGTTGAACGCCAAACTTGATGAACGCCGCAGCCGCGGTGATGCCAGGGCGGCGCCTGTTCAAAGTCATACGCCGGAACCTGCACCAGCACCACCAAGCGGACCGCAGGAAACAAGAACGTTGGTGCAAACGCCACGCCCTGTCGCAGCGGCGCCAACTCAGCAAACCGCTCAGCCCACATCCCAGCGCGCACCAGCTGCAATGACTCAAACCGCAGTTCCTGCGCCAGAGCAACGCGCACCCGAACCGCGCACTGAGCAACCAAAGCGCGAAGAGTTCAAACCGTTTTCAAAAGCCTTTGCCGCCGGTGCGCGGAAACAACAGGAAAGAACAAGGCAAACCGAACCGGTTAAACCGCCAACCTCGCCGGCGCCAGAACGCCGGCGTGAACCGGAAGCTCAACCCACGAGGCCTGCAACAACTGCTCTATCCACGCCGGTGGCATCAAGTTTCCAGGCCGAGTTTAAAGCTCAAAGTTCTGTAAAAGATGTTGAAAAGACTCAATCGTCCTGGCGCGAAAGGGTGCAAACCCGCGAGCAAAATGTGCAGCGGCGCGAAGAAGAAAAACCGGACCGCTCACCGCCAAGGCCGCGCGAGCAGGCAAGTTCGGCTCCGAGCGTATTGTCTGAGCG
>JBPCVY010000175.1:0-5201 GCA_051010055.1 Hyphomicrobiales bacterium | reverse complement strand
GAATGGTATCGACACCAGGGAAACGGGCAAACGGGAACACCGCTTCCTTGACTGCAATATGCTTAAGTTTACGAGATTTAAGGTCGAATTTTGCCAGTGGTTCACCTGCCATAATTCGTGCTGCAATCTTGGCCACCGGAACACCAATGACCTTGGCGACGAACGGCACTGTGCGTGATGCACGTGGATTGACTTCAAGCACGTAGATAACGCCGTCCTTAATTGCGTACTGTACGTTCATCAAGCCAACCACATTCAGCGCCAGGGCGAGCTTGCGGGTTTGCTCTTCCAGTTCTGCAATTATGGCCGCATCAAGCGAGCGCGGCGGCAAGGAGCAGGCGCTGTCGCCGGAATGAACGCCAGCTTCTTCGATATGCTCCATGATGCCGGCGATGAACACATCCTTGCCATCGCACAGAGCATCCACATCTATTTCAATGGCGTTTCTGAGGTAGCTGTCGATTAGAACCGGGCTCGAGCCGGAAACAACAACTGCTTCGTTGATGTAGCGTTCGATTTGCGCCCGGTCGGAAACGATTTCCATGGCCCGCCCGCCCAGCACGTAGGAAGGCCGGATAACCACCGGATAGCCGATGGATTCTGCGATTTTAATTGCCTGGTCCGCAGAAGACGCGATGCCGTTTTCCGGCTGGGCAAGCTCAAGTTTTTGCAATAAATCCTTGAACCTGTCTCGGTCTTCGGCAAGGTCGATCGCATCAGGCGAGGTGCCGAGAATTGGAACGCCTGCCTTTTCTAGATCATGGGCAAGTTTCAGCGGTGTTTGTCCGCCGAACTGAACGATGACCCCGTGCAGGGTTCCCGCTTGCTTTTCGGTGCGGATAAGCTCTAGCACATCTTCTGCGGTGAGCGGTTCGAAATAGAGCCTGTCGGAGGTGTCATAGTCGGTGGAAACCGTTTCCGGATTGCAGTTGACCATGATTGATTCGAACGGCTCAGGCTCACTGTCCGCCAATGCAAACGCTGCATGACAGCAGCAATAGTCGAACTCAATGCCCTGGCCGATACGGTTTGGTCCGCCTCCCAGGATAATCACTTTTTGGCGGTTCGAGGGCCGTGCTTCATCAGCCGCAGAGCCGGGCACACCGGTCTCATATGTGGAGTACATATAAGCGGTTGGGGAGGCGAATTCCGCAGCGCATGTGTCGATGCGTTTAAAGACCGGGTGCACATTTTTCGATGCCCGGTGCGCGCGGACGTCTTCTTCGCTGAGCCCTGCCAGCTTGCCAAGACGGGAATCGGAAAAGCCCATTGCCTTGAGATTGCGCATATTCCAATCATCATCTGGCAGGCCATGGGCGCGCACCCGCGCTTCCACATCAATCAAATCCTTGATTTCCTGAAGAAACCACGGATCGATAAAACATGACTGGTGTACCTGCTCCAACGATGTCCCCATGCGCAGGGACTGGGCAACCTTTAACAGCCGCTCCGGCGTCGGCCGCCCAAGGGCTGCGCGGATGGCGTTGCGGTTTTCTGATTCATCCTCGCCAACCCCTTCGATCTCAATCTCATCAAGACCGGTGAGCCCGGTTTCAAGGCCGCGCAGGGCCTTTTGCAGGCTTTCCTTGAAAGTGCGGCCAATGGCCATCACCTCGCCGACTGATTTCATCGACGTTGAGAGGACAGGCTCAGAGCCCGGGAACTTTTCAAACGCAAAGCGCGGAATTTTTGTGACCACATAATCGATGGTTGGCTCGAAAGATGCCGGGGTTGCGCCGCCGGTAATATCGTTCTCCAACTCATCAAGCGTGTAGCCAATTGCCAGCTTGGCCGCGATTTTGGCGATCGGGAAGCCTGTTGCCTTGGAGGCGAGGGCAGATGAACGCGACACGCGCGGGTTCATCTCAATCACCACCAGCCGGCCATCTTTTGGATTGACCGCGAACTGCACATTCGAGCCCCCGGTTTCCACGCCGATTTCACGCAACACCGCAATCGAGGCGTTGCGCATGACCTGATATTCTTTGTCCGTCAGGGTAAGGGCCGGGGCGACAGTAATGGAATCGCCCGTGTGCACGCCCATTGGATCAATGTTTTCAATCGAACAAATGATGATGCAGTTATCGTCGCGGTCACGCACCACCTCCATCTCGAACTCTTTCCAGCCAAGGACGCTTTCCTCAACCAGCACCTCATCGGTGGGAGAGGCTTCAATGCCGGACAGCACAAGCTCGTAGAGTTCTTCCAAAGTGTAGGCAATGCCGCCACCTTGACCGCCAAGGGTAAAGGAAGGGCGCACAATCGCCGGAAGGCCGGTCACGTCAAAGGCCTTCAACGCCTGCAGCTGTGCGGTTAGCCGGTATTCTTCGCGCCGTGGAAACTCGGTTGCCTCCCACTCACCGCGGAATGTTTCCAGTGCTTTGGTGCGCTCTGCCGGATCGGAGTGCCTTTTCTCAAGCCCGGCAATCGCCTCAGCGCGCTGGCGCTTGAAGCGGGCCTTCAGCTCGGAATTGTTCACGAAAGCCGAACGGGGCGTTTCCAGACCGATCTTATGCATCGCCTCGCGGAACAGATCCCTGTCTTCGGCCTTGTCGATGGCCTCGGCCCGCGCGCCGATCATCTCAACGCCGAATTCTTCCAATACGCCCATTTTTCTGAGCGACAGCGCACAGTTCAGCGCGGTTTGGCCACCCATGGTGGGCAACAACGCATCAGGGCGCTCTTTCTCGATGATACGGGCAACCACTTCCGGCGTAATCGGTTCGATATAGGTGGCATCGGCCAAATCCGGATCGGTCATTATAGTGGCCGGATTGGAGTTAACCAGAATGACCCGGTAGCCCTCTTGCTTCAGAGCTTTACAGGCCTGGGTTCCGGAATAGTCAAATTCACAGGCCTGGCCGATAATTATTGGCCCGGCCCCAATGATCAGAATAGATGAAATGTCAGTTCTTTTAGGCATGAAACGCGCAAACACCGCTTGAATTTGGCGGGTTCTAGCGCAACTTGACCGGAGTCGCCAGCACTCTTTTCATGTTTTCAGTCGATTGTGAGCCTGGCTTCGACATTTGGGGAGTAACACTTGACGAAAACAAAGGCAGGTTCAGCCTTTTCGCCGGTGGCCATTTCATTTTCAATAGTGCGCAACCGCTCGCCAGGTTCAGTAGTCCGGTCGAGCCTGAAAGTAAGGGCCTTGGTGAAGCCGCGGACGGTGCAGAGCTTGTCGGCAACTGGCTTGCCGCACACGGTACCTTGACCAACGCATGCTGAAATCCGGTCGCCATAAAGGTTGGGCGAAAAGAATGTGCGAACGGTTGCGTTTGCAGAACCGATTGCGACAAAGCCGACAATGGCGGCGGTGACGGCGGTTAGTGCGGTGCGGGTCATAAGCTTGGCCTTCAGGTTGAGTGTTTGCATTCGTTGAAAAAGACAATGGCAAACCGCACCGGAACGGGGCCTGAAGCCCTAGTTCATTTTCAGTTCATCTGGGCAGGTCTGGGAAAAGAAAACCCCGCCGCCGGAGGCCGGCAGCGGGGCAGAGGGTGCGGGAGGAAAAAACTGGTTTGTTTGGTTTGATGCCGGCGGCCAGTGTGCTGCGGTTCGGTTGCGGGGGGAGGGGGAGGAGAGAGAACTCGCGCTCCTATGCCGCCGGTATCAATTCTTCTAGTCGGTGCTCCTTTTTTCTATTTGCGGTGTACCCTGGGGCTGCGTTGGGCTCATCATCTATGAGAGGGGCGGACGTTGATAATGAGCGGGCCGCTCCCCAGGGTAACTCTTGTGTTCGGTATCAAATCTCCTGGCACTGGAAGCCGTGGCAGTGGTCTTCCATAACTTCGCGCTTTAGCGGGTTTTCAGGCAGTTTTTGAACAACAGCCATCCGCTGCGGCACATGCGAAACCATAACTGCTTCAGCGTTGTTGCTGGTTGCCGGGGCGAAAGCCGCCATGGCGCTTGCGGTGAGGCTTACAGTGACGGCTGTGGCGAGGAAGAGTTTCGAGATTGCCATGGTATCACCTTGTAGAGTTTGCCTGTGGCCGGGTTGGCCGTGTTCGTTTGTTGACGTTGATTGGACTATGACAGCGCCAAGCCGAACCAAGCCTGAATGCTCCGTTCATAAACTGTTCATCTTTGGGAAATTGGGGGGAAATAGAGGTAAATATATGAAAATTAACGGAAAAGAGTCTAAAAATTTTGCAAATTTTTCTCTAATTTTTCTGTCTGGCCATACGCGCGATGATGTTGATGGCGATTCTTGCAACCGTCAAAGCACCGATTCCGGCAATATCGCGCTCGGGCACATACTCAACCAGCGAGGCCCCGGTAATGCGCGCTTTTTGTGAAATAGCACCAATAAGTCCGGCAACCTGCCAATAGGTGAGCCCGCCTGGCGCCGGCGCAATCACACCTGGCACGACGGCCGGCTCGAACCCGTCAACATCGATTGCGAGATAAACATTTGCGTTCTCTGGAATATGCTCAAGACAGATGCCGGGACCTTTTTCGTGCACTTCCTGGGCAGTGATGATTTTCGCCCCCCATTTCAAGGCATCGTCCCTATCGGATGGGCGCGCTGAGCCAATGGCGCGCGCACCGACCTGCACAATGCCTGCCACATGGGGCGTTTCAGATGCGCGCCGCATTGTTGATGAGAGCCCCATCTGGATGCCGTCCACATCTTCACGCCAGTCAATATGGGCATCAATTTGCACGATGGTGAGATTGCCGCGTCCTTCAAACGCCTGGATAACGGGTATCTGAACGGAATCATCCCCACCTAAGACAACAGGTGCACCGCCCCGGTCGAGAATATGGCAGATAGTGTCACGGATGCGTTTCCTGTTTGCCCGTGGTTCTTCTTCTTCATAGGGAATGTCACCGCAATCCAAGGCGCAAACTTCACCATCAGGAAAGATTTGATCGCCCACGTCGAAATCAACGTGGTGGAGGTTTTCAGAATAGCCTGCGACTGCATTGCGGATGGCGGGAGGCGCTGTTGCGCAATAAGGGCCAACGGAAGGATAGGGCGTGGCGCATGGCGCCCCGATGACGGCAATGCGGTCATCGAACCCGGTTACATCAAGGCATGGGGAGAGGCCGAGAAACGTATCAACGCCTCCTGCACCGAACATAGTGCCGATGTCTGGCCCACTCATGTTCTGCCACCCGCTTGCGAATTTGTTGAGCGCTGGCATGAGTTTCGGCTGGCTTAAGCTGGAATGCAATTGATTATTTGCGAATCC
>JBPCVY010000174.1:0-18588 GCA_051010055.1 Hyphomicrobiales bacterium | reverse complement strand
TCATAAACGATTTGATCTTCGCCCTTATAGTCAAACTCCGTCGTCTCCACCTGGCCGGGAATGGGCGAGATTTTGTATTCACGGGTAACCTTGTCCCAGTTCACGAATTTCAGGAAATGCTCCATGGCATATTTGGTGCCCATTTCAGGGGTTTGCCCGCTGGGGCCCCAAACCCGCAGGGCATTTGGCCGCCCTGCCGTCCATCCACCGGCCCAAAGGCCAAGTATGTCGCCCATATGGTCCGTGTGCAGGTGAGACAGGAAAACCTTGTCGAGATACTGGTAGGGGATCATCAGCGCGGCGATATTTGCCATGGAACCGGTGCCGATATCGAACAGGAACTTTTCGCCATTGCCTGTTTCAATGAGAAAGCAGGTGGCCGCCTGTCCCCTGCGCGCAGCCGGCATGCCGGTACCGCACGCAATCACCCTGATTTCACCTTCCGACAGTTCCTCAGTGCCGGGATAGTAGACATATCTGTCAGGGGCAGCACCGGTTGGCGTTTCAACCACCCCGCCTGCCGCAAGCGCCCGCTCAGCACCGTTTGGCAGCGTGAAATATGCAGCTGCTATTCCGAGAACCAAAAGAAGACCCACTCCAAACAAGCCTTCCGAACGCGCGCTCATGAACTTCCCAGCCATAACTTACCTCAGTGCAATATCTATGAATTGAGTAGATGATAACGGAGGAATTCAGCGGGGACAAACCTATGCGCTGTTCTCCAGCGCCCACAGGGCGGCAGCGCCGTCATAGAGGCGCTGCATGATTTGCCGCTCGGTTACCCCCAGCCGGGCGCTGGGAGAAATGTCCACCAACCCGCCCTGGCCTGCATCAGAGTGCTCGCCGCCTGCGCCGCGCACAGCAAGGCCAAGCCTTTCTGCTTCTGACTTTATGCGCGCCAGATCGCTTCCATCAGAGGTGAGCTCCGGCAGGCGCATGTGCAAACTTGCACGCATGCCAGCGCCCAGATTTGTCGGGCAACTGGTGACATTGCCGTAGGCGGGTGAATGGGCAAACGGCGGCAAAAGGTGCTCAAGGCGCTCAAGGCCGGTGTGTAAGCGCTCAAACATCGCGCCGAGGTCCCCTCCCCGCTGCATCGCCATAATGCGCAAGTGGTCTTCCTCCCCGACCCAGACCAGAAAATCCTCATCAGAGGATACATACATGCCCCGGCCATAGGGCCAGTCTGCGCTGATGCCGGCCACATTCAAGAAACGGTCAGAACTCATATCCTTGAACATCTGATGGGCGGCCACCCGGCGGTCATACTCATCCGGGCTGATTTCATATGGTGAACCAGGCGTGATGGAAAGATAGGCCCCGCCAAATGCCGGATCGTTGCGGAGTTCCTCAAACGCGCTCACCGCAATATTTTCAAAATCCTTCCGCTGTTGCCGGTCCATGGCGCCGGGCAGCGGAAAAATGCTGACATTGCGTGCCACCCGCACCCGCATGGAGACCTCCTTCAGGCGCGGATCAATAGAACCCAAGTCGCACGATGCCCCAGCCGCACTCCAGTCTTGTACTTGCTGGATTTCTTCCGCGTCAGGGATGGCGTGAAATGCGCGGATCATCGGCTCCAGCATGGGCGCAAAAACATCATAATCATCCGGCGCCATTGCATAAGCGCCCATCTGGCTGTCAGGGTTTTCAATGCCTGATGCAATAATTCCGGCAAGGCGTCTTTGACCCGCGCCATCAAGGCTGCGGAAGTATTCTTCATCGAAATGGCGGGCCATCAGGTTTTCCGGGTGGACTTTTTTGATGGCGGCGACGTCGGCAAATATTTTTTCCGGGCTCATGGGTGCTCAGCTCCTTGATCCGCCAACTATAGCGGAATATTGCAGGCTGAGGCCATGGGCACAGCGCAACGGTCAACGTTAGCGTGCTTTCAGGAAAAGAATTTGCTGATTAGGCTATTTGGATGAAACGAGCCGTGGGGCGCCGCTACCGGCCAATTGTGACAGGATCGGACAGTTTTCCAGGTCGGTTGTCATGGCAATGCCGGCATTTGAATCGAAGTAAATGGTATCGGCGATGAGCATGAAGCAATCGGAAGTACCGGCCATTGTTGTGTTGGAGTTCGATTCCCAGCGCCCCTTTGCGAAATAGAATGCACCTTCAACTTCGGCGGCAACGTTTGAATCAAACTTGTGGGTACCGTCATACCTGCGATCCTGGAAGAACAGGACACCTTTCATAGGCCCGGTTGTCGGCGCGGTAAAGCTCACCTCTGTGTTGGAGTTGAACTCCAAAAGCCCATCATCACCAGTCAGATAAAACGAAACCTCCGTCCCGTTGACTTTTGAATTACTGTCAACGAAGAACTTCTTGTCTTTGATGATGTAGATACCGGAATTGAAGGTTACCCGGGAGTTGTTCTTGATGGTCAATCCATCACAGTAAACGCCCGGGTTCAGCGTCGTGTTCGCGTCGTCAAGTTCCTTGCCGTTGTGGTTACAGCCGCCATAAGTCGGAGGCTGCAATCCGGCAAGCGGGTCATCTGATGGATCACAGTTTTCTTCCGGCTCCGGCGTGTTGGAGCTGTTGGAACATTCGCCATAGCCACCCTTGATGCAGGTTCTCTTGGTCAATACGGATGAGTTTGAATCCGTGTAGTGCGCTTCATTGTCATTTGAGCGCGCATGCATTTCACAATTTGGCGTATTGATGGTGGCGTTCGAGTTCACCTCAATGGATTTGTTTTCGCTGCCATTGAGGGCAATTATGCATGGTGATGAGCCGCCGGCATAGACAACCGCTTCAGCGCTCACATCCATTTGCGGCTTGCCGAGCATTGCGCCGAAAAACGTCTGCATGCCGTTGTTCTTCGCAGCCGTCATTGAAGCTGTGGCCCGCACAGCATTTACCGGATTGCCCGAGGCATCAAACGTTTTTGCGTCCTCATCCCAGAACCCAAACTCAATATCGGATGGGGCAACAATGGTTCCCTTTGCCAGCGATGGAAGGTTCAACATGCCGAACGCTGCGCCAATCCGTTTGGCGTCATCGCGGTCGCTAATATAATTTACCGCCGCCAGCGCGCTGGTTTCAGCCGCTGTGCGCATTTGCTCTTTCTTGGTGAAGGCATGCATACCGTCCATGGCCATTGCCGCCATTGCAACGATAACGACGATCATAATGCCAATAAGCATCGCGACATTCCCGCCTTCATCGCGCTGGAAACGTTCAAGATAGGACCGGATTTTTTTTGATGTTCTCAACATCTTAAGTCTCCTTGAAAACCCTGATCGTCCTCTTGATATTGATGTTGCCGAATATACCGAGAGGCATGATTTCCTTAAGATCGGCAGTGGACAGTGTGACAGTTACCTTCACCTGGTTGTCGAGAGGATCTGACCCGGTGGTTTCGGAAACGGAAACGGAAACCTGTGGCTCGCCGACAGTCTTTTTCATGTAAGTCTTCACATAGGATTTGACTTCTGACTTGCTGGCCTGGCCAATGGACATGGCGCGGGCAGCCTGGCGGCCATAATGTTCCATGTTGCCCCAGGTATACATAACAATGCCGCCTTCATAGATTGCGCCCAGGAACAGGAAAAGAACCGGCACCAGCAAACCAAATTCGATTAAATTGCATTCCCAAAGCATCATATTATTGAATTTTCTGCATTTTCCGGAATTTCTCTGGATCAGTGCAATTTCAATTACGGTTAATTTCGCGCCGGTTTTGCCGTTGAAAACCGGCTCAATTCCATCGCCCAGGTCAAATACTGATGTCAGACATGTTAGGCTGCCCCGCAATGATGAAATTTTTGCGATCCGCAACGTGGCTTTTCACAGTGCTTTTGTGCACGTGTCTGGCCGCCGGCTTGACCGGAGCCACAGACGGCGCCGGCGGTAAAATTGTCCAGTTCGATTCAGCCATATATCCACTGACACCGTTCCAGAAAAAACAATCTGCAAAGACGCAATCCGAACTCAAAAAGGCGGCCGGACAAGAGCTTGAGGGAATACTCTACAGGCCCCGCGGGGATGGCCCGTTTCCGGCGGTTGTTTTAATGCATGGATGCGGAGGCATCTGGCATTGGAACCGGGTCTGGGCGGAGAGATTGAACGGATGGGGATACGCCGTTCTTGATGTGGACAGCCTGGGCCCGCGGCAGTTCAAATCGATTTGCGGACGCGGAACGGCGGTAACCGGCCAGGCAAGAGCGTACGATGCCTATGGCGCCAAAGCTTACCTCGTAAATCTTCCTTTCATTGATCCGGGGCGGATCGCGGTCATGGGAATGTCACACGGGGGCTGGAGTGTCTTGCGCACCGTTGATGAAAGGCTCTCAAAGGAGCTTGAAACAGAGCCGTTCAAGGCCGCTGTGGCGCTCTATCCCTGGTGCCCGTTGCCAACCGCCGTGGCAACGCCCCTTCTCATTCTCATCGGAGAAATTGATGACTGGAGCCCGGTTGAGCGCTGCAGGAATTATGTTGACGGCGCAAAGTCCGCACACGAATTGTCCATGAAGATTTATCCGAACACCCATCACCTTTTCGACCATGCCCATATCGACCGGCGCGTGGAGGGCCATGTCTTGCGCTATGACCAAAAGGCGGCAGATGATGCCATTGCGCTCACCAAGGCGTTCCTGGCAAAACATCTTTGAGAAAGATCGCTGCGCCTGGGCATTCTTGAAGCCATACGTGTTGCGAAACCGGCTTTTGTGCTAGCCCGTTAAATGCTCGACATTTTCGAACGTCGTTGCTTGTGGAGGCGCGGTCAGATAGCCAACCAGTCCACCCCAAATCGCTTGAACCTGCGGGGTTGAAGCTTCGGCTGCTTCCTGGCTTTCATAAATGGCGGTGGTAACGCCATGACCATCAGCGCGCCATGCTGAGTAAACCTCGACAACGCCGGCAATTGCCTTGACATCAGCTTTAAGGCCTTCAATCGTGGCAACCATCTCGTCAAGTCTGGCTGGATCTGCGTGGAAAGTCGTTACGCGTGCGTACATGGGGGGCCCTCCCGTTTACTGGATGTTTTTTATTTGCACCCGGCCATTACCTACTAGTCAACATCAATAATCAATAACAATTATCACAAAACATTTCAGGGATTTGTTTGTTTTTTCCGAACACTCTCACGGTCTTTGTTTGTGTTTAGTTGAATTAATCTGAAAAATACCCGAAAAGAACGAATTGAACCTTTGGCGCCTTTGTGCAGACCGGAGGCATAGCGTGAGGTGTTTCGAATGGCTATTTCAGACGACCACAATTCGCCGCCCTCATTGTCAAACATGATTTTTGGGGACGGCACACCGAAGAAGGCATTTTTCACGGCGCTGGTTGTGGGCACAATTCTTACCTTGATCAACCATGGAGATGTCCTGCTCGCAGGAGAAGTGCCCCCGGCGCTGAAGGTCATACTCACATTTTGCGTGCCTTATTGCGTCACCACCTGGGGAGCGGTTACGGGTAAGCGCGCGCAATGGCGCAGGGACCATCTCCCGATGGAGGCCGAACGCGTGGAAGCATCATGAAGGCTGAGGATTTTTTTAACCGGCAGAAGATTCTGAATTTGAGCTTTTTCAATTTCCGGAATGCAATTACGGCGGCGTACTACGCGAACGACGAGCTGGAAATTCAGAGCGTCAACAACAACTTCAAAAAGTTCTTTCCCATTCTGGGCAACGTTACCAACGTCAAGCTTCCCCATGTGCTGGAGCAGCTTGGCATTCCCGGCGAGCAGATAGACACCTTTGTCAACACCCTGAAAAGGGAAGGCAGTGTTCTCATTCCACAGGTGCATATTGCGGTGGACGGAAAGAATCATGTTTTCTCGCTTCTTTCAGCGAAGACGAAGGATGATGAATTTTCCTATCTCAATGGTGTGCAGGGACAGTTTGTTGACCGCACGGAGGAATGGAAGCTCAAGAAGGAACGTGAAGAGCTACTTGACCAGAAACTGCGCGATCAGGAAATCATCGAGCAAAAGAGCAAGCAACTGGAGAGCCTGGCCATGCGGCTGGCCAAGTATCTGTCACCACAGATTTACGCCAGCATATTTTCTGAAACCGAAGACCAAAGCCACAGCCATGCGCGCAAGAACCTGACGGTGTTTTTCTCCGACATTGTTCAGTTCACCGACCTCAGCGACACCATGGAGCCTGAACGCCTGGCCCTTGTCATCAATTCCTATCTTTCGGAAATGGCCACAGTAGCCATCGATTGCGGCGGCACTATCGATAAGTTTATCGGCGATGCAGTGCTGGTTTTCTTCGGTGATCCTGAAAGCGCGGGCGAGCGGGAAGATGCGCTCAATTGCATCGAAATGGCTATTCAGATGCGCGAGCGGGTCGCGGGCCTGCAAAAGTTCTGGAAGAAGAACGGCGCAACACGCGGCCTGCAGGTGCGCATGGGCATTGCCACCGGATTTTGCACCGTCGGCAATTTCGGCTCCGACCAAAGGCTGGACTATACGGCTCTTGGCAGCCCGGTAAACCTCGCGGCGCGCCTTCAGGGCACGGCTGAGCCGGACACAATTCTCATAGATGAAAACACCCTGGCTCTTGTGGATGAGGAAGTTGACTGTAGCCACGAAGGTGAAATCACGCCGAAGGGATTTGCACGCCCTGTCCAGATTTACCGGGTGGATGATTTCAAGTCTGGCGACCATCGCCGCAACAGGCAGGTTCTCTCGCGCACCGGCGAACACGTGGAAGTCAACGTTATCGACAGCACTGACATACGCGCGGCCATCGAGGAGCTTCGCCAAATCCAAATGGATTTCGAGCAGCAAGCCGAAAGGCTGGAAGACAGTTCGGACTAAGGCACGCCGACCGCCTTGCAGCGGTGCCAATATCACCCTACGCTCAATGCAGCATTCCTCATCAAGGGGGTTTCGATGTTGAAAGATGCATCACTCTTGTCACGGCGCGGGGTTCTCAGCCTGGTTGCAGCAACAGCCGTCGTTAGAATGGCGCGCCCGGGAGCGGCTGCAACCGCGCCAGCCATTTCGCAATTGAAATCGCCCACGAAAGAAGCGCTCATCGAACGCGCCTATGAAATGAAACGGGAGGCGCAATCTACGGGCGATCAGGCATACGGTGCGCTGATCGCAACGTCAGAGGGCAAGATTGTTGGCCAGGCGCCGAGCCGCGTTGTTGTCAATCACGACCCAACGGCCCACGCAGAAATGGAGGCAATCAGGGATGCAGCCAGCCGCCTTGGCTCGCGGAACTTAAGCGGGCTGGTTATGTACTCTTCCTCTCGCCCATGCCCCATGTGTGAGGCGGCTGCCTATTGGGCCAATATTGACCAGATGATTTACGGAGCTGGCGGGGATGATGCAGGCAGCCCGAGCCTGTGCTGAGATGGATATGCCTTGGGGACAGAACATCTGCGCATTCCTCTCAATCGCGCTCCTGGCTGCAGCCGGCGTTATATTTTCCTGGACTTTAACTCTCGCGCAAAGGGCCCCTTCGGCGGCAGAAATTGCTGGGTATTCGGGCCTTCATGCTGCGGCCCATCAAGGTGATATCGAAAAAATCACAAAACTCATCGCAGCCGGCGCAAGCCTGAACGAAACGGACGGCCATGGCCGCACGCCGATGCACGTGGCCGCGTTCGCTTCTCATGAAGACGCTGTTCGCCGTCTAGCCACCGGTGGCGGTGACCCCAACATTCTTGAAGCGGACCGCTATGACATCATCACCATTGCAGCGGTGGCGGATGATAATGACATGCTTGTTGCTGCAATTGATGTGGGCGGCAATCCTTCGAACATCACCAGCATCTATGATGGCACGGCGCTGATTGCTGCTGCCCATCTCGGTCACCATCAGGTGGTGCAAACGCTCATAGAGGCAGGCGCCCCGCTCGATCACATCAACAATCTCGGTTGGACGGCGCTTATTGAGGCTGTCATTCTGGGCGATGGGAAAGAGCGCCACATCAAAACCGTTCGCGCGCTCGTGAAAGCCGGCGCTGACCGCAACATTGCCGACCGCAACGGCGCCACACCGCTCGATCATGCCCGCCAGCGCGGCTATCAGGAAATGGTCAAAATCCTGAGCGGCACAGAGTAAGGCTACCCATTGTGCTATACTGCTGGCAGGGCCGCCATGTGCGCGGTTTTGAAATACATTGATGAGGGTTGGACAATGACCAAGAAGCAACCGCGTTGCAGGGATCGCCGCGATGTCGGTCGGGTTGTGTTTTTGATGGAAAAATACACCGCCGCCCGCGAGTTCAGCTCCTGCTGTGTCGGGACGGAGGCGATTTTAGAATCGGACGTCTGGCCAGAACACGCACAATCTGGCAACGATGATAAGATCGTCAGCACAGCCGCCGCACGCCTGTTTTTGAACAAGACAAAATAGCTGCTTTGGCAGTGCAGAAATTTCTAATCCCAGGTTGAAGCAACGCGCCTGATTGTTGTGGTGTTTGGCGGGGCGGTGAACCTTTCCTTCGCACTGTCGCGGTATGCAACAAACGGCGCGCTATCCAGAAACCGCTGCTTTGCCGCGTCATCCTCAAATTCGAAAACCGCAATGAACTTCGCTGGATCGTCGGTTTCATAAGCGGTATAGCTGAAACCGGCATCGCCGAGCGCCTTGAGCCCGGCCACAAATTCGTTCAATCCATCAATCTGCGCCTGCGCTTTTCCTTCCTGCACGGAATATTCAACCAAAAGGCTCATATCTTTTCCTCATAAAATTCCTGGTGCTTTTATGACCTGACCCTAAATCAGTTTCCTGAGCACATCCAATGCAGAATTGCCCCCACAAAATATTGTCACCGAGTTCTGGACCGGCAAGCTGCAAAAAAAGTAGGCGGTACCGCGGGACCGCCCAAAGAACTTTGTGGTTTTGCCGGGTGAACATTATGTGCCCGATATGCCGGCGTTAGCGCCTTCCCTGGCCCTGCCCGCCACCTTCACCGTTTCCTCCTGCCTGGCCGGCTGTAATTCCGCCATGCACAGTGCCTATTTGGTCGGCAAATCCCGGAGCGCCATTGCTTGGCGAATTGCCGTCATTTTGCCCCGGAACATTTCCGATACCATGAATACCGCCGCCATTTGCGTTGGCGCCGTTGGGGTTTGCGTTGGTACCATCACCAACCTTGTCATGAATGTCCGGATGATTGACGTCAGCTTTATTGTCCACATCCGCAAGGCCTTGAGCCATCGTTGAGACGGATGAGCCGGCAAAAAGGCTTATCACGGCAATAGCGGCAAAAAGTTTCTTCATATCAGGACTCCCTAGAATTACACCGCGTTCCCAAAGCGGCGAGTTTGATCGTGCTGGCAAACTGGGAACGACGGGTAATCTGTTCCAGATATGTGTTGTTATCAATTTCGAAACGCTTTTTCTGTTATAATTATGTTATTGAAATCATTATATTATTGTTTAATTGAACAAAAAATTTTATTAGCAATTAAGGAGCTTTTTTTGTTTTCGGCTGTTATGCTGGTTCAGGGCTCATATAGAGCCGGTCAAAAACATAAGAACTGCTCAATTCCTGTTCACCTTCGCCAGCTCTCGGGCGCGTTCGATCAGCCTTTTGGCGGTAAGATAAATCGGTGTTTCAACCAGCACCCCGTCAATCTCGACCCGGCCTGCGCCTTGTGCCTGGGCGCGTTCAAATTCAACAACGATGAGCTCTGCCCGCGCGACATCCTCAGGCGATGGAGTCAGCACATTGTTGATGACCATTGCATGGGAATGGGCCACAGCACTCTTGGCTCTGTAGCCGAGCCTGCGCGCCCAAAGGGCGTCCTTTTCAACACCCTCCTCATCGCTCCAAGTGTATGGGCAATCGATTGCGATGGTTTGCGCGGCTGTGCATTCAACAATGAACCGCTGGCGGGCGTAGGAAAGCTCAAATCCATCCCTTCCCCGCTCAGCACCAAGGTCTGCCGCAAGATCTTCAGAGGCCAGGAGGCAGCCGGCAATTCTGGTGCTCGAGCGGGCAATTTCAATCGTGCGCACAAGGCCAGCGGCGAACTCTATATTGGGCAGCAATAATGTGCTCCTCTGCTCGAGGCCATACTCTCTCTCAAACCGCGCCACCGCCCCATCAAGCTCAACGATATCTTGCGGCGAAGAAACCTTGGGCAATGCAACAATGTCCGGCTTTCCGCGCATGACGGCGGCCAAATCATCCATGCCTTCGCCGCCAAGGGGATTAACCCGCACCGCGGCAACCGCTCCGGCTTCGCGCCAGCTATCATAAAGTTCGCGCGAGAGGGCGTGCGCCTTCGGAAGCATGCCGGGCGGTGTAAAATCCTCCAGTTCCTGAATAAGAACATCCGCTCCACTTGCAGGCGCATCTGCCAGCGCTTCTTCATCAGCCCCGCCGACAAACATCCACGAGCGGCACAAGTGAGGCGGGCGCATGGCCGATTTTAAGTTTGTCATGTTTCACGCCACCTCCCAGCCAACGCCATCATCTTTCAGCTTCTCCAAAATATCCGGCGGGGGCGGCTGGTCGGTTATCAGCAAATCGAACTGGTTGAAATCGCATACTTTCACGAGGCCCGTGCGCCCGAACTTGGTGTAATTGGTGATAATTGTCGCCCTCTCACCCTGTGCAAGGATGGCGCGGGCAAGTTCTGCCTCCGCCAGCTCGTAATCCATAGGTCCGGTTTCCGCATCAATCGCCCCGATCGATATGATCGAATGGCGCACGCGGAATGACCGGATGAACTCAATAGCCGATGGCCCGAAGGCTGCCCCATTGTCACCGCGTAACTCACCACCTGCCATATAAACACGGTTGCCGTTCACAACCGACAAGGTGCGGGCAATGTCGGAAGAATTGGTGATGACCGTCAGGTTTGCCTTCGACAACAGCTCACGGGCAAGGATGCTTGTTGTAGTGCCGGTGTCCAGCATCAGGGTATCGTTGTTTTCAATCTTGGCAGCTGCGCGCTTTGCGATCAGGCGTTTCGCAGTCGCGTTCTCTCGCATGCGCCGGTCAAACGGGGCTTCCTGCAAAAAGTGCGGCAAGGTGACCGCGCCGTGAACCTTGATCAGCGCACCCGACTTGGTCAAAGGTTTCACATCGCGCCTGATTGATTCTGCTGATACACCCAGTTCGCGGGCAAGCGCGGAAATGGTAATGGTGCCTTCCTCACGGACAATCCGCAAAATATCGCCATGGCGCTTTGAATAGCGCTCAGGTGTTGCCGTGACGTTTTCTGACATTCGCCCAAATTCCGTTTTTCAATTCGCTGTCCACATAAAAAACCAAAAAAAATGAATTTAAAACCACAAAATCCCACAAATGCATTGACAGCGCTTTCAATTGCGAGTGACATCTCAGTCCATGGAGCGCCTTAATGCGCTGCACAGAACAATGCTGGGAGCAATTTTCCAAACAACCTAAGCCGGGAGGAGAAAACATGAAACATTGGACAAAACGCGTTGCCGCATTCGCAGGCGCTATAGCGCTGGCGGCAACGGTTACAGGCGGGCTGCCTGCGAGCGCAGAAGTCGAATCCAAAGATCCGATCAAACTTACCCTGCATGACTGGACGGGCCAGTTGGTCACCACCCAAATCATGGGCGAGGTGCTGAAAAAGGCAGGCTACAATATTGAGTATGTGCAGGCCGACTACATCGCCCAGTTCGCAGGGCTGAAGTCAGGCGATTTGCACGTTGCCATGGAAATCTGGGAAACCACGGGCCGCGATGCCATGGACGAGGCAACCAAGACCGGCAAGGTGGTCAACCTTGGCGAAACCGGCATGCAGGCCATCGAGGAATAGTGGTACCCGGAATATATGAAGGAAAAATGCCCGGGCCTTCCGGACTGGAAAGCGCTGAACAAGTGCGCCGAGGCCTTCTCAACACCTGAAACCGCACCCAAGGGCCCGCTATCTCGGCGGACCCGTCACCTGGGGTGGCTATGATGATGAGCGCGCCGAGGCATTGGGCCTTGATTACGAAGTTGTCCATGCAGGCACCGATGCGGCCCTGTTCGCAGAACTGGAGTCCGCCTACCAGCGCAAGGCGCCAATTCTGCTTTGGGTCTATGCACCGCACTGGGCACCGGTGAAGTACAAAGGAGAGTGGGTCGATTTCCCGAAATACACCGCCGAATGCTACAACGATGCATCCTGGGGTGAAAACAAAGACGCCAAGTATGACTGCGGCAAGCCGCGCGGCCCGATTTGGAAAGTGGCCTGGGCCGGCCTTGGCGAGAAATGGGCCGGCGCCAAGAAGGCCGTTGAAAACTTCAACATTTCCAACGAGGAAATGGGCGCCATGGTTTCCGCCGTCGATCTTGAAGGCAAGAAGGTCGAACAAGTGGTTGGCGATTGGATGACCAAAAACGAAGAGCGCTGGAAGAAGTGGATCAATTGATCCCGTTTGGCCGGATTTACAGGAGGAAGCGGCGGCAGCAGCTGTTGCTTCCTCCTTCTCCAAAGCTAAAACGGTGACGATGACCACTACACGGCGAAAGATACATTCGTGACCACCGACGATACCGCAAAGCTGTCCTGCCGGTCTGTCTGGAAGCTGTTCGGCCAGAATGCCGAAAGATTTTTGCGCTCCAATCCGGCACCCTCACTTGACGAACTAAACGCAGCGGGCCTGATCGCTGCAGTGCGCGATGTTTCTCTCGACATAAATCCCGGCGAAATTTTCGTCATCATGGGTCTTTCGGGTTCGGGCAAGTCAACGCTTGTGCGGTGCATGTCACGGCTGATTGAGCCCACCTCCGGCGAAATCGTTTTCAATGGGGAGGATTTGCTGAAAGCCAGCGATCAGGAAATGATCGACATCCGCCGCCACCGCATGGGTATGGTGTTTCAGCACTTTGCGCTGCTACCGCACCTCACCGTGCTGGGTAACGTTGCCTTTCCCCTGGAGGTGCAAGGCATCAATAAAGCCGCCCGGGAGGCGCGTGCGCGCGAAATCATCTCTCTTGTCGGCCTTGAAGGCCGGGAAAATTATTACCCCCGCGAGTTGTCCGGCGGCCAGCAGCAGCGTGTTGGCATTGCCCGCTCTTTAGCGGTGGAGCCAGAGCTTTGGTTCCTTGATGAACCGTTTTCGGCGTTGGACCCGCTTATCCGCCGAGAAATGCAGGATGAATTCCTGCGCCTGCAATCAGTGCTGCAAAAGACAATTGTCTTTATCACCCACGATTTTGACGAGGCCATCAGACTGGCTGACCGGATTGCAATCATGAAGGACGGCGGTGTTGACCAGGTGGGCACACCGGAAGATCTGGTGGTGCGACCTGCAACCGACTATGTGGCCGAATTCACGCGCGAAGTCTCGCCTGCAAAGGTTTTGTCTGCTGCATCAATCATGGAACCTGCAGGAGCGCGCGCGCCCAAAGGTGGATTTGCTACCGAGGTGAGCCCAAAGACGAAAGTCAGCGATCTCAGCTCCCTGGTAACCGATGAAAAACGACCGTTGGCGGTTGTCGATGATGCAGGAGCGCGCATCGGCAAAGTCACCCGTGATGCGGTGATCAAGGTTCTGTTGAAGGGGTAGTACATGTCTGTTGCCGACATATCACCCCCGGCCCGTGAGGCGCGTTTTTTCACCCTACCGCGTATTTGGGCAGCCGCGCTGGCCTTCTCGGTCCTGTTTTGGTTGTTCGCAAAGCCTTACTTTCCGTGGGCTTTCAAATATCCACGCGCATTGCAATTGCCGCTGAAACAGCAGATAACAGATTTCATGAACTGGCTGCAGAATGATGCCACCTTCGGCCTGTTCACATTTATCGACCTTACCCGGGGCATTTCCTGGCTGCTCGATATCCCCTTATCAATTGCAACAAGCATTCTTTCCACCGGTTTTTTGAAAGGCCAGGGCTCTGATGCGGTGCAGATTTTGCCGCCGCTAACCTGGATTGCGGTGATTGCCATTGTGGTTGCCCTTGGCCGCTATGCCTCTGGCTGGCGCCTTGGCATTTTTGCCGGCCTTTGCTTTTCCTATCTGGCGGTGTTTGGCCAGTGGGAAAGCTCCATGGTCACTCTGTCTTCCATCATCATTGCGGTGCCGCTGGGCGTGATAGGCGGGTTGCTGGTAGGGCTTCTCGCCCACCGCTGGCCATTGATGGCAAGGCTCATCAGGCCAGTACTGGACCTCATGCAAACGGTTCCGGTGTTTGCCTATCTTGTTCCGATACTCGTACTTTTTGGTTTCGGTCCCGTATCGGCCATGGTGGCAACGATTATCTACGCCATGCCGCCCATGGTGCGGGTGACAATGCTGGCGCTGAGCCAAGTGCCCGATGAAGTCACCGACCTTGGCCGCATGGTGGGATGCTCACGCCGCCAGATGACATGGAAAATCATGGTGCCATCTGCCCGCGACGGGCTGATGATCGGCGTCAATCAGGTCATCATGCTGTCCCTCAACATGGTGATCATCGCCTCCATGATTGGCGCTGGCGGGCTTGGATATGACGTACTTGCCTCACTGCGCCGGCTCGATATTGGCGCTGGAATTGAGGCTGGCGTTGCCATCGTCTTTCTGGCAATTGCTCTTGACCGGCTGTCCCAGGCGTTCGCCAACCGCCGGCCCGAGCATCACGATGAGCCTGCTAATTCAAACATAATCCAGCGTTATCCCTACACCTCGGTGTGCCTGGCAATCGTGCTGGTAACTGGACTTTTGGGAACCGTTCTTGGCTGGGTTCAAACCTGGCCAGAAGACTGGTTCATAACCACCGGGGCGTTCTGGGCCGATGTGGTGAAATACATAAATGTCAATTACTTCGACGAGCTCGAGGCGGTAAAAACCTTCCTGTTGCTCAATGTCATGGTACCACTCAAGCGGTTCCTCATCTCCTTGCCATGGCCGGTGGTCGCAGGTTTGCTTGGCCTTGCAGGCTTTTCCCTTGGCGGCTGGCGGCTGGGGGCATTGTGCGCGGCTCTCACCATTTTTATCGCCGCGGTTGGCCTGTGGTCAAAAGCGATGGTCACCGTTTATCTGTGCGGGCTTGCAGTCATCATTGCCTGTCTTATCGGCATTCCGATTGGAATTGCCACCGTTGGGCGCGGCCGGCTGTGGCGCTTTGTCCGCGTCATTATCGATACGCTTCAGACTTTGCCATCGTTCGTCTATCTCATGCCCGCTGTGATGCTGTTCAGGGTTGGTGATTTTACCGCCATGATCGCGGTTATCGCCTATGCCTTTGCGCCGGCAATCCGCTACACCGCCTATGGCCTGCGCCAGGTCGACCCGCAGCTTATCGAAGCCGGGGTTGTTGCCGGCTGCACCAGGGGCCAGCTCTTGCGCAAAATTCAGCTCAAGCTCGCCCTACCTGAAATTCTTCTCGGCATCAACCAGACCATCATGCTGGCCCTTTCCATGCTGGTGATCACCGCCCTGGTGGGCACACGCGAACTTGGCCAGGAAGTTTATATCGCCCTCACGAAAGCAGATACGGGCCGCGGCATTGTTGCCGGCCTTTGCGTGGCGTTCATCGCCATCATCGCCGACCGTCTTATCAATGCCGGGGCAAACCGCATGAAACAGCGGTTGGGGCTAAATCAATGAATGAAATGCAAGGAGAACGCATGAGCGCGTTGGAGAAAATACAATTGCTGCCGGTTTGGAAGGGAAAGGTAACCCCTGTTCTGCTGAGTGGCGGTCTCAGCAACGAGTGTTTCACCGTTGAGGACAATGGTGAAAAATATGTGGTGCGCTTTGGTGAAGATTTCCCGGTGCACCATGTTTTCCGTGAGAACGAGATTATGGCAAGCCGGGCTGCTTCTGAAGCAGGCTTCGCCCCTGAGGTGGTTTATGCCGAACCAGGCGCCATGGTTGTGCGGTTCATTGAAAGCACCACCTATGATGAAAAGGCTGTGCGGGAAAATATCGAACCGCTCGCCGATCTCATGCGCCGGTTTCACAATGAAATGCCGCGCTTTGTATCCGGCCCTGGCCGCCTGTTCTGGGTGTTTCATGTCATCCGCGACTATGTGCGCACCCTTGAGGCGGGCAACAGCCGCATGTGCCCTCACCTGCCGGATTATCTAGCTTTGTCGGACGAGTTTGAAGCGGCCCAGCCACCGCTGCCCATAATCTATGCGCACAATGATTTGCTTCCTGCCAACTTCATCGACGATGGCAAGAAAATCTGGCTCATTGACTATGAGTATTCGGCCCATTCAACGCCAATGTTCGATCTTGCCGGGATTGCCTCTAACGCCCTCATGTCCAGAGAGGAAGATGAGGTGCTTCTGGCTGCGTATTTCGGCGAGAAACCAAGCCCGGAATTCATAAAAGCCCATGCGGCCATGAAGTGCGCTTCCCTCTTGCGCGAGGCCATGTGGTCCATGGTTTCTGAGCTCCACCTCAATGCGCCGGGCGTCGATTACGTTGCCTATACCGCTGAAAATCTCGACCGACTGAACGCCGCACTCGACGCCTACCGCAGCAACTACTGAAGGATTTGCCCCCCGTGACCTTGCCAACCCAAGCACAGATTGTCGTTATCGGAGGCGGCATTATCGGCTGCTCAACGGCCTATCATCTGGCCCGCGATCACAACGCAGATGTGGTGTTGCTGGAACAAGGCCAGCTCACCAACGGCTCCACCTGGCACGCAGCGGGGCTGGTAGGCCAGTTGCGTTCATCTGCATCGATTACCCAGGTGCTGAAATATTCCGTCGATCTTTACACCAAGCTGGAAGCGGAAACGGGGCTGGCCACCGGCTGGAAACAAAATGGCGGCCTCAGGCTTGCCTGCAACGAGGAACGGTGGACGGAGATAAAGCGCCAGGCAACTACCGCCCACAGTTTCGGTTTGCAAATGGACCTTCTGAGCCCCGCTGAAACAAAAAAACTTTGGCCGATGATGGAGGTTTCCGATCTCGTCGGTGCCGCCTTTCTGCCAACCGATGGCCAGGCCTCGCCCTCCGACATCACCCAGTCGCTTGCCAAGGGCGCGCGCATGCATGGCGCAAAAATCCATGAAGGGGTCACGGTCACCGGCTTTGAAATGTCTGACGGCAGGGTGGGCGCCGTCGTCACGGACAAGGGCAGGATAGAATGCGAAAAGGTGGTGAATTGCGCTGGCATGTGGGCAAAGGAAATCGGCCGCATGGCAGGGGTTTCCGTGCCCCTGCAACCAGTGCAGCACCAATATCTGATTACCGAGAAAATCGACGGTATCGAACCCCATCTTCCAACTGTGCGCGACCCGGACAGGCTCACCTATTTCAAGGAAGAAGTGGGCGGGCTGGTAATGGGCGGTTACGAGCTGAACCCAATTTCCTGGGCCGACGAAGGCTTACCGGAAGGGTTCACTTTCCAGCTGTTGGATTCTGACTGGGATCACTTCGAGCCCATGATGGAAGAATCCCTCAACAGGGTTCCAGCGCTTGAAACAGCGGGCGTCAAACAGCTCGTGAACGGGCCGGAAAGCTTCACCCCTGATGGCACCTTCATTCTGGGTGAGGCCCCCGAAGTGGCAGGCTTTTTCGTCGGCGCAGGCTTTAATGCGTTCGGCATTGCATCCGGCGGCGGAGCCGGATGGGCGCTGGCGCAATGGATTATCACAGGCGAACAGCCGCTTGATTTGTGGAGTGTTGATATCCGGCGGTTCTCCAAACTTCATGAGAGCGATACCTGGGTGCGCGAGCGCACTCTGGAGGCCTATGGCAAGCATTACACCATTGTCTTTCCCCATGAGGAATACACCTCCGCACGCAACACCATTGTCTCGCCCATCTATGACAAGCTGAAAGCAGCACGCGCCTGTTTTGGCGCCAAGCTTGGCTGGGAGCGGCCCAACTGGTTTGCCCCTGAGGGGGTTGAACCAACCGATATCTACTCTATGGGCCGCCAGAACTGGTTTGAGCATGTGGGCGCCGAGCATAAAGCAGCCCGGGAGTGGGTGGTGCTCTTTGACCAATCATCTTTTGCCAAGTTCGAACTTCAGGGCCAGGATGCAGAGGCAGCATTGGGCTGGATTTGCGCCAACGATATTTCAAAACCTGCCGGGCGCATCACCTATACGCAAATGCTGAACTCGCGCGGCGGCATTGAATGCGATCTCACCGTTGCGCGCCTTTCAGATGACCGCTTTTACATTGTCACTGGCACGGGCTTCCGCACTCATGATTTTGGCTGGATCAAGCAGCATATTCCGACCGGCATGGATGCCAGGTTGACAGATGTAACTGAAGATTTCGGCACACTCTCCCTGTTCGGCCCAAGCGCGCGCGATGTGCTCTCAGCGGTAACAGAAGATGATGTTTCCCATGAAGGTTTCGGCTTTGCCCAGTGCCACGAAATCACCATCGCCGGGCATGAAGTCCGGGCGTTGCGGATTACCTATGTGGGCGAGCTTGGCTGGGAGTTGCATTTGCCGATTGCAGCTATGGCAGAAGTGTTTGATGCGTTGATGGCCGCTGGCAAGCCGCACGGCATCGTTCCGGCGGGCTACCGGGCCATTGAGTCTCTTCGCCTTGAAAAGGGCTACCGCGCCTGGGGCAGCGACATCACGCCGAATGACTCACCATTCGAGGCCGGGCTCGGCTGGGCAGTGAAGCTGAAATCCAACGCAGACTTCATCGGCCGCGCCGCATCGGAGCAACATGCTGCCAAACCGCTCGCCAAACGGCTGGCCGGGTTCACCGTCGGCGAACCCGAGATC
>JBPCVY010000173.1:0-2734 GCA_051010055.1 Hyphomicrobiales bacterium | reverse complement strand
ACAGGGTTGTGCATGCGATGTGTTCCAACCGCCAACGCGACGTTGTCTAACAGGTTGAAACTTCTCAACGGCCGAACAATTTGCTGACTGAGCGCGAGCCCTGCCCTGATTCTTCGGCTCACAGGCCACCTTGTTACGTCTTCACCGTCGAATTCCACGCGACCTTGCTGTGGCAAAAGCACGCCCGTGATGATACGCAGCAAGGTGGTTTTTCCAGCACCGTTTGGACCGATGAATCCCAGCAGTTGATTGTCAGTTACGGACAGCGAAACATTTTCGACGGCACTCACACCGCCAAAACTGATTGAAACATTCTCTATGGAAAGCAGTGTCATCGCCGAACCTTTAGACGGAGCCGACGCGCAATTCCGGCCAGACCATCAGGAGCAAACCGCATGGTTAAAAATAGCAAGGCCCCATAGAGCAAAAGCTTGTAATCATCAACAAACTGGAACCACAAAGGCATTACAGAGAGCACCGCCGCGGCGACGGCAACCCCCCAAATCGATCCAATTCCGCCCAAAATGACCATTGCAAGAACTGTTACAGATTCAACGAAACCGAAACTATCCGGGCTGATGAAACGAATGTGATGGGCATAAAGGCCACCGGCCACACCTGCGCCCGCAGTTCCGATAACAAAGGCCCAGAGTTTGTAGCTCCTAACATCGATACCGAGGATGCGAGCGGTATCTTCATCATCAGCAATGGACTCAAAAGCAAACCCCATCCAGGAGCGGCGGAGATGGAGATTGAGCAAAACGAACAAAAGGGTAACCACAACCGCAAGAGCCAGCAATCCGGGGCGGCCAAACGCAACAGAAGGGATCCCGGAAATTCCGACTTCACCGCCGAGCGCGTCTTGCTTGCGCACAATCCCAACAAAAAGAAACGTCACGCCCATTGTGGTTATCGCGAGAAAATCATGGCGTACACGCAACGAAGCAACGCCGACGACCAACCCGATTAAACCGGCAAAAACAGCCGCTGGGAAAAGTGCGGCGGCCAAGGGTATGCCGCTTTTTGTGAGCAGAGCCGCCGTGTAACCGCCTATCCCATAAAAAGCCGCATGTCCCAGGCTTACCTGTCCACAAAACCCCGTGATGACATTAAGAGAAAGGGCAAACAGGATAGAAATGGCCATCGTTGTGAGCAAAGTAATTTCGTATGCCATTTATGATGTGCCCTTCGCCATGAGGCCTTGAGGCCTGATCATCAAAACGATGATGAGAAAGGCAAATGCAATGGCATCGCGATCGAGCACATGACCGAGATAAATTGTGCCGAAGCTCTCGATCACGCCCAACGCAAGAGACGCGATCAAGGTTCCAGGTATTGACCCCAGCCCACCGAGGACAATTATGGCCAACCCTTTATAGGACGGCACCGCTCCCATGGTTGGTTCGACTAGATTGTTAAGCAAAGCCACCATGACGCCGGCAGCTGCAGCCAAGGCCGATCCGATAAAGAAATTGAGATAACGCACATGTTCCGGATTAATTCCGAAACTGCGCGCGATTTCCGGATCGGAAACCGTTGCGCGCCATGCAATTCCCGTCCGCGTAGAAGAAGCCAACCATCCCAGCACGCCGAGAAAAATCACCGCGATGGCAATCACCAGGACCTGCGCAAGAGAGAGAAAAATACTCGGTAAAATCTCCAACTGCGCCTGAAGTGGTGGATCCGAGAAGGAAAGACCATAAGCACCAAAGATGATGCGATAGAGTTCTTCGGCGACGATCAACAAACCAATCGAAGCGATCAGCGCAACGAGGGGCGGCTGTCCCAACAACGGTTTGTAGGCGAACCGATATACGCCGATCCCCAGAACACCCACCACCACCATTGCAACAACCATGGAAAGCCAAAAGGTGCCCATTTGGTTGGTGATGATCACTCCCAAATAGCCGCCGAGAGTGAACAGCGCGGCATGCGCAACATGCAAAATACGCAAAAGACCGTAAATTAACGCCAAGCCGAGAGCGATGAGGGCATAAATTGCCCCCTGAACCAGGCCTTGAACGGTCAGGTCGATAAAAAGCATTTGTACCGTTAATCAGGTACCTCCCGCCCCGGTTGAAATGGGGCGGGAGGCATCCCGCAAGATGTTATTTTTCAGGAGGAGCAAGCAGCTTGTCATCAGAGATGACCGCGTAATGATGCCAGCCATTGTCCTTGACAACCTGGACCTGAACGTCTTTGCGTACTTCTCCCAAGGCATTGAAGGATATGTTCCCGGTCGCAGCATCGATTGATGTTGACGCGATCGCATCGCGCAACTTGGCCTTGTCTGTGGTGCCTGCCTTCTTTAACGCCTCTGCCAGAACCAACACGGCGGTATGGGTTGAGGCCCCCACCATGTCTGCTGGATAACCTGCTTTGGCCGAAAATCCCTCGATGAAGGCGCGGGCGAGAGGGTCCTTGGAATCTCGATCGAGTGACGTGGTAATCACGACGCCATCGGCGGCTGGTCCGGCAATCTCGATGAACTTCTGTCCATCATAGCCTTCCTGGCCAATAACCGGGACGGTGACACCGGCAGCACGCAGTTGCCGAACCAGGGGACCGGCTGTGAAGAAATACCCGGAAGCATAAATTGCATCCGGATTTTCAGATTTTACCTTTGAAACGATGGGACCAAACTGCCGGTCTTTGATGGAATATTCGTACTCATTCAAAATATCGATACCAAAGTTACCGGCCTGTTCCTTGAAACCCGCAGCGAGTGATTTGC
>JBPCVY010000172.1:0-5062 GCA_051010055.1 Hyphomicrobiales bacterium | reverse complement strand
AAGGCCGATGTTGAGGTGCTGCTGTTTCAGGACGTCTTTGCGGACAAAGTTCTGGCCGTGGCGAAGGGGCGCTCCAAGCTGAAGAAGCTAATCTCAATTGGCGGGGCTGTGGAGGGCGCTGAAACCTTTGAAGCGCTCATTGAAGGGCAAAGTACTGACGATCCAGCGCTGGCGTTGCGCGAGAGCGATCCGTTCTGCATGACTTATACCGGCGGCACAACCGGCAGGCCGAAGGGTGTGTTGTTTCATCACAAGGGACGGGCCGTCACCGCCCATACGGTGATGGTGGAAGAGGCGCTGGACGAGCGCGATATTGTCGGCATTGTCACACCCATGTTTCACGTGGCCGCTCTTAATATCATGTTTCAACCGGCAATTCTGGCAGGGGCAACGGTTGCATTGTTGTCCAAATGGTCCGTTGAGGGTTTCTGCGAAATGGTGCGCGAAACGTCCATGACCGCAGCATTCATGGTGCCAACCCAGGTTTCCATGCTGGTTTCCGATGAAGGCTTCAACGCCAGCGATTACAGCTCCTGGCACAAGCTTTCGTTTGCGGGTGCGCCCATGCCCGATTGGGTGCAGCGCAAGATGATGGAAGTTCTGCCAGAAGTTAAGCTGACGCAGATTTATGGCCAGTCGGAAATGGGTGTAGTTGCTGTACTGCGCCATTGGTACTTACCGGAAAAACTCGGCGCTGTGGGGCGCCAACCATACAATGTGGATGTCGCCGTGGTTGGCGAAGATGGAAAACCAGTGGCCCCGGGTGAATTCGGTGAGGTCGTTTCGCGCGGCGATAATGTGATGCTTGAATACTACAATGAGCCAGAACAGACCGCGCGCTTTTTCAAGCAGTCCGATGGATGGGGCTGGACCGGCGATTTGGCGTCCATTGATGAAGATGGAATCATCACCCTTATCGACCGTTCCAAGGACATGATTATTTCAGGTGGCGAGAACATTTACCCAAAGGAAATCGAGGATGCGCTTTATGCCCATGAAGCAGTGCGTGAGTGCGCCGTTTTCGGCATACCGCATGACAAATGGGGTGAGGTTCCAGCCGCCTATGTTGCATTGATGCCGTCAAGCACTGTAACCGAAACTGAACTGACAGATCATTGCAGCAAACTCCTTGCAAAATTCAAGCGCCCGCGCCTTGTCAAATTTGTCGACGACTTCCCGAAGACCCCAATAGGCAAGATCCAGAAAAATATTCTGCGTGAACCTTATTGGCTAAACCGCAATAAGCAAATCTAAAACCAAAAAAGCATCGCAGTGTATTTAAGCGAGATATGCTTAGCAAATCGCAATAGTGCCGCATTTATTCTTTGCTCGCGTTGGGCTTTTCCTTGCTTTAAAACCGCTGAAGAGTTTCTTCGAGAGTCTTTCCCATGCCCTACGCCCCCAAGGTATTGTCGTCAAAAAAAAGCATCTGGTGCTGGTTCGCCAGGAAGGTTGGATTGCGTTGGACGATTTCCACGAAATTCAAAAGCGCATCGAAAGGCAAGCGCCTGACATCAAGGTTTTCATAGCCAACAATAAGATTTTGAACTCCAAACTTGTGGAGGAAGCCTCAAAACATCCAACACTTGTGGTCTTGCCCTCCCAATAGCTCCTCCAGTTCAGTCCAAACAGGGGAAGGGTGGACAAGGGGCAGAGTATTGCAAAGAGCGTTCAGCTCGCTCAGTTGCAGGAAGCTTCCATTCCGGTGCCCAAATGGGAGCTCATCACCCCGGATTTCAAGCCCAGGGCAGAAGACTGGGGCGAATTTCTTATAATCAAACCTGCCGATTCCACGTCAGGACAGGGGCAAAACATTTCTATCGTTGCAACGAAACAATACAGATACAGAAAGCCCGAAAACTACCCTGAAGACCACAGGGGCCGGAAAGCGCCAATGCTTGCACAGCAGTTTGTTGAAACCGGAAAAAGCGCTACACAATACCGGGTAAGTACTCTTTACGGAGAGGCGCTTTATTGCCAGCGCCAGCACCTTGTTGAACCAATGCCCGAATTGGCGTCAATTACAGAGGAATTTTTTTCGAGCACTATCGCGACAAATGTCGCAGATGTATCGCGCAAGGTCATCACCTTGGAAAATGAACCAGACGTTGTTGAGTTAGCCAGAAAATGCCACCGGTGTTTTCCGTGGGTTCCCCTGAAAGGCATCGATATCTTGCGCGAAACCAGCACCGGCAATCTGTTCGTGCTGGAGCTCAATTGTGCTGGCAATACCTGGCATATATCTTCTGATTTTGCGCGCAAGCAACGCACCGACAATTTCACCAAAGAGAAAATTGTTGCCCAGTTTGGCGCCTGGGACGTTGCTACCAAGGTTTCAATCAAAAACACACGGCTTCTGGCGAAATAGTTGCCGCCCGGCACTAACCTTCATCCGCGAAAGCAACATCAATACCTTTTTCACCATCAAGCAGCCGCTTGAGATGAAACATCGCCAGATGATCTTCACCATAGGTACCGATCAGTCCTGCAAACGCCTGGCTTGCCTCCGGGCTGTTTGAGGCAAGTGTTTCAAACGCCTCCTGATAGGCGTGGATTTGATCGCTGGCGGCAGTTTCAGCGGGAAAAGGCTCATAGGTCATTATGTGTTCAGTCATGCCGCGTGGCAAAAGCTTGCCGATTGGACGGCCGGAAAAGCCAGGAATTCGGGAAACGGTGTTCTCAGACACACAAATTCTGGAGCCGATTTGCTTGTTGGCGGCCTCCAGCCGGGCAGCGATATTTATTGCTTCTCCATGAGCTGTGTAGTCGAAAAAGGCGCCGCCACCGAAATTTCCAACGATCGCATCGCCAGAATTCACCCCGATGCGTGTTGCACCGAAATCGGTTCCCTCTCCCGCCAAGCGTTCACGGAACTTTTCTGCAAATGCATCAATTTCCAGGGCACAATCCACAGCGCGGGCAGCATCATCGTCATGTTCCAGCGGAGCACCGAACATGACATGCACCGCATCGCCGACAATCTTCATGATGGTGCCGTCATGCTTAAAGACAATACGTGAGACTTCATCCAGATACTTGTTGAGAATTGCCATGACCACGTCTGGCGCGGTTGCCTCAACAAAGGATGTAAAGCCGGCAAGGTCGGTGAACAGAAAAGTCATAAACCGCCGTTCGCCTTGCCGTGCATTGAACTCGGGATCATTGCGAAGCGCTTCGGCCACACTGGGTGAAAAGTAGCGCTCAAAGGCAGCGCTTGCCCGTTCGGCATCTTTCCGCGCAGTTTCCAAGTCAGAGAGCCTGCGGGCATGATCTAGCGTTTTCTCAATAGTTGTTTCCAAATCATCCAGCTCGATAGGTTTGGTCACAAAGTCGAATGCGCCCCGGTTCATTGCGGTGCGGATATTCTTCATGTCCCCATACGCTGAAACAATCACCGTCTGCAGGTCCTGATAGTCCTCGCGGAGATGGTTCAACAGCGACAGCCCGTCCATGCGGGGCATGTTGATATCGCTGAGCACCATCGCGATGTTCTTTTCTTCTTTAAGCGTGTCGAGCGCTTGCTTGCCATCGCGGGCGAAAAGAAAGTGCATCTCACCGCGCCTCACCTGGCGGCGGAATTTTTGCGCCACAAGTTGTTCAACGTCAGGTTCGTCATCAACCACGAGAATGCGCGCTGTCACAGCTCAACTCCCATCCGGTTTTAGGTTGCTTCGAGCCGGCGCGGCAGCGTGATACGAAAAACGGTGAACGCTCCCGGCTCGCTTTCGATTGTCAAATCACCGGCATGCTGTTTGACAACGATATCATAGGTCAAAGACAGGCCAAGGCCGGTTCCCTCACCTGCCGGCTTAGTGGTGAAAAATGGTGTCAGAATTTTCTCGCGCAGCTCAGCGGGGATGCCCACGCCGTTATCTTTTATGTCCACATGAACCTTGTCGCCATCGGCCTTGGTTACGATTTCAATTTCTGGCGAAGCAGCGGCCTCGCCATTGTCACCACCACCATTTTTTTGGCTGGCCGCATACATGCCGTTCGAAACCAAATTCAGAAATGCGCGCATCAGGTCCTGTGGAAAGCAATCAATATTGCCAGCATCATCATCAAAGTCTGTTTTCATCTCAATGTTGAAGCTGGCATTTTCCGTCCGTGCTCCATGGTAGGCGAGTTTCAGAGCTTCATCGGCTATCGCGTTAATGCTGGTGCTTTGAATCTGCCGGGGCCCGTCGCGTGAGTGCAAAAGCATGTTGCGGACAATCGAATCTGCACGCGCGCCATGTTCGTGAATTTTTTCCAGGTTCTCACCAATGGTGGCAATGATATCATCTGCATCTTCACGGGCCTCTTCATCCAATGCCGCAATTGGTTTTTGAAGCAGCTCACTGAGTTCGTCCATCAGCTCACCTGACAGCTTGGCAAAATTATTGACGAAGTTAAGGGGGTTTTTGATTTCATGGGCAATACCGGCGGTGAGCTGGCCAAGGCTTGCCATTTTCTCAGCCTGTATCAACCGCTCCTGGGCTTCCTGCAATTCGCTTAAGGTTTTTTCTGCAACATCTCGGGCGCGGCGTAGCTCGTCTTCGCGCTCTTTGCGCTCGGTCACATCGCTGTAGGTGGTAACAAACCCACCTGTCTTTACGGGATTGCCAACAATCTCCAAAACAACACCGTCTTTACGTGTGCGCTCAAACCGGTGCGGTTCGAATCTTGAGGCCAACTCCATCCGCTCTGCAACCATTTCCCCCACATCACCTTCGCCATACTCGCCCCTTTCCGCATTGAACCTGAACGCATGTTCCATCGGAAAGCCAGGGGGAAATTCCGATGGCGGGAACTGCATGAATTCAAGGAATTTTCGGTTGAAGGAAACCACCTTGAATTGGCTGTTCACCATGGAAATGCCCTGTTCCATGTTTTCCAGGGTGGCTTCAAGAATGGCCGATTGGGCGCGCAATTCCTCTTCACGCTGCTTGAGGTCGGTAATATCAGTGTAAATCGCAACCCGGCCGCCATCAGACATGCGCCGCTCGTTGATCATCAACCAGGTGCCGTTCGCAAGTTCCACCCGCAAATCGGCCTGTGGCTGTGCCCATGCCTTTCGCCG
>JBPCVY010000171.1:0-26774 GCA_051010055.1 Hyphomicrobiales bacterium | reverse complement strand
GAGCACTATATCTTGGCGAGCTCAATTTCAGCCTCGCGATCGGTCAACCAGATCATCGGGAATTTACGCAAGCAGGCCAATAAACATCAAGCTTGACAGTTAAAAGTGCATCTGTGCAAAGCCAATTCCGCCGGGTAAGGTGAAAACAGAATCCAAACTTCTTGCTGTTTGATGTGCAATCTTAGTTAGGAATTTATGTGGGGATGAGAATTTAAACATACCAAATATTGTAATAAAAACATTAGTTTAACAATTTTTTTTGGCGGAGAGACAGGGATTCGAACCCTGGGTACTCGTGAGAGCACAACGGTTTTCGAGACCGCCCCGTTCGACCACTCCGGCACCTCTCCGCTGGTAATGGCCTTTGAGCGGCTAGATAGCCCCTTCGCCGGCAAAAGCCAAGTGGCGAATGGGTGAAAATTTAAATCCGAGATTTCGCCCGCATTCCTTGACATAGGCAGCTTTGTGCGTATATTGCGCGCCGGTCGTGAAGGTGCACTTATCGCCTTCATTTAAACGCGCTGTCTCAGGCTCAAAACAACAACCATAAAAGTCCGCTCAAAAAGCGGCGCCGATGGATGCGGTACAAAGGATAAAGGACGTAGAGTCAAATGTATGCAGTCATCAAGACTGGCGGTAAGCAGTATAAGGTTACCGAAGACGACGTAATCCGCGTCGAGAAAGTTCAGGGCGAAGCCGGTGATACGGTCGAGCTGAACGAAGTGCTGATGGTTGGCGGCGATGGCGCCCCGCGCATCGGTACGCCGCTTGTTGAAGGCGCAATGGTTTCCGCTGAAGTTCTGGAACAGACCCGGGCCGGCAAAATCATCGTCTTCAAGAAAAAGCGCCGGCACAATTACCGCCGCAAGAAAGGCCACCGCCAGCATTTGACGGCGTTGCGCATTCTCGGCATTGGACTGGACGGCAAGAAGCCTGCCAAGAAGGCTGCGGCCAAGGCTGCTCCTAAAAAGGACGCCAAGGCAGACGCAAAAGAAGAAAAAAAGCCGGCAGCCAAGAAAGAGCCGGCGAAGAAAGAAGCGGCGCCAAAGGCAGAGATTGTTGATGATCTCTCGCTCATTGGCGGCGTCGGACCGGCTTTTGTGAAAAAGCTCAACGGCGCAGGCATCACATCGCTGAAGCAGATCGCAGAGTTTGACGCGAAAGGTGTTGAAAAATTGGAAGCTGAGCTTAATATCGCAGGCCGCGTTGAGCGCGACGAGTGGGTTGAGCAGGCAAAAGAATTACTGGCGGGCAAGCCGCCCCGTGCCAAGGTCGATCAAAAGGCCGCGGACACGAAAGACAAGAGTTAAGGAGACGGATAGATGGCACATAAAAAAGCAGGTGGTTCATCCCGTAACGGCCGCGATTCAGCGGGCCGCCGTCTCGGCATCAAGAAGTTCGGTGGCGAACTGGTGATTGCCGGAAACATTATTGCACGCCAACGCGGTACCAAGTGGCACCCGGGTGAAAATGTGGGCATGGGTAAAGACCACACAATTTTTGCCAAATGCGACGGCACCGTGGCGTTTAAACACGCGAGCGGCGGCCGCACCTATGTATCGGTACTCCCGGTAGCGCAAGGCGGCAACTAACGGCAGGAATATAATCACTCACTGCCGGCATCACATCAAACCGGCGGAGAGGACGAGAAAAACGGGGAGATGGGATGCCATCTCCCCGTTTTCTTTGTTCTGGAGGGTTCATTATGAATGCGTTGACGATAGTTGAGACAAGGCCATTAGAAGTTCCTGAATTGACGACCGCACGGTTGGTGCTCAAAGCGCCGGACGAAAACGTCATTCCGCGCATGGTAGAACTCGCAGACAATCGCGCCGTGGCCGAAAATCTCGGCACGATGCCGCATCCATATACGCAAGACAGCGCACACGAATGGATGGCCGGGAAAACGAACTCCAATGCGAGTGATTACCGCTTCGCAATCTACCTGAACATCCCGGAGCCCGCTTTTATCGGCATCATTGGCTTTCGCGTGCCTGACAAGCTGGGCCAATCGGAAATTGGTTATTGGATTGGTGAGCCATACTGGGGCCGCGGTTATGCAAGTGAGGCAGTGCTGGCGATTCTGGATCATGGCTTCTCGATAGAAGGGCTTTCCCAGATGCAGGCTGAATGCCGCATAACCAATATGGGCTCGCGCCGTGTTCTGGAGAAATGCGGATTTGAGTATCGCGGCTTTGCCAAAAGGCACAACAGGGCGCTTGGCGAAGATGTTCCGGTGGACTGTTTTGCGCTGTCAAAACCGCGATTTAAGGGCTTGCAGATTAGGCGAAATGGCCGCATTGGTTTGCGCGGCATGAGATAAGGGTTAAACAAGGTTCATGAAATTTCTCGACCAGGCGAAAGTATATGTACGCTCCGGCGATGGCGGGGCGGGCTCTGTGTCGTTCAGGCGTGAGAAATACATTGAATTTGGCGGCCCCGATGGTGGTGATGGCGGACGCGGCGGCGATGTGTGGGCAGAGTGCGTGAATGGCCTCAACACGCTTATCGACTACCGCTACCGCCAGCACTTCAAAGCGAAAACCGGCATGCATGGCATGGGCAAGAACCGCAACGGGGCAAAGGGCGCCGATGCTGTGTTGAAAGTGCCTGTGGGCACGCAGATTTTTGAAGATGACAACGAAACCCTCATTGCCGACCTTACCGAGGTTGGCCAAAAGGTGCGCCTTGCACCAGGTGGCAATGGCGGTTTTGGAAACACCCACTTCAAATCCTCCACCAACCGGGCCCCGCGCCGGGCTAATCTTGGCGAAGATGGCCAAGAGCGCTGGGTGTGGCTGCGCCTTAAACTGATTGCAGATGCAGGCCTTGTGGGTCTGCCGAATGCGGGCAAATCAACCCTGCTTGCCTCGGTGTCTGCCGCCAAACCTAAAATTGCCGACTATCCCTTTACCACGCTGAGCCCCAACCTCGGCGTGGTTTCGGTTGATACGGCCTCGTTCGTATTGGCGGATATTCCAGGCCTTATTGAAGGAGCCCATGAGGGCGTTGGCATTGGCGACAGGTTCCTTGGCCATATTGAGCGTTGCGCTGTGCTGCTCCACCTGGTGGATGCAACCGAAGAAGATCCCATGGGTGCATACGAAACCGTACGCCATGAGCTTGAAAGCTACGGACACGGAATATCAGAAAAGCCGGAGATTATCGCGCTCACCAAAATTGATGCTGTCGGGCAGGACCGGCTTGACGAACTGTACGAAGCGTTTTCAAAGCAAACTGGCCGGAAAGTGTTGAAAATTTCCGCTGCAACCGGAAAAGGCGTACGCGCTGCTATGTTTGAATTGCTTAAAGTTATTGAACAGGCGCGGCATGGCGATGAAGAAGAGGGCCAGGCTGCCGCCGGCTGGCAACCATAAGGTGGGCGCCTGATGCACAATACCTTGAAAAGCGCCAGGCTCGTTGTCGTCAAAATCGGTTCAGCATTGCTGGTCGATATGGAGCGCGGGGCATTGCGCGCATCATGGCTTGCCGGGTTGGCAGCTGACATCGCTGCACTCAAGGCGGGCGGCGCAGATGTGTTGATTGTTTCCTCCGGGGCCATTGCCCTTGGGCGAAAAGTTCTGGGGCTCAAACGAACCGGCCTGCAGCTTGAGGAAAGCCAGGCCGCGGCTGCGGTGGGTCAGGTGGCGCTTGCCCATGCCTGGCAGCAGGCGCTGGCGGCAGAAGATATGGTTGCGGCCCAGGTGCTGCTGACCTTGCATGACACAGAAGATAGGCGGCGTTTTCTGAATGCCCGCAACACCCTTTCAGCCCTCCTGAAGCGCGGTGCGGTGCCAGTAGTGAACGAAAACGACACCGTAGCCACAAGTGAAATCCGCTATGGCGACAATGACAGGCTTGCTGCCCGGGTGGCGTCCATGATTTCCGCTGATTGCCTGGTTCTGCTTTCCGATGTGGATGGGCTCTATACCAAAGCACCAGGGAAAGATGGTGCAGAGCATATTTCACTGGTTGAGGAAATTACCCCTGAAATCCGGGCCATGGCAGGTGTTGCCGCAACCGATGTTGGCTCCGGCGGCATGATTACCAAGGTTGAGGCTGCACGCATTGCGGTAAATGCCGGTGCGGCCATGGTGATATCGTCTGGCCGGGTGGACCATCCTTTACAGCAGGTATTGGATGGAACCCGCTGCACCTGGTTCACGCCCCGAGGCACGCCCATGGCGGCGCGCAAGCGTTGGATTGCCGGGACCTTGGAGCCGCTTGGCGCTGTGTGTGTTGACGAAGGCGCCTGCCGGGCGCTGCTAGCGGGCAAAAGCCTTCTGGCAGCAGGGGTCGTTAAGGTTGAAGGTACGTTCCAAAAGGGCGACGCGGTTTCGGTGCGTAACCTTGCAGGAGATGAGATTGCCCGCGGACTTGTTGCCTATGATGTTGCCGATACCCGCGCCATTGCGGGCAGAAAGAGTGGTGAAATTGCTGACATTCTCGGCTACCGTGGCCGGGATGAGTTGGTGCACCGGGATAATCTGGTGTTGATTGAGGTGTGAAACATGAGTGCCGTGTACGATTTGGATTCAGAACTTGCCCGCGAAATGCTGGCTCTTGGCCGGCGGGCAAAACAGGCTGCCCACACGCTGGCGATTGCCGGGACGGCGCAAAAGAATACTGCCCTAAAGGCGATGGCAGCCTCACTCAGGAAGCACACACCAGCTATTCTTGAAGCCAATGCCATCGACCTTGAAGCAGCCGAAAAGGCAGGGCTTCGCGCCTCTTTCATTGACAGGCTGACGCTTAATGGAGACAGGGTTGAGGCCATGGCTGCAGGCGTTGAGCAGATTGCTGAATTGCTTGACCCGGTGGGCGGTGTTATTGCCGAATGGGAGCGGCCAAATGGCTTGAAGATTTCACGGGTGCGCATGCCTGTGGGCGTTATCGGTATCATATATGAAAGCCGCCCGAACGTTACTGCTGATGCAGGCGCGTTGTGCATGAAGTCCGGCAATGCTTCAATTTTGCGCGGTGGTTCGGACAGCTATCACTCATCGCGCGCCATTTTAAAATGCCTTCAGGAAGGCCTCGCCGAGGCCGGTTTGCCGGAAGATGCCATCCAACTTGTGCCCACCACTGACAGGCAGGCCGTAGGGCTTATGCTTGCCGGGTTGGACGGGGCTGTCGATTTGATTGTTCCGCGCGGCGGCAAGGGACTGGTCGGGCGGGTTGAAACTGAAGCGCGGGTGCCTGTGTTCAGCCACCTTGAAGGCCTGTGCCATGTCTATGTGGACAAGGATGCCGATACTGCAATGGCGATTGACGTGACCGTGAACTCGAAAATGCGCCGTACCGGCATATGCGGGGCAGCCGAAACCGTGCTGATTGACAAGGCTGGCGCTGAAAAACACCTCAAACCGGTGATCGATGCGTTGATCGACGCCGGCTGCACCATAAGGGGTGATGATGGTGTTCAAGCCGCAGATGCCCGTGTGGAGGCGGCTTCAAAAGAGGATTGGTCAACTGAATATCTCGACACCATTATCTCAATGGCGTTGGTGGATGGGGTTGAAGGAGCGATGAACCATATCGAAAAGTATGGTTCAAGCCATACCGAAAGCATCATCACGGAAAGCGCAGAAGCGGCTGAGAAGTTCTTGTGCGAGGTTGGCAGCGCTATTGTCCTGCACAATGCTTCAACCCAGTTCGCCGATGGTGGTGAATTCGGCATGGGTGCGGAAATTGGCATCGCCACCGGCAAAATGCACGCCCGCGGGCCGGTTGGTTTGGAGCAGCTGACCACGTTCAAATATAATGTGCGCGGCAGCGGCCAGACCCGGCCTGCCTGATCCAGCGCATGGCACTGCGCCTACCGGCATTTTCCCCCGGCCAGAGGATTGGCCTATACGGCGGCTCGTTTAATCCCGCCCATGAGGGCCATGTGGCGGTTGCCCACCAGGCCATAAAAAGGCTGCAGCTTGACCATGTCTGGTGGCTTGTTTCACCGCAAAATCCGCTTAAGGACAGCCAGGACACCGCTGATTTTCAGGAGCGGTTGCAAGGTGTTAAAAACCTTGTGGTGAACCCCGCCATGGTGCCCACGGACCTTGAGCAGCGCCTTGGTACATGGTGCACGGCAGAAACTTTCCGTCGATTGCGGCCGGTGTTTAATCGCGGAAACTTTGTCTGGATCATGGGGGCGGATTCCTTTGCCGAGCTGCACCGGTGGAAGGACTGGCGCGTCATTCCGGAAACATTGCCCCTTGCCATTTTCGACAGGCCGGGCTGGCGGCTCAAGGCATTGGCCAGCAAGGCGGCCAGGCGTTATAGCGCCGGGCGGCTTACCGCGTCAGATGCAGCGCTGTTGCCGCTCATGGCGCCGCCGGCCTGGGTTTTTCTGCCCATGCCCCTTCGTCACGAGAGCTCAACGGCCATCCGCAACCGCGAAAATGGAGACCGATAATTCGGCACAACCATATTGAAACTGACTTGGGGCGCAGTTACATTGTGATTCGTGGGCAAACGAAAGGAGTTGACCACAAACCGTGGAAAGACTAAACGCCACATTTCTGGGAGAGCTGCACCGTTTTTACGGAGCTACTCGCCATATGAGAAAGGATCATCACCCTGACGGAAAACAAAGCACGGGGTAGTCGACCTACGGGTGCCTCGAAGGGCAAAGCTGCGCGCAATAGCAAACCTTCGCCCGTTACATTGAAAACCATCCTCGCAAGCCTTGAAGATTCAAAGGCTGAAGAGATTTCTTCCATCGACATCGCGAAAAAGACTGCTGTGGCCGATTTCATGGTCATTGCATCGGGCCGTTCGCAACGCCATGTGAGCTCCATCGCGGACCATCTCACACGGGCGTTGAAGAAATCTGGTGTGAAACGGGCAACCGTCGAAGGCCTGCCCCATTGCGATTGGGTATTGGTGGATACCGGGGATGTGGTTGTGCATTTGTTCCGGCCGGAAGTTCGCAGCTTCTACAATCTTGAAAAGCTATGGTCGGCTGACGCGCCAGACGAAAAGCTTGCTGTATAGCCGGCCTTTCGGGCGAGTAAATGCGCATTAAAATTGTAGCGGTTGGGCGCCTGAAGCGGGCGCCGGAAGCAGAATTGAGCCGCGATTACGCCGGCCGCATTGCCAAACTTGGCCGTCAGGTGGGCATTACCGGTATCGATATTGTTGAGGTGCCTGAATCGGGTGCCCAATCAGCCGACCGGCGCAAGTCGGACGAAGCTTCGGCCATATATGCCAAGTTCACTGGAAAACCGTTTGTGGTAGCCTTGGACGAACACGGAAAATCCTTATCGTCAGTTGCGTTTTCAAAGGTTCTGTCATCGCAGTTGAATGCCGGCACTCAGGAAATGTGTTTTGTCATCGGCGGGCCGGACGGGCTTGATGCATCGCTCATCCAAACCGCGCATAAAACCATTCAATTGGGGGCAATGACATGGCCGCACCGGCTGGTTCGGGTGATGCTGACGGAACAAATTTACCGGGCAGTTACGATTCTCACCAATCATCCGTATCATCGTGCTTGATTCGATTTTGATGTGAGGCTGAAACCTAACGTGTACTTTCGTGCGCTGAAAATTTTGATCTTTTCTGCAGCCTTTGCCGCTGGCGGGCCCGCTGGCGCACAAACTTCAGAACGGCTTGACGAAACCCAACTGCGCCAGATCGAAAGTGAGATCACTGCTGCGCGCGAACGTGGCACTGCACTTGAGAGTGAAATCGAAACCCTCATCAAGGAATCGAACGCCCTTTCAGAACGCCTTGTCCTCATGGCAGCACGGGTTCAGGCCCGCGAAGCGCGTATTACCGCTGGTGAGGAGAAGCTTGAAGGGCTTGATCTTGAAGAGCGCGCGCTGAAAGACAAACTGAGACGCCAGCACAAGATGCTTGGACACCTTTTGGCCGGCCTGCAAAGACTTGAACAAGACCCACCGCCTGCTCTTGTGGTGAAACCTGATGACGCGGTTGCCGCCCTGCGCGGTGCAATGCTTCTGGGCGCGATTGTGCCTGAACTGAAAGATGAAGCATCTGCGATTTCGAAAAGCCTGAACCGGCTTGTAAACTTGCGCGCTGCAATTGTCCGCGAGCGGGCCAATGTGGAAAGAAACATTGCCGCTCTTTCCAAAGAGCGCAGTGAAATCGAAAGCCTGCTGACACAGAAAACGCAAGTTGAGGCCCGTGCTCGCGAAGAATTGAAAATCACCCGGCAGCGTGCGGACGTACTCGCAAAGAAGGCAAAAACGGTCCGCCAGCTAATGGCCGAACTGGTGAAGAAACGCGAAGAAGCCAAAAAGGCGGCCATGAAAGCTGAGAAAAAGCGGCTTGAGAAACTCGCAGAAAAACAAAGGATTGCCGAAGAAAAGCGAAAAGAAAAGGAAAAACGGCGGATTGCTGCCCTTATGCGGCCAAAGTTCAAATTTAGTAAGGCGAAAGGACAACTCGCCTATCCGGTGCAAGGAGAGCGGGTTGCGAACTTCGGCAGTGCCAAGCGTGATGGTTCGAAGTCAAAAGGTCTGTCCATTGCAACGCGCAGCCATGCCCAGGTTATTTCACCGGCTGATGGCGCAATTGAATTTGCAGGAGATTTTCGCACGTATGGCAAACTCTTGATCATCAATGCCGGAGAAGGGTATTATTTGTTGCTAGCAGGACTTGGAGAAATCACCGTTTCGGCAGGACAGGCAATTCGGGCTGGTGAGCCTGTCGGGACAATGGGTTCGAATGCGGCATTGGGTGTAACTGGTTCCAAATCGGGTGATTCCCGTGCGGTCCTTTATGTTGAATTTCGCAGAAACGACAAATCAATTGATCCCCGTCCATGGTGGGCGGGAAGAACAAACGACAAGGTACGTGGATAATGCGCAAGACCATCACATCTGGAATAGGTTTTATGGCAGTTGGGGCCTTGGCCGCCACCATCGGCTGGCATGTGGTCGGGCCGCTTAACGCCGCGACCTCATCAAATGCAGACACCTACAGGCACCTTAACCTGTTCGGCGATGTGTTTGACCGCATCCGCTCTGACTATGTCGAAAAACCCGATGAAGAAAAGCTGGTTGATGCAGCGGTAAGCGGCATGCTGGCTTCTTTGGACCCGCACTCCAGCTATATGAACCCGAAAAATTTCCGTGATATGCAAGTGCAAACCCGCGGTGAATTCGGCGGCCTTGGCATTGAAGTCACCATGGAAAATGGCGTGGTAAAGGTTGTCTCGCCAATCGATGACACCCCCGCAGCGCGCGCCGGCATGCTGGCCGGCGATCTCATCACCCATCTCGACGGTGAGCAAATTACCGGTCTCACCCTGTCGCAGGCTGTCGACAAGATGCGCGGCAAGGTGAACACGCCGATTGTTCTGACGGTTGTGCGCAAGGGCAGGGAAAAGCCTTTTGAGGTCAAGATTATCCGCGACATCATTCGTATCCGCGCGGTGCGTTCAAGCATTGAAGGCGATGATGTGGGCTATATCCGTATCACCACCTTTAACGAGCAGACCCAGGAAAACCTGAATGTGGCATTCGATAAAATCTCGAAGGAAGGTGGCGACAAGATCAAGGGTTACATAATCGACTTGAGGAACAACCCGGGTGGGTTGCTTGATCAGGCGATTTCTGTTTCCGATACTTTCCTTGACCGTGGTGAAATTGTTTCTACCCGCGGGCGCAATGCTGAAGAAACCCAGCGGTTCTCCGCACAGGCAGGTGATCTTGCCAAAGGCAAGGACCTCATCGTGCTGATAAATGGCGGTTCGGCGTCTGCATCGGAAATCGTCGCCGGCGCATTGCAGGACCATCAGCGAGCCACTCTTTTGGGCACCCGCTCGTTCGGCAAGGGCTCAGTGCAGACCATCATTCCGCTCGGTGCATTTGGCGCCATGCGTCTGACAACCGCGCGTTACTACACACCGTCTGGGCGTTCCATTCAGGCCAAGGGCATTTCTCCCGACATCAAGGTGGAGCAGGAACTGCCGGACGAATTGAAGGAACAGAATGTCAAAACCCGTGGTGAAGCGAACTTGCGCGGTCACTTGAAGAATGAAGACGGTAAGAAAAAATCAGGTTCTGAGGACAAAGACGCAAAAGCTGAAGCTGAAGCTGAAGCTGCAGCTGAAGCGGAAAAGAAAAAGAAAGAAGAAGATTCTGGTTCTTCTGCCTACGTTCCAAGAGAGAAGGAAAAAGACCAGCAGCTTCAATATGCCCTCAACCTTCTTCGCGGCATCAAGGTGAATGAAAACACCAAATCCGAAGATTCAGCAGCTGCACCAAAGAAGGTGGAAGAAGAGAAGAAAGAAGAAAAAGAAGGCGCTAACTAGCCGCCTGGAAATATCTCTGAGTTCAATTTTAAGGCCCCCAGTTAGCCTGGGGCCATTTTTCTTGCCACCAGGTATAATGTTCAAAACGAATCACTTGCCGCAGCGATGGCTGCTGCATAGGAGATGGGCTGGATGGGGTTTGACTATGATGAGCTGACGAAGCCGCTTGAACGGCGAAGGTTCACGGACCGCCTGCGCGTGAAGAAACTCACACTGCTTACGGCCACAGTTTACCTGAGCGTTGGAGCTTTAGGATGTTTGCTTATCTGGCTTTCGATGATGAGCAATCCTGTAGGTGATCAGCCTGTGGCGAAAATCGCGATTGCCCCAGCCGAACAATCTGACGAGCTTGTGACACGAACCACGGCGCTGGACCTTGCGCGCGGCAAAATCAGGGTTTTGGGTGGTGATGAACCAGAAGAGATGGACGCTGGAATTGCGCCCGAACCAGCGGTCTCGGAAGCCACCCGCAGGGCCGAAGATGCCATGGCCGCAATGCGCAGTTCTGGCAGGCTGGTCACTGTGCCCGGTGGTGACGATGTTGCGTACAGTCCGATTGACGAGCAATTTGGCGCCGATCCGGGGTTTGTGCCTGATGGCGCTACTGAAGATGAAAATGTTGTCACCGGATCAATCCTTTCTGCTGCCAAGACAATCCGACTTGCTGAGGCGCCAGCGCGCGGTTTGGTGGAAAAAACACCATATGGACCACTGCCAAAAATCTCCGATGGCCGGATAGCTGCAAAGGTATATGCGCGGCCCGTCGATCGCGGGGAACTCCGCGATTTACGTGGCCGCATTGCAATTGTCGTTGGTGGTATGGGCCTGTCGGCGCAGATGACCAAAAGAGCCATCAACGATTTGCCTGGCGAAATCACCCTGGCCTTTGCACCATATGGTTCTGATTTGCCCCGCTGGGCTGGTCTCGCGCGCAACCGCGGCCATGAAATCATCCTGCAATTGCCCATGGAACCTTTCAACTATCCTGCCGCAAACCCGGGCCCGGACAGTTTGCTCACCTCCAGCACGACAGATGAAAACCTGAAGCGCCTGAAGACATTCATGGGGTTGTTCACAGGCTATGTGGCCGCTGCGAACTTCATGGGAGCGAAATTCTCTGGCGACATTCCCTCTCTTGGACCCGTTCTGGCGGAGTTGAAACATCGCGGCGTCTATTATCTTGACGATGGCTCAACCGGGCGCACAAAGGCGCCGGCAATTGGCAAACAATTCGGCCTTCCAGTGCGCAAGGCTGATCTGGTCATTGACGAGGCCGCTGGCAGTCAGAATGTCCGCGCAGCACTCAGGCGGCTGGAAGCCCTGTCGCTGCAGCGGGGCTGGGCCATCGGCACTGGCACTGCATTGCCAACGACGGTGAACGAAATCATCAAGTGGGAGGAGACCCTAAAAAAACGCGGCATCGGGCTTGTGCCTGTCACAGCACTGTATTAGGCAATCACCATAATTATTTGATGAATTGCTATGAAAACATCTCGTAAAAAAAATATGCCCTACCGCCGGTGTGTCGGCATCATGTTGCTTAACCGCGAAGGTAAAGTCTGGGTTGGCCGCCGCGTGTCCAAATGGCATGGCGATGGATCAGCTGCTCTGTGGCAAATGCCCCAGGGCGGTATCGACAATGGCGAGAAACCGAAATTTGCGGCGTTGCGCGAGCTTGAAGAGGAAGTTGGCACCGCCAACGCTGAAGTAATCGGCAAGACCAAGGACTGGCTAAAGTACGACCTTCCCGACGAGGCGATTGGCATCGCGCTAAAGGGAAAATATCGCGGCCAGCAGCAAAAATGGTTTGCGATGCGCTTTTTGGGTGAAGATAGTGAATTCAATATTTCCCCCGATGGGCACCAGCCTGAGTTCGATGCTTGGCAGTGGGTTCCCATGAACCAGCTGGTGGCCCTGGTGGTGCCGTTCAAGCGCGATGTCTATGAACAGGTTGTTGAAGAGTTCGGCGACTTTGCCAAGCAAAAGGTCTAACTGTTTTTCCCCGCTTTTTTTGGAATGCGTGAGCATCTGTCATCCCTGACATCGGGAGGCTGGGTGCAGTCGACAAGCTCCGTACCACCGCCCACTTTTGGACATGTGTAAACGGGGATAAACGAGGCTTTCTCGCAATGTTCAAGCTTGGCAACGACCCGCGTGTTTGAAAACACACGGTAGGCAAAGGTAAGCTGCAGCGCGCCCAGCACGAGCATGAGCACGAGAGCTTCATTTGTTGGCGGGTTGCTCGGGGCGTGTTTTTGGGAGTTTCCCAGTAACCTGCGCATCCACTCACCAACTGGTATAAAGATGAGCGGCAACGCAAGAATAAACAAGACCCAGGCAAACAAATACAATGTGAGGGTCATGGTCGTTTCACACGAAAACGATACTTGTCGCTCCATATGCTAAGGTCAATGAGGGCCGGTGGCAAATAACGGCCCCGTTAGAACTTCCCAGTTAAACGCCGATCAGGCCAACAACCGCACCCATAACAAGGCAAACTCCAAGCCAATGGGCGCCATCAATTACTGTCAGCGACCACTTGGCCGACTGAAAGCGGTGATTGACCATCATGGTGGTCAGGATGAAGCCGGCCCATACGAAAGCTGCGGAAAAGACCGAGCGCCAGAAAGTCACCTCACCCAGATGGCCGATAATGCCGGCCATCATCCAGGCCATGAAAAGCTGGCAGATAAACGCGATAATGAACGGGGTGGGCGTTGGCTTTGGTGGTTCTTTCATGCCTACCGCTTTCATCCAGCGCTGACCCAATAATGTGTAATACGCTGCGCCAAAACCATAACCGGCAATCGCGGCAATAAGCACCGCCAGATAGCTGATGCCTGAAAAACTCATTCTCGTGACTTCCTATAAAGTAATGTGCTTATCAAAATGATTTGCTGCCGCTTCGAACTTATCGCGGCACCCGTTGTTGCAAAATCCTACTACCATGCCGCGGTAAAGGGTCAGCGAATCGGCTGCTACCGGCTTGCCCGACCAGGGGCAGGTCTCGTTGATGCAATCTTCAATTTTGAGATCACGATCAATCATTTTTGCTCCGTGGAATATTGCTCATTTCGCCCATGCGGCAAACTTCTTCCCATTCATCGGGCATAACCGGTTGCACTGATAGGCGGGTGTTGGTGACCAGCGCCATTTTCTCAAGGGCTGGATTTGCCTTTACTTCTTTCAATGTCACCGGCTTGGGCACGTCGCAAACCGCTTTCACATCCACACAGTCCCAGCGCTCATCATCGGTGGTGGAATCGGGATGTGACAAGGCGCAGACCTCAACGATACCGACCACTTCAAGACCTTCATTGGAGTGATAGAAAAAGCCAAGATCGCCAATTTTCATCTGACGCATATTGTTGCGCGCCTGATAGTTGCGGATGCCGTCCCATTCCTCGCCAACATCGCCTTTGGCTTTCTGCTCGTCCCAGGACCATTTGAAAGGTTCAGATTTAAAGAGCCAATATGCCATTTATTCCCCCGGATTGCCGATGAGCCACAGCCACGGCCGGATTTCTACAGATTCAAACAGCCCAGCGTGAGAATAAGGGTCTTCCTCGATAACCGCCAGACATTCATCCCGGTTCGAAGCTTCCACAACCAGCATTGTGCCCGTTGGAGAGCCATCATCGGCCAGAAACGGGCCTGCCGCCCGCAGCCGGTCGCCAAGTGAATCGAGAAATTTCAAATGCTCCGGGCGTACTTCCATGCGCTGGTCAACCGCGTGCGGTTTGTCGGTGCAAATCACTGCATAAAGCATTGGTATTGTGCCCTTTTACTACCATGTCTCTTGTCATTCGTCCTCTGCCCTTAGCGGACGGTTCAATAATTCTTCGATGGTTTGATCGACACCGGCTTTGCCCGAAACAATGTCGCTGACCCCATTGCAAATGGGCATATCTATTCCGGCGCGCGTGGCAAGTTCGGTCAAAATTGGCGCTGTGTGCGCACCTTCGGCAACCGATTTGCGCGATGCCATGATCTCTTCCATGCTCTTGCCCTGGCCAAGGCCAAGACCGAGCGACATATTGCGCGATTGGGTGCTATTGCAGGTCAAGATGAGATCGCCAAGGCCGGAAAGCCCTGCAAGAGTTTCCGGGCGCGCACCAACGCTGCTACCAAACCGGCGTAGCTCGGCAAAAGCCCGCGTCGTCAGCGCTGCCCGCGCACTTTCGCCAAAACCCTTGCCTTCCACAATGCCACAGGCTATTGCCAGGACGTTCTTAACTGCTCCGCCCACCTGGGCGCCGATAATGTCATCGGAAAGATAGGGGCGGAAAGAAGCAATGGCGATGGCTTCTGCCACGGGCCGGGCACCTTCTACTGTGGGGCCGGCAAAGGTTATTGCAGTTGGCAGCCCGCGCGCAACGTCTGCAGCAAAGCTTGGGCCGGACAACACCATTGTCTGTGCCTGGGGCAGAGTTTCTTCCAGAACCTCAGACATGAACTTGCCGGTGCCGCGCTCTATTCCCTTTGCGCATATGGCAACCGGTGTTCCCTCGCCAACATGGGCTTTGAGGTTTTCGCTGACCGCCCGCGTGACCTGCGCTGGTGTGACGAGCAAAATTGCTTCAACACCCGCAAACTCAGACAAATCGTTTGTCGCATGGATGGATGCATCTACCGGCACGCCCGGCAGAAATGTGGTGTTCTCGTGGGCGGTGTTGATGGCGTCTACCACTTCTGCCTCGCGCGCCCACAAACGCACAGAGCATCCGGCCCGCGCGATGACCGTTGCCAGCGCGGTGCCCCAGGCGCCGCCGCCAACAACCCCAATCGACGAAATTTCTTCGCTCATGCCTTTGCCCCTTTACTCCCCGAACCGATGGCCGGTTCGGCGCTGGCGTCAAGTGGCCATCTGGCCCGCGCCATTGCATCAAGTCCATCGCTGTGACCGGCTGCAAGGTGCTCACAGCCCGCCCAGGCAATCATTACCGCATTATCGGTGCATAGTGCGGGCGGGGGAACGATGAGCTTGAAGTTTTCACTTTCAGCCAATCCCTTGAGCCCCGCGCTAAGCGCCTTGTTGGCGGCAACACCGCCTGAAATAACGATGGAAGGCTGGGCAATATCTTGATGCTGCTCACGGAAAATCTGAACTGCCCGTTTAAGGCGGTCAGTAACGGTTTCGATCACCGCTGTTTGGAAACTTGCGCAAATATCGGCCACATCGCGGTCCGTTGCAGGCTCCAGTTCGAGTGCAGCTCGGCGAACTGCAGTTTTCAGCCCGGAAAATGAGAAGTCGCAGTTTTTCTGTCCCTTGAGGGGGCGTGGGAACGAAAACCGGCCACCATCGCCATCAATTGCAGCCCGTTCCACTTCCGGCCCTCCCGGGTAGCTAAGGCCAAGCAATTTCGCCACCTTGTCAAATGCTTCCCCCAGGGCATCATCTATTGTTGTGCCAAGCCTGCGGTAATTGCCGAGCCCTTCGACAGAGATGATTTGGGTGTGCCCCCCTGAAACCAGCAGTAAAAGGTATGGAAACTGCGTCCCATCTGTAAGGCGCGGCGTTAAGGCGTGGCCTTCAAGGTGGTTGATGGCCAAAAGCGGTACATCGAGCGACATGGCAATGGATTTGGCCGTTGTCAGCCCTGCCAGCACACCACCTATTAACCCGGGGCCGGCAGTGGCCGCAACTGCATCCAGGCCGGAAAAATCCATGCCAGCATCATCCATCGCCCTGACAATCAGCCCGTCAAGGTGGGCAACATGGGCACGTGCTGCGATTTCCGGCACCACGCCGCCATAAGGCGCGTGATCATCAAGTTGCGATAAAACCACATCAGAGAGGATTGTCGCCTCGCCGCGGGCCGTCATTTGAACCACCGCTGCGGCGGTTTCATCACAAGAAGTTTCAATGCCGAGGACAGTGAGACTTTGAGCCAACTTCACTTTCCTGTAGATGATGGGATAAATCGTGCGCAACGTTAATCAGAAAGGCACACCAAGTGCAAACCGGCATTTTGAAAATCGGCACCCGCGGCTCACCATTGGCGCTGGCACAAGCCAATGAAGTGCGAAACCGGCTGCTTTCAGCCCATAGCCTTGATCCGGACGCTGTGGAAATCGTCACAATAACCACAACCGGCGACCGGATTGCCGCCCGCCCATTGGCCGAAATTGGCGGCAAGGGCCTTTTTACAAAGGAAATTGAAGAGGCCCTTTTGGCCGGCGCCATACATATGGCGGTTCATTCCATGAAGGATATGCCGGCTGAGTTTCCTCCCGGACTGATGATTGACTGTTTGTTACCGCGCGAAGATGTTCGTGATGCCTTCCTTAGCCCCGTCTGCGGTTCAATCGCGCAACTGCCTGAGAGAGCGGTCGTGGGCTCTTCGTCCGTGCGCCGCCAGGCTCAAATCAAGCGGCTCAGGCCAGATGTTGAGGTTGTGCAGTTCAGGGGAAATGTGCAAACCCGGCTGCGTAAGCTCGACGAAGGCGTCGCGGCGGCAACGTTCCTGGCCTGCGCCGGGCTAAACCGGCTCGGCCTGAGCCATGTCATTACCTCCGTTGTTGAGCCTGAAGACATGCTGCCAGCCGTTGCCCAGGGCGCCATCGGCATTGAAGTGCGGGCAGATGATACGAACACCCGCGCATTGCTGGAACCGCTCAATGATAAAGAAACAAGCGACGCCATATCGGCTGAACGGGGTTTCCTGAAGGTTCTTGATGGCTCCTGCCGCACACCTTTGGCGGCACTGGCGACAATTACAGGCGATGCATGCACCCTTCGTGCCATGGTGCTCTCACCTGATGGCGCGAGCATGTTTGAAACAAGCCGGAATGGGCAACTGGCTGATGCTGAAGCTCTTGGCCGGGATGCCGGCAACGAGCTCAAAGCCGCCGCCGGCCCTGATATTTTTGAACTTTTGTAATGCGCATCATCATCACCAGGCCTGAAGAGGATACTGCCACCACAATTGCTGCCCTTGAAGAAGTGGGCCATGAAGGTATCTCCGCGCCATTAATTACGATTGAGGCCCAGTTCGACACAGAAATTCCTCCTCGGGAATGGCAGGGGGTTTTGGTGTCCAGCGCCAACGGCGTGCGGGCATTGGTGGAGCGTTCAGAGGCTGTGGGGTTGGCGCATGTTCCGTTGCTGGCGGTTGGCGAGGCTTCTGCATCTGCTGCAAACAAGGCAGGCTTTCGTGATGTCAAAAGCGCAAATGGCGGGCTTCCGGAACTGGTGGCCTTAGCACAGAAGCATTTTTCGCCCGCCGCAGGCCCGTTACTTTATCTTTCCGGCACGGTGATTTCCGGTGACCTCAAATCAGAGCTCGAGGGGTACGGGTTTCAGGTACACAGGGCCGAAATTTACACCGCAAAAGCTGCAGAAAAGCTGCCTTCTGAAGCGCTTGAGGCGCTGAAATTAGAGAGCGTGGATGGTGTTGGGCTGTTTTCCCGCCGCAGTGCAAAAATTTGGGCAGAGCTTGCCTCGTCAACTGGTCTTGATGGGGTAGCGTCAAAGCTTGTCCATATTTGCCTCTCTCCAGCGGTTGCGAATGAGATTGAATCCAACTCACCGGCAGATGGCATCCCCAAAATGTTGATTGCAGGCAGTCCTGATCTCAAGGGCTTCCTTAAAGCTTTGCAAAACGTGCACTAGGATGAGTTGCGGCCAAGTTGAACCTTGCTTTCGCCGTCGCGGTGCCTCTATCCTATATTGGATGCAGGCTCTGTGCCGGGTGCCGTAATATTTTGAGGAATTTTACGTCTTATGGCGAACCAGAAACCAAAATCAGGACGGCGGCGGGCAGCCCGGGCGCCGGTGATTGAGGCTGAAGCAACTGAAATCACAGAAGATAGCGCCAAAAAGGATAGCAAAACGGCCAAATCTTCGACAGCTGCAAAATCAGCGCAATCCAAAACAACTGCTAAAGATAAAGAACCGGCCAAAACCGCAGGTGCGGCCGGTAAGGGCGAAAAATCTGATACGCCCAAAACAGCCGCGTCTGGCGGTGATAAGCCGGCAAGGAGCGGTACAGGTGGCGGTTTGAAAGCAGCTGGCATTGCAGCACTCGTGGCAGCAATCGCATTTGGCGGGGCGTGGGCCTACAGGGAATTCGGCACTCAGTATTTCCCGGTTAAGGGCGCACAAGAGCAGGCTCAGGCCATTGAAGAGCTTAAAAAGCGCATTGGCGACTTAGAGGCCGATGCAGCAGACGCAAAGGGTCTTGAAGCCTCCTTGCGCTCGGAAATCGAGAAGGTGAAATCCTCCGCAGAGGAAGCTGCCGCGAAGGCTGGAACGGTTGACTTGTCTCCTGCAATGAAAGCTGCAGAGGCGGCAGGCGCACGCGCTGACGAAGCTGTCGCAAAGGCGGAAGAAGCTGCAAAGGCAGCAGCTGCCGCATCTGATGGCCTAGCCAGCGCATCAGCGGATATTGCAACGGTAAAAAAATCAATTGAAGAGGCGGCAAAGGCCGTCGGCGACGATGAAGGCAAAACCGGTGAGGCCCTGAAAGCTGCTCAAATGCAGCTTTCCGCCTTGAACCTGAAAATGGAAGATGCGCTGAAACAGCTGGACGCTCAGTCAAGCGCCGACCGTAGCGGTGATGTCGACGCATTGTCGAAATCCGTAGCTGCTTTGCAAGCGTCGATGAAGAGCCTCTCCGATGCACAGGCCAAGCTTTCTGCCGATGCTGAAAAATCAGCCCAGGCCGGCGCCCAGTCAACAGCACTTGCCGCCTCGTTAACTTCGTTACGCCAGAAACTCGCCGCCGGTGAGCCGTTCGGGGCGCAGCTGGAAGTGGTCGCCCAGGCAATGCCAGAAGATGCGGGCCTTAAAACCCTTCTGCCGCTTGCGGAGAAAGGCGTGCCGTCAACGGATGCCCTCATTGCGGCCTTCTCTGGAGTTGCCCAGAAGGTTGCCTATGCGGCGAATGTGGTAAAGCCCGAGGAACAACCGGAAGAGGCGGGTGGCATATTCTCACGCATTCAAAATCGTCTGAGTTCCATCGTAAAGGTGCGCCCGGCCGGGGCCACAAATTGGCCAGGCATAACAGAGCGCATGTCTGCAGATGCTGCGCGCGGTGATTTGAAAGCGATGGTTGGGCACATGGACGGTACTTCTGAAACACCGCCAGAGCCTCTGGCCAATTGGCTTTCCAGCGCCCGCACAAGGCTTGCTGCCGATGCGGCCTTCAATGGACTTTCAGCCAACGCCATGGCGCGCGCGGCGGCCGCCGGCAAGACCGGAGGGTGAGGTAAGCCATGTGGAAGATGATAGTTCGCGTTATTCTCATCGCACTGCTTGCCTGGGGCTTTGTCTGGCTCGCTGACAGGCCTGGAACAGTCAGCATAGAGTGGCTTGGCTATGCGGTTGAATTGCCGGTGATGGCGTCAATTCTCGGCCTTGCTGCTATTGTCATCCTTCTCATGGTGCTGTTTTCGATTATCCGGCGCGTGTTTGCAGCACCTGGCGCCATGTCCGGGTTTTTCGCCGGCCGGCGCAAGAAAAAAGCATATGAAGCTATTACCAAGGGAATTGTCGCTGTTGGGGCAGGTGATGCCAGCCAGGCAACGAAGTTTGCGAGCAAGGCAGCCCGGCTAACTGATAATGACCCGCTCACCCAATTGCTGACGGCGCAAGCGGCTCAATTGCGTGGAGATAAGGCCACCGTTACCCGCGTTTTTGAAGAAATGAGCAATTCGCCGGACACCGAAGTGCTTGGCCTTCGAGGCCTTTTCACCCAGGCCCGCCAGGATGGTGATATGGAAAAGGCCCGCGCATTGGTTGAAAGGGCGGTTTCGAAAAATCCTGATTTACCCTGGGCATCGCGCGCCATGCTGGCATTGCAGTCAGCAGAGCGGAACTGGGCGGGAGCTGCCCGTACGTTGGAGAACCAACGCCGCGCCGGCACCATAACCAAAGCAGAAGAAGATCGCCGTCGAGCTGTCGTGCTCACCGCCGAAGCCCTTGAAATCGAAGATGAAAACCCTGCCGAGGCTCTTTCCCTTTCAGAGCGTGCGCACAAGCTTGCACCAGACCTTGTGCCGGCCGCCGTGGTTGCAGGGCGGCTCTTGGTCAATCAGGCAAACACCCGCAAGGCAGCGCGTATACTGGAGAAGACGTGGAAGCTTTCTCCGCACCCGGATGTGGCGGAAGTTTACGCATTTTTACGTTCGGGAGATTCCCCCCAGGACCGCCAGACGCGCATTACCCAGCTTGTTTCCAAATCCAGCGGTGAACTTGAAGGCGCAATCGCACTGGCCCGCGCGTGCATTGATGCCCAAGACTGGCGCGATGCCCGCAAGGCGCTCTCAATGTATGTGGATGACCGCCCGCCTGTACGCGTGTGTGCCTTGATGGCGGAAATTGAACAAGGCGAACATGGTGACAAGGGCAAGGCCCGCGAATGGCTGGCCCGGGCTGTGCGTGCACCGCGCGATCCTGCCTGGGTGGCCGATGCCCATGTTTCTCCGGATTGGCTACCGGTTTCGCCGGTTACCGGTGAGCTCGATGCGTTTAAATGGAAGGTGCCTGTCGAGGGGCTTTCCCAGAGCGTGCCTGACGATTTTGTGGCCGAAGAGATTTCCGAAATGGTGGCTGATGATGCAGCCGAAGCCGATGAAGCCGAAACCATAACCGTTGAGCCTGTTGAGGAAGTTGTGGAGCCGCCCGCGCCAGCAGAACCGCCTAAGGAAGAAGCGGTTGCTGAAGTGATTGAACCGGAAAAAGAGGCTGCCGTTGAAGCGGAAGAGCCTCAAAAGCAGGACAAAGAAGAGGCCGCAGAACCTGGGGAAGAGGATAAAGAGGCCGCTTCCGAAGAAAAAGCCGAACCCGTGAAAGGCAATGGCAAGGATGAAACCAGCGTTGAAGTACAGTCGGTGGTCGAAGAGCCTGCTCCTGAAGTGAAACCGGAGAAAGCCGAAAAACAAGAAGCGCGCGCCAAACCGAAGCCGCGCTCAAGTTCAAAGGGCAAACAAGCAGATGTTGAACCTTTGCGTCAGCCTGACGATCCGGGCCCTGACGGTGATACTGCAATAAACTGAGTTCACGCGCGTATAACCGCGCTTTCCAGGCAGGCGCCTGATGGCGCAACGTTTCCCGATATAATCGCTAGGCTGCGGGTTATACATCTGGCCGCCGGACGGCCTTTGGCGCCATCTTCATGAATTAACCAGACTTTCTTCAGATTTCGATCAAGCATCGGAATTCCCGTGCGCCTAATCTGGCGAAACGATGCAAATCTAAGCCCGAGTGAACAGGCGAGAAGAAAATGAACAATGTAAATCCAACAACAGAACTTGCGCAGGAAGATACCGAGTTTGTCCAATTCTGGAATGAGGTCCTTGCGCCCAAATTCATCCGTTTCAAGCACATTCTAGTTGATGGGCTGACGCAGCATAGCGCGGCTATTTTTCCCAATCTTCCGGTTAAGGAGGGCGATAGGGTTCTCGACGTGGGGTGCGGCTTTGGTGACACCGCAATAAAACTTGCCGAACGGGTTGGACCTGAGGGCGAGGTTGTCGGGATTGATTGCTGCGATGCATTTCTCGAATACGCGGAAGACGAAGTCAAGGCGCGCGACATAAAGAATATTTCCTTTACGCGGGGCGATGCTGAAATCGCATTACCGGCAGATGAGTTTGACTTTGTGTTTGCCCGCTTTGGCACAATGTTTTTTGCCAATCCGGTGGCAGGTCTTCGCAATATGCGAAAGGCGCTGAGACCGGGCGGGCGTATGGTGCATATTGTCTGGCGCAACCGGGTCGACAATCCCTGGTTGTCGATGGCCAAGGACGTCGTGCTGCGCTATCTGCCGATGCCCGGTGAAGATGCGCTGACCTGCGGACCGGGCCCATTTTCCATGTCCAACGAAGAAACCGTGCGCAAGATGATGGAAATCGCCGGTTATGAGAACATTGAATTCACCCGCGTAGATGCCCCCGTTCTGGTTGGTCACAATGTACAGGACGCGATTGATTTTCAGCTTGCCATTGGCCCGGCGGGCGAGGTTTTCCGCGAGGCAGGTGAGGAAGCAGAGAAAAGGCGCGCGGATATCGAGGCAGCCCTTGCTGTGGCGATCAACCAGCAGAAAATTCAAGCAGACGGCATTGTTATGGACAGCTCCTCTTGGGTTATCAGCGCGACGAACCCGGAGTATTAAGGAGTAAGGCAATGAATTATCAGGCCGCTACCCGTGTGACCTATGACAAGCCTGGAAGGGGCCGGGTCTATAAGAATACTCTTGAAACAGTTGACAATACTCCGCTGGTGCAAATCTCTAGACTTTCCACAGACTATGGCTGCAAGGGGGAAGTTCTCGCCAAGCTTGAATTTTTCAATCCGCTGGGCAGCGTAAAGGACCGGATTGCGGTTTCCATGCTGGAAGCGATGGAAAATGAAGGGGCGATCGGACCTGGCAGTGTGATTGTCGAGCCAACATCGGGCAATACCGGGATTGGTCTTGCATTCGCCTGCGCGGTGAAAGGATATTGTTGTGTTTTCACCCTGCCCGACAGTTTCTCCGTGGAGCGGCGCAAGTTGATGAGGTTCCTTGGCGCTGAGCTGGTCTTAACGCCCAAAGAGCTCGGCATCGGCGGCGCCATCGACAAGGCGAATGAGATCATTGTTGAAACCGATAAGGCGATTATGCCGTGGCAGTTCGGTCACTCGGCCAATCCTGAAATTCACCGCAAGACAACGGCGGAGGAAATTTGGATTGATACGAATGGCGTCGTCGATGCGGTGGTGCTGGGCGTTGGCACAGGCGGCACACTCACGGGCGTCAGCGAAGTTCTGAAAACACGGAAACCAGACGTGAAAATAATTGCCGTTGAACCTGAAAACAGCCCTGTATTGTCCGGCGGGGAGCATTCTCCCCATATGATCCAGGGGATTGGTGCGGGCTTTGTGCCGGACGTTTTGGATACCAGTTTGATCGATGAAGTGCTGCAAGTCAGCAACGAAGAAGCAATCGAAACAGCGCAAAAGCTTGCAGTTCTTGAGGGCATTCCAGTGGGGATTTCGTCTGGTGCCGCTCTTGCCTGCGCCATGCGGGTTGCCGCACGCGATGAAATGAAAGGGAAAACCGTCGTAGCCATGCTGCCAAGCTTTGCGGAGCGCTACCTGTCGACCGCATTATTTGGTGGTTATGGCGACGAATAGGCTTAGAACAAAAAAGACATAGTGAAAGGCGGTAGCTCACACATTCGATTCCGCGCCGTGAGAAACTTTACGGTTCAATCGGAACGGCAATCTTCGTACAATAGCGGCCAAGCAGACGCCGCAAAAATGGGTCTCCCAGAGTCTGCAAGGGCTGGAAATGGAACGCAAACTTACAACCATCGTTGCAATGGACGTCGTCGGTTACAGCCGGCTTATGGAATTGGACGAGCAGGGGACCCTGGATCGCCTGAAGGAAATTCGTATAGATGTGATCGACCCCGCCATTGGCCGCCATTCCGGGCGCACTGTTAAGCTCATGGGCGATGGCACTTTGGCTGAATTCTCAAGTGTTGTCGGTGCATTGCAAAGCGCGGTGGAAATCCAGGAGGAATTGGCCACCCGCAACGGCGCTTCAGGCCCGGCCGGCAAATTGCGGTTGAGGATTGGCCTTCACCTTGGAGATGTCATTGTCGAAGAGGGCGATATTTTCGGAGATGGCGTCAACGTTGCCTCTCGGTTGGAAAGCATCGCTCAACCTGGAGGCATAGTTCTTTCCAAGCAGGTTTTCGACCACATAGGCGGCAATGTGCCGGTGCGGTTCGTTCCCCTTGGTGAGCAGCAGGTGAAAAATATCAGCCGGGCGATTGAGGCCTACCGCGTGGATTTTGGCGAGGAGGGGAACGATGCCAACGTGATCCGCTTTGCCGGGTTTGAGCTTGATACGGCGCTGTTTGAGCTGCGCAATGCAGGCCACCGGATCGCCGTAGAACCGCAGGTGTTCGACCTCTTGGTGTTCCTTGCCCGAAACAGCGAGCGCACTGTCACCAAGGAAGAAATCTTCTCAGAAATCTGGGGCAATCGCATTGTGTCGGATGCAGCCCTGTCCAGCCAGATCAAAGCGGCCCGCAAGGCGCTCGGTGATGACGGTGCCGCACAGCAGATGATACGCACCGTCCACGGGCGCGGTTTCCGGTTTGTGGCGCCGGTGGAAATTGCGCAACCGGCCGAGCCCGAGCAGCGGGTGGAAGAAACGCCTGCCGATACATTGCGGTCCATTATCGAGAGGCCGAGCATTGCGGTGCTGCCATTTGTCAATCTGAACCGTGATCCCGATGAGGACTATTTCTCCGATGGCGTAACCGAAGATATTACAACTGCCCTCTCCAAAACCGGTGGCTCACTGTTGTCGCCCGCAACCCCGCCTTTGCGTTCCGGAACTCGAGTGACAGTTTGAAAGCCATTGGCGAAAAACTGGGTGCTGACTACATTGTCACCGGCAGTGTGAGGAAGGCGGGCAACCGGGTGCGCATAACCGTGCAAGTGGTTGATGCGGATACAGAACATAGCGTGTGGTCGGAGCGCTTTGACCGGGATGTAGTCGATATCTTCGACCTGCAGGATGAAATTACCGAACTGGTTGCAGCCCGTGTTGAAGCAGAGCTCGGGCTCACCGAACAGCGCAAAGCAGAACGGTTGCCGCGCCAGAACCTGCGGGCCTGGGACCTCTATCAGCTTGGGGTGGCCGAATTCTACAAGTTCACACGTGACGGCAATTTGAAATCGCAAGACCTGTTGCGTGAATCTATCGCACTGGATCCGGACTTTGCCGGGGCCCATTCAAGGCTCGCCTATGCCATCGTTCTAAATATGGTTTACTTCGATGCTGCGCCGGAGGAAAAGCTTCTGGATGAAGCGCTGGCCTCAGCAAAGCGGGCCATTGAAATCGATGACCAGGATGCGAACGCTTACTTTGTTATCGGGCGAGTTCATCTGGCACGCCGTGAATATGACTTGGCAATCGATGCCCTGGAGCAATCGATAGAGCTTAATCCCTGTCTAGCGGTGAGCTATTGCGGCCTTGGGGATTCCCTTGCCTACGAAGGGCGCTTGGACGAAGCAATTGAAAAATTCGAAACCGCCGTCAAGCTCAGCCCGCATGATCCGTTCCGCTGGGGATTTTTCTCGTACCGCTCGCTTGCCCATCTTTTCCGCGATGAATTCGATGAAGCAGCGCACTGGGCGCGCCGGGCCGTGCAGGTGCCTAACGCACAGTATTGGGCCAGAGCTCATCTGGTAGCCGCGCTCGGACATCTCGGCGATGAAGAACAATCTGCCCAAGCTGTTAAGGATCTGAAATCAACCAAGCCTGAGTTTTCCGTCGGCTTTGCCAAGGAACATTTGTTCTATCTCAAGCGCGCCGACCAGCTGGAAACTTATATTACAGGCTTGCAAAAGGCCGGCCTGGAATAGCTGGCAATTGGTGGAAACCAGCCGAAAGCAATATGAACTGGAAATCCCAATTAAGCTCTGATGAATGGGCTCAAAAAGACCGGTTTGAGGCCACTTACCTGCGCGGCCAGCTGCCCGTTTTCATTGCCATCGAAAAACGTGTTTGCGGATGCGACTATGGCGGCGACAGTTGGACGACACAACCCGAAGCCATTGAGATGATTGATAGTTTGCGACTGACTCCAAGCAAGAGTTTCCTTGATTTGGGTGCAGGGGCTGGTTGGCCGGGAGTGTATATGGCCAGACTTAGCGGCTGTAACGCGGTTCTGGTGGACCTTCCTCTCGCAGGATTGTGCATTGCATCGGAACGGGCAGCGCTTGATGGGATTTCGGAGCGTGTGCGTTGCATTTGTGCCGATGCGGCGGCTTTGCCCTTGTCAGATGGCGGGTTCGACGCGATTAGCCACAGCGATCTTCTTTGCTGTCTTGAACAAAAGCGCGCCGTGCTGACGGAATGCAGGCGCGTTATTTCAGATGGCGGCAAGATGGCTTTCACCGTCATTTTTGTCGCGCCGGGTCTGTCTGAGAGGGATTACGAACTGGCCGTTGAAAACGGGCCGGAGTTCATCCGCTCAGATGAACCATATGATGTCCTCCTTTCTTCAACCGGTTGGAAGGTTGAAGAGAGAAAGGACATTACATCCCAGTTTTCAGATTCCATCTGCCGCCAAATTGAGGCCGATGACGCGCACGAACACGAGCTTTGTGCCGCCATCGGCGCTGATGTGTTGAAAGAACGCATGGATGGATGGCGCACCAAGCTTCCGGTCATCGAGGCCCGGCTCATAAGGAGGGAATTTTTCATCGTCTCGGCGGACTAATATGCAACGCCTGCATATTAGCGTTGTACGCTTGGTTTTTCGCGCGGTCGAAAGTTTGGTCGCGAGAAACGCAAGATTTTACTGCGTGGTTACTTGTATGAATACTTTAACAGACTTAAGCTTTCGCCTCATCTTCTGAACAGGCAGTAATTGACCATGAACTTTAAGGTAATTCGTCTTTTTGCGGTGGCAGTGCTGGCAACGCTTCTGGCCGCCTGTGGTGCGGAAGAAGAAGTGGCTGTCGATCCAACCGCACGGCCTG
>JBPCVY010000170.1:0-13721 GCA_051010055.1 Hyphomicrobiales bacterium | reverse complement strand
ACGAACGATACGTTCATCCAGTCTGCCGCCGAGTTTAAAAATTCTGCTGAAGAGGAAACTTCGAAAAGCAGTGAAGGGCCCGCTTATACCTTTAACCAGGAAGGCCGACTCAACCTCTTTCAGGACTAAGCTCCGAACCATCTTATATTTTTAGACACCAAGCCGCGCTTGCGGCCTTGATTCAATCTTTCCGTAAATATCAAGATCAGCCCGTGCGAGCACGGGGACCGCGTTTAGGCTGAGCGACTCAAAAATCTGGCGTGAAGCGTCATCCCGAACCAATTTGGCACGTATGGTGATAACGGAAGTCGTCACATTTCTATTGACGCTAAGGTACATTGGTACCATAGTAACAAAATGAACCGAACAATTGAGCGTGTGCAGACAGGTGTGCGGATTGAAAAGCGGTTGCTCAAGGTCCTGAAAGGGCTGGCGGAGCATCTCGACATGTCTCTTGGCGATTTGATTGAAGGGATGGCCTTGCACAGTTTTGAAAATAAGCCGCCTTTCTCCAAAAGGACACTCAGCAAAATCGAACAACTCAAGGATGTCTACGATCTGAATTTGAGCGCGGGCGACAGCCATGGCCTGAAAGAAAGCGGACAGGAAAAATGAACAAAGATTACGGGAAATTGGTGCTCTCTTTTGAGAGTTGCGACATCGATGCAGCGGCGTTTGGCCATCTGGATCATATCGGCGTCGCATACGAGATGCTGCGCCGGTATGATTTTCTAACTGCCACAGTCAGATATTCTGAGTGCATCAATACCATTGCCACGCGGGCGGGCGCTGGGCAGAAGTTCAACACCACCATCACCCTGGCCTTTCTCAGCCTCATTGCGGAGCGTATGCAAACGGGCGGCCACAAATCGTTCGATGAATTCATGGCGCAAAACCAAGACCTGTTGAGCTCGAACTTGCTGGCAAAATGGTATTCGCCGGAACGGATGCTATCAGATTTGGCGCGCAGTGTTTTCTTGATGCCAGATGCCGCCGCTTAGCGGTACATCGCTTTCGGCTCACTTAGTGCTGAGATGTGTATCTCTGGCGCGCTTCACTTTCCTTCAACAGCCAATCTTCAACAATATCCAGTTCGGCGAACGAGCGCTGATCTTGCGGTTTTAGCAGGTAATAGCCTGATTGGGTGCGCACGCAGACCTCCCCCAGCGGCTGCACCAATTGCCCTTTATCGAGCAGGTGATCGACAAGATGGCGCCAGCCGAGGGCAACGCCCAGCCCATCGACCGCCGCCTGAATGGCAAGAGGATAGGTGTTGAAACGCGTGGTGCGCTCAAGGCTGGCATCGTGAACTTGATTATGCGCCAGCCAGTTCCGCCAATTCATCCATTCGGTATGGTCCGAGGCCACCTCGATAAGATCAAGGCGCGGAAGATCGGCGAGGCGGGAAGCCTTCGGACTGTTTTTCAGGTAACCCGGCGAACAGACGGGGAATATGGTTTCGCCAAACAAAAGCGAACAATGATAGCCGGGCCAATCGCCTTCCCCGCGCAAAATTGTAAGGTCCATTGTATCGGCCAGGCACTCCTCATCACTGTCAGAGGAGACAAGCATGATCTCGATTTGCCTGTTTGAGCGATTGAACTTGCGAAGGCGCGGCATCAACCAAAGGGATGAAACCGAGTTTGTGGCCGCCAGGCTTACGGCATTTTTTTGCTGGTGGGAGAATAAATCCCGCGATGCATTACGCAGAACCTCCAATGACTTTTCAACCGAGCCCAAAAGGTTTTTTCCCTGTGGGGTGAGCCGGATGGAGCGGTGCCCGCGCACAAACAACGCAATGGCGTAATGTTGCTCCAAAAGGCGCACTTTCCTGCTGATTGCCGTTTCGCTGATATTGAGCCGGCGGGCCGCGCCTACAAAGCTGCCCGTTTGCGCTGCCGCTTCAAAAGCCAAAAGATAGTCCAGTGGCGGAAGGATATTTCGACCGTGCGGCAAATCCTATCTCCGTTTGGCGGCCAGATTTACTTTGATTCGCCGACCAAATTTTCACGAGCATGTGAAATGCTTCGATAATGCTGCGGTTTGGAGGCTTGTTATCTCATTGATTGAAGCACAATATTTCGAGTTTGCCACTAATTTCTTTGGGCAAAGCCTATCAAATTTGTTTTCGGCGGGAATTGAGTTTTCTGTCAATGTTCTCTCAAGCCGTCGTAAGCGCGCGCGCCCGCAACGAGAATAATTTGATCGTCTTAGGAGGAAGCATGAAACTGAAGTCCGTACTGCTGGCTGCTGCCATTACCCTTGCCAGCGCAACTGGCGCCTTTGCCAAAGATAGTGAAGAGCCAATCGTCATCCCCATTCACAACTGGTCCAGTCAAATCGTGATGAGCCATGTGGTGGGACAAATCTTCAAGTCCATGGGCAGAAACGTGGAGTTTGTCACCACTGACAGCCAGGCTGTCTATGAATCGGTGCGCCTTGGTGATGTGCATCTCGAACTTGAAGTTTGGGAAGGCGCCTTCGGCAAATCGTTCCGCACCGCGCTTGAAAAGGGCGGGTTGCACGATGCAGGCGACCATAACGCGGTTACCCGTGAAGACTGGTGGTACCCGATGTGGACGAAAGAATCCTGCCCGGGCCTCCCGGACTGGAAGGCTCTTAACGATTGCGCCAAGGTGTTTGCTACCGCCGAAACAGGTGAAAAGGGACGTTTTCTTGGCGGCCCCGTCGACTGGTTGAAGCACGACCAGGAAAAGGTTGATGCCCTGGGCATTAACTTCGTGGTTGTGAATGCTGGTTCTGCCGCTGCTCTGTGGGCGGAAATCGCCGCGGCGAAAGAAAAGAAAAAACCTGTTGTGGTTTTCAACTGGACGCCAAACTTTGCTGAAGCGGTTTGGAAAGGAGAGTTCGTCGAATTCCCCAAATGGGTTGAAGGTTGCGACAAGGACCCGGCTGTAGGCCCAAACCCGAACGCCTTGTACGATTGCGGCAATCCAGCAAATGGCTACCTGAAGAAAGCCGCATGGGATGGGATGAAGGAAAAATGGCCGGCCGCATATAGCGTTCTCACAAAAGTCAGCTTCACCAATGCGCAGATCGCCGAAATGGCCAAGCTGGTGGATATTGATGAGATGGAACCCGAAGAAGCGGCCACGAAATGGCTGGAGGCAAACGAAGAAGTTTGGAAGCCTTGGGTTGAGTCCCAGAGTTAGCCATTGCGGATTCTGAACAGGAAAGTGATCATTCCTGAACTTCAGGAATGATCCTTTTTTTTGGGGAACGAATATGCCAGGATCCGAAACCGTAATTTCTTGTAAGAAGGTGTGGAAACTTTTCGGGCCGGAGCCCGAGAAATTCCTCGAAAGTATGCCCGATGGGATGAGCTTTGAGGACATTCAAGCTCAAGGGTATATCGCCGGTGTCAAAGATGTAACAGTGGATGTGTCCCGCGGAGAGATGCTTGTCATCATGGGGCTTTCCGGTTCGGGAAAATCAACCCTTGTGCGTTGTTTTTCACGCCTTCATGAAATTACCGGCGGAACGATTGAAGTTGAAGGCCAAGACATTGCCGCACTCAGCGAAAAGGACCTGATCCAGCTTCGCCGTCACAAGATGGGCATGGTGTTTCAGAGCTTCGGCCTTTTGCCCCACCGGACCGTTCTGGAAAATGTAGCGTTCCCGCTTGAAATGCGCGGCCAGGACCGGCACGAGCGCCGTGACCGGGCGATGGAAGTGATAGAGCTTGTCGGCCTCTCTGGCCGTGAAGATTATTTCCCACGAGAGCTTTCAGGTGGGCAGCAGCAACGGGTTGGTATCGCGCGTTCATTGGCGATTGAACCGGACATTTGGTTTCTGGATGAGCCGTTTTCAGCCCTCGACCCGCTCATCAGGCGTGAAATGCAGGATGAGTTTCTCCGCCTGCAAAGCATGCTGGGGAAAACAATTGCATTCATCACCCACGATTTTGATGAGGCTTTGCGCCTTGCTGACCGCATTGCGATTATGAAAGACGGGGCGATTGAGCAATGCGATACGCCGGACAGGATCGTACTTTCCCCGGCAACGGACTATGTCGCCAAGTTCACCGAGGAAATTGACAAGGCCCGCGTGGTGCATGCCGGGGTTTTGGCGCAACCACTGAACGGCACCGCGGTTACCGGCGCACCAGTGGAGGCCGATAAAACCATCTACGAGCTTGCGCGCATCATCGTCAACGATACGCGCAATCAGCTTCCGGTGGCAGACAAGAGCGGGGAGACAGTAGGCGCACTTGACCGGCAATCAGCGCTCAATGTCTTGCTGGGACAAAGCTGATGCCAACCCTTGTCCGCCAAATGCCAATTGCCCATGGCCGGCTCACAAGGGCCGGAGTGACCCAGTTGATATTTGCGCTTGCCGTGCTTTTGGCCCTTGCAAAACCATTTCTGCCAGATTGGCTCATCCGCCTGCCGGAAGAAGTGCTGTTGCCATGGGATGTTTGGTTTCAGGCGCTGTTTGATTTCATCAAGGATGATCTGAAGCTAATTTATGTCACCCGCGCTATTTCATCTGGCCTTGAGTATATTCTGGATACAACAGCAAACCTTCTCTACGGCAAGTACCGCTGGCCGTTCCTCGGCCCCATTGCGTGGTCGGCAATCGCCGGCAGTGTGGCGGTTTTGGGTTATTGGCTGGGCGGCTGGCGCCTTGCAGCTCTTGCTGGCGGCACGTTCGTCTGGACGGCTCTCATAGGCCAGTGGAAGCTGGCTATGCAAACAATGTCGGTTATCGTTGTTGCTGCCCCGATTGCGGTCTCAGTGGGCCTCGCGCTCGGCATTGTTGCGTGGAAATACCGGGGCTTCGACAAGGCCATCAGGCCCTTGCTTTCCGTTCTGCAGACACTGCCGTTTTTCACCTATCTGTTGCCCGCGGTAATTTTCTTCAAAGTCGGGCCAACCGCCGCGGCAGTTGCCACAATCATATTCGCTATCCCGCCCATGGTTCTCATGACGACGCTGGGGTTGAGGAAGGTCTCACCCGATGTGGTTGAGGCCGGCCTGATGAGCGGGTCAACCCGCTGGCAAATGGTGTGGCACGTTTATCTGCCGGCGGCACGTACGGAAATTCTCGTCGGGGTCAACCAAGTCATCATGCTGTGCCTGGCGATGGTGGTTTTGACTGCTTTCATTGGTATGCCCGGTCTTGGCGCAAAGCTTTTGGCGATGATGAATTCATTCAAGCTTGGCCGCTCGTTTGAAATCGGCGTCACCATTGTACTTCTGGCGATCACTCTGGATCGGATGTCGAAGGCATGGGTGGTCAAGCAGCCGGTGCATTTCGAAAGGGGCACGCCGTGGTGGCAACGCCATTTTTTCCTGCTACTGGGTATCGGGATTTTTGCGGGGTTCGTGATCTTGGCAAACCTGGTGCCGTACTTCTTCCAAGTTGGCAGGGGCCAGGATTTCTCAATGGGCAAGGAAATCGACACCCTTATAAAGGCGTTCTTGACCATTGGATGGATCGATTCAACGACCGAATGGTTGCGCTGGTTCCTTAACACCAAGGTGCTGATACCATTCCGCAACTCTGTTCTATGGCTCCCCACCGCTTCGGTTATTCTCGCCTTCTCGGCCCTTGCTTATTATGTGGGCGGGCGGCGCTCTTTTTATACGGTGGCCGCCTTCTTCCTGGTTGTTGCGTTTACCGGGTGGTGGGAGCGTTCCATGATCACGCTTTACACAGTGATCTCCGCTGTGGTCCTTGCAACGTTATTCGGTATTCCGCTTGCCATTTTTGCCAGCCGCAGCGAGCGCTGGGCGCGGCCCATTCTTTTGGCATGTGACACGGCGCAAACTTTTCCGAGTTTCATCTATCTCATTCCGGCCATCATGCTGTTTGGCGTCAATGATGTGGCAGTAATCTTCTCAATTTTGATTTTCGCAATGGTGCCACTCACGCGCTACACAATCGAGGGGTTGAGGAGCGTGTCGCCGGAACTGATCGAAGCATCCGACATGTCAGGCTCCACCCGTCAGCAGAAGCTCTGGCACGTGCAAATACCCCTGGCCCTTCCGACAATGGCGGTGGGCTTCAATCAGGCCATCATGTTTGCATTCTTCATGGTGATCATCGCTGCGTTTATCGGCACCCAGGATTTGGGGCAAGAACTGCAGAAGACGCTGGCCGGCAACGAGCTTGGAAAAAATTTCGTTCTTGGCATGAACGTATCGCTCATGGCGCTTGCGTTCGATCACATCATCATGCGCTGGGTTGCTGATCGCAAAGCGGCATTGGGGTTAGACTAATGACGGTAAGGCCTACCTTCGAAATACCGTTTGAGCGCAAGGGCGTGGTGGCGCCGGGCCTTCCGCTTATGCCCCTTGGGGTTGAGCGCCACCCTGTGCCGGCTGGCGGCTCGCGCGGATTGCCTGTGTTTAAGGGTGATGAGATCATCGTACTCAGTCCGGAAGGGCTGCAACCTGGAGAGTTAGTTCATTTCGCCCCGGACGGCACCTCAGATGCCGCGACGCTTGGCACTTCGGGCACTGGAAAACCTGAAGCGATCATTGCCACCCTTGCAAATGGGCGCCCGTCAGGCGCTGGTGTTTTGAAGCGGCTGGATGCTGCGGGCTTTGATATCAGCAGGGGTGATGCGGTTCGGATTTTCGAAGAAGCCTCTCGCCCCGGCGACAGTGTTGAATTTTGTGTTGAGTGCGACGGTTTGCTGCTCATTGCAGCGCCCGGAGACAGCATGTCGCCGCAGATGCAAAACGCGCCAACTGATCTGATCCTTTACGTACGGCGCGCAGTGCCCGGGCTCGGAAAACCAGACCTCAGCGCCCCAGACCCGCTTGCCGACCCGTTGCAGGATTTCAATATTCTGCCAGGCAACGCCTCCGCCTATGAAGTGAAAAGGGGCGAATTTATTCAGATTGTCGATGTGAAGGGCCGCGAATGTTCCGATTTCCAGGCGTTCTCCCTGCGGGCCCTTGATAAAGGCATCAAACGTGAAATTGATCCAACAACCACACGCTCGCTGACCGGAACCCTTTATCCGAGCCCTGGCATTTTCTCCAAGTATTGGACAGTGGATCAGGAGCCACTGCTCGAAATTGTCCAGGACACGTGCGGCCGGCACGACACTTTTGGACTGGCCTGCACGGCGCGCTACTATGAAGACCTTGGTTATCCGGGCCACATTAATTGCTCTGACAATATCAGCAAGGAACTCTCCCGTTTCGATATACCGCCCCAGAAAGGGTGGCCTGCGATCAACTTCTTTTTCAACACATTGCTTGATGAAGAAAACGCGCTGGGCATGGACGACCCCTGGTCCAGGCCAGGTGACTTCGTTCTGCTGCGCGCGCTCAGTGATCTGGTGTGTGTTTCAACGGCGTGCCCATGTGACATTGATCCGGCAAATGGCTGGATCCCCACCGACATTCAGGTCCGCACATACAAGGCGGATGAAAACTTTTCCCGATCCATTGGCTACCGGAAATCCGCGGAGGCAGATGTGGAAGATACCAAGCAAACCGCATTTCATGAGTGTTTTGCAGAACATACCCGCGACTTCGTGGAATACAACGGCTACTGGCTGCCAAACGAGATGACCAGCCATGGCGCGCTGGATGAGTATTGGGCCTGCCGCGAAAAGGTGGCGATCATGGATTTGTCACCGCTGCGCAAGTACGAAGTGACAGGGCCCGATGCGGAAGAGCTTATGCAGCTTTGCGTAACCCGTGACATGAAGAAGTTGGCCGTCGGGCAAGTGGTCTATACCGCCATGTGCTATCAGCATGGCGGTATGATTGACGATGGCACGGTCTATCGGCTTGGCGATGCGAACTTCCGCTGGATTGGGGGCAATGACACATCCGGGCTGTGGTTGCGAGAGCAGGCAGAAAGCCGAGGCCTGAACGCTTGGGTGCGTTCCTCGACCGATCACTTGCACAATGTGGCGATTCAAGGCCCTGCAAGCCGCGCTGTTCTTTCAAAAATCATCTGGACGCCGCCGGACCAGCCAACAATTGATGAGCTTGAATGGTTCAGGCTGACAGTCGCCAGGTTGAATGACTATGACGGCGCGGCCATGGTGGTTTCGCGCACCGGATATTCCGGCGAGCTAGGTTATGAGGTTTTCTGCCATCCCGATGATGCAAAAGAGGTTTTTGCAGCTGTCTGGCAAGCTGGTGAACCTTACGGAATTACGCCCCTTGGCCTTGCGGCGCTGGATATGCTGCGCATTGAAGCCGGGTTGATTTTTGCCGGTTCTGAGTTCGATGATCAAACCGACCCGGTTGAGGCAGGTATCGGGTTCACCTTGCCGCTGAAGTCCAAGACCGATAATTTCATTGGCCGGACCGCTCTGGAAGAGCGCAAAAAACATCCGCACCGCAAGCTCGTGGGATTTGATGTTGAAGGTGGCACCGTGCCAAGTCCTGGCGATTGCGTTCGTTTGGGCAAGGCGCAAATTGGTGAGATCACAAGCGCGGTCAAATCGCCAATACTTGGCAAGGTCATTGCGCTGGGGCGCGTCGCGGTGGCCCATGCAGAGCCTGGAACCGATCTTGAGATCGGCCAGCTGGATGGACAGCAAAAACGGCTCAAGGCGAAGGTGGTTCCCTTCCCTCATTTCGATCCGGGAAAAGAGCGTGTCCGGGGAGTAAATGGCTAGCTTACCGCCACGTGCGGCTTAACCATAAACCAGCTGTGGCAGCCACAAGATGAGCTGCGGAAAGACGATACAGAAGAACAGCCCCAGCGCCTGCAGTATCAGGAACGGGATTGCTGAGCGGAAGATTGTCGCCATGCCGATTTCGGGTGGCGCGACAGATTTCAAATAGAACAGCGCATAGCCGAATGGTGGCGACAAAAACGACATCTGCATGTTGACCATATAGACGACCCCGAACCAGAGTTGCATTGCCTCGCGCGCCTTGCCTGGGTCGGAAATGCCCGCTGTCGGGCCGGCGAACCCGAACAAGCCGTTGAATTCCATTTGTAAAAGGATTGGCATGAAAATCGGCACCGCCAGCAGCAAGATGCCAACCCAGTCCAGAAACATGCCCAAGATGATGAGAATGATCATCATCACAAGCAAGATGCCGTAGGGGCCGAGGCCGGTTCCAATCAACGTATCGGCGACAAATTGCTGGCCGCCCTTGAGGATGTAGAAGCCAACGAAAATGCTGGCGCCGAAGATAATCCACAAAACCATGGCGGAAGCTTTGAGTGTTGTGAGAGCTGCTTCGCGCACCGCAGGCCACGACAGGCGCCGGTGCATGGCCGCCACGAATATTGCCCCGAACGTGCCAATGCCTGCCGCTTCAACCGGGGTTGCAACGCCGGTGAAAATCACGCCCAGCACAAGCACTATTAAAAGTATGGGTGTGATAATGCCGCCAAGCAGCCTTATCTTTTCTGCAATGCTTACCCGTTCTTCCAGGGGCAGTGCGGGGCCTGCCTGCGGGTTGATGTAGCAGCGTGCGGTGACGTAGGCAACGTAAAGACCGGAAAGCAAAAGGCCTGGGAATATGGCGCCGATGAACAGATCGCCAACGGACTGCTGCGCAACAACTGCAAAAAGGATCGCCAAAATAGATGGGGGGATCAAAATTCCAAGGGTGCCGCCGGCAAGTATGGAGCCGCAGGCAAGTTCTGAATCATATTTCCGCTTCAGCATGGCGGGCAGGGCGAGAATGCCCATGGCCACTTCTGCTGCGCCGATAACGCCGACCATCGCTGCCAAAATGGTTGAGGAGATAATCGTTGCCGACGCCAAGCCGCCGCGAAGCCCGCCAAGAATCTTGTAAACAACATCGAACAGTTCCTGAATGAGCCCGGCGCGCTCCAGCATGGTGGCCATGAAAATGAAAAGCGGGATGGCGGAAAGCTGATAATCCGTCATGAACGGAAAAATGCGCGAAGGCAGGATGTTGAGTTCAGAGCTTGTGCCAAACACGAACAGGAAGATGCAGCCAAGCCCGCCGGTGACGAACGATAAGGGCAGTCCAGCCATCAAGAAAACCGCAAGCGAGCTGAACATCAAAACCGTGAGCCATAAGATATCGATTTCAATTCCCATTTCAGGCCTGCCCCGTCCTCACAACAAAGATGATGTCCCGCATCAGCTTTGCCAGGCCCTGCATGAATAAGAGCACGCCGCCAATGACAATTGTCATTTTGACCGGCCAGTATTGAATGGCCCATTCGGTGAATGAAACCTCGCGCACGGCGAACGCGTCTTTTGCAAACAGAAAACCGGTGACAACAAGCGTGCTGGCGAAAATGAAGAAAACAACAGAAGTTGCGATATCAATGTACGCCTTGGTTCTGACCGAAAACTTCTCGTAGATAACATCAACGCGAACGTGGGCATTTTCCTTGAACGCATAGGCGCCGGAAAGCAGGTATTGCATTCCGAACATCAAGAACATGCTTTCATGGGCCCAGTTTGTCGGCGAATTGAAAACGTAGCGGGCAACGACTTCGTAATAGTAGACAAACACCGCCAGCACGGACCAATAGGCAACAAACTGGCCCACTGCTGAACTCGTCCGTTCAATGAATCTTATGGCCGGGGTTGAGATTTCGTGGCGCGCATCGAGCTTTGAGCCGCGCTCCATGATCTCGATCTCGGGCTCTCGCTCTATGCCGCTTTCAAGTGCGGCGCAGCGTTTCGCCAGTCGCGGAATGAGAATCGCGTCCATCAAGAGCATGAGAAGAATGACCGCGAAAATGAAGCCCACCAGCGAGCGCCAGCTGGCAAGCTTGCGGTTGGCGGTTACGGTTTTCTGCAAGGCCTGATCGCGCACCTTATTGGCAGTTTCCAGCTTCGGTTTGGCGCTTTCCCGGCCTCTGTCAACATCCTTTTGCTGACGGGTGACCATAAACTCAGCAATTTTCAGATCATTGTCGAAGCCGGATTTTATGTTCCGCGCCTGGGTGGCGTAATTGTTGCCGACAAGGATAAGGACAAACAGCGCGACATAGACCAAACCGGGAACTAGTGAGCGCACATAAAACCTGTGCAATCCCACAAACCCGCCCCACAGCCACAAGAGATAGGCAATGGTGGGTGAAATGCGCTCCTCAGGCCTGTTTTCTGCGCGATGCACCAGATACATCGCGATGAGCGGAAAAAACAGCAATCCAAGCCAGTAGCCTGCATGGGGCAACACGAAAGTCAGGTTGGGCAGAACCATCCAACCCGGCAGCACAGCATGCAACTGCGCAGCAATTGTGCCCAGTAATTCCTTCATTTGCTATCCGACTTTCAAACGGTTGCCGTCAGCCCCTTCAGTGCGTTGATCAATTCCAGCCCGGACAAAAAAATCCTTCGGCCCGGGCCGGGAAATGTTGTCACGCAATCTTGCAGCTACAGCTTCAATTGCTGGCCTTTGATTTGATCCGGCGTTACGTAGCCAAGGCTTCCTGACATCATATAGTCGAGCTGCACCTTGAACACGCGTGCGGCGTCTGCGTCCTTGTTGGCCCAGTTGAACCAGCGCGGTATCGCAAGTTTGGTGAACGCGTCGATATCGTCTTGCGACAGGCGTGTCACCGTGGTGCCGGCTTCCTCAAATTTCTTCCAGGCTTCCTGGTCGGCCTTTTGAATGCCCGCATGGTGAATGTCGGAATAAACGCAAACTTCCATTTCGACAAACTGCTTCATTTGCGGTGAAAGCGCATTCCAGTGCTTCATCCCAACTGTCAGGTCCATAAGGTCGACAGGCTGATAGATAGACATAAAGCCGGGTGGGCCCATGGAAATGTACTTGGTGGCTTTGTGGAAGCCGAGTGCGTAGTTAATCGCCGGCCCCACATAGTCAGCAACATCTATGGTTCCCTTATCGAGCGCCGGGAAGATTTCTGAGCCTGGAAGGAGGGTGGTCTTTGCCCCAGCATCCTGGAAAACCTCGGCCACCATGCCTCCGGGCAAGCGCATCTTGCGGCCCCGGAAATCCTCAATCGATAGAATGGGCACTTTTGAGTGAATGATGTTCGGGCCATGGTGGATATGGCCGACATAGAACATATCGAACTTGGCAAACAGATCGCGCGCCATTTCACGTCCGCCGAGGGCATAGAAGAAAACATCCCATTCATGCGGATTGCGCAGGCCCAATGGATACGAACTCAGGAACACCGATGCCGGAATACGCCCCGCCCAATAAAGGGTGAAGGGGTTCATGGCTTCCAGAACGCCATTTTTCACCGCATCAAAAAGCTGGAAGTCGCCAACGACATCTTTTGCGCCGAACGCTTTGAATTCCAGCTCGCCGCCGGTTTTCTCCTTAATCGTCCCGCACCAGTTCTTGAAGATATCAAGGCCAATGCCACCGGGCCATGAAGTTTGTATGCGCCAAGTGGTGGTTTCCGCTGCCTTGGCATCAGAGATAAACGGCATTCCAAGCGCGCCGGCAGCCGCGACCACCCCGGAGGTTTTTGCGCTCGCTTTCAGAAAATCTCGGCGCGATTGTGCCACACCCTCAACATTTTCCCGAAATTTAAGTAGTTGTTTTTGTTTGTGCATTTTCTCCTCCCTGAAGAAATTCAGCATTTTTTTTGCTTATAGTTTTTGTGATGTCGCTCCTTCTAAGCACGTGGAAAAACCGGGTCAGCACACACACGTTCCAGCCGAATTTTTCGTTGCGTTACATACGAATGATACGCCTCTCTACTGGATTGCTGCAAGTTTGCACGTAATTTTGCTTATGTTGAGCGCTTGTTCGGTAAGTAATAAGAGTATTATTGAAGTAAATTTGGCGCGAATACTTAAGTGCTCACTGCCGTCTCAAATTTTCTGCATGAGAACAAGCAAACGAACTCTGTTCAGTGTTTGCAGCTAATCATGATTTGGCATTGCCGGCGGCCCGCCCTAACATGATTGGGCTCTAATGGAGTTTTTTATGTCATGGCAAGTGCGCGCCGGTTAGGCCCGATCCCCGTTTGGCCCTATTTCTTTCTTTCAGGGCTCGCCGCCATCTTTGGCACGGTATTTATTTTCCTTTGGTGGCCGTCCGGTGTGCCTGATGAAAGCCAGCTCATCAAGCTGAGCGGTGAGATAGATAAGATGGTGGTCCGAGACGATTTTTCTGACACCAATGTGGGCGCGTTGATGCCCGCAATGACATCTGCATTTTTCAAACTCAAGGAAGTGGATGGTGAGTTTCGCTATCCTTTCACCCATCCAAAATATCCCCTTGTACGCGATTACACGGCCGCTGCTGTCGATATTTGGGTCGACAAGGCGGAGGTTGGAAAGAGCGCACCGGCAACAATCTGGCAAATAGAAGAGCGCAATCCTCACGACAAACCATCCGAACTTACTGTTGTCAGCTATGATGAAATAGTTGCAAGGTTCACAAAAATCTCCCGCTCAATGCAGGTTCTCGGTTACTGGCTCCTTGCCGGTGGTGCCACATTGCTGCTGGTCGGTTTCGGGGTGATCAGGTGGAACCGGGGTCGTCCCCACCGACTTGAATGAGCCAAACCGTTTCTTCGCAGGGTAAGGCTCCACAAAAGGATTGAAAACTTCATATTGATTGAACGTACGTTCAATATTATGGTGAAATCTCCCTAAAAGGAGTGCGTTATGGACGCCGAACTCAAGTCGAAAAATCTTCCCGGAAACGACCCCCTCCCAGAAGGTGTTGCAGAAAAGGCAAAACGCCACCTGGTTCAGCCATGGCCGGTTGCCGGCAAGGTGGGTGAGGATTTGCGCACCTTGTTGCGCGCGTCTGACGGCATTCTCGTCTATGACGAAAACGGTACTC
>JBPCVY010000169.1:0-12406 GCA_051010055.1 Hyphomicrobiales bacterium | reverse complement strand
ACCTTTACCGACCAGCTGGCAATTTCTATTCCCAGCCCCTCAACCGGGCGGCCAAACAGCTTGGTATATTCTGCTTCAAAGCGTTCCTTAAATCCCCCCCCATCGCCGGTAGCAAAAGCGCCCTCAGGCACGGGCACGGGTATTTCCCAACCCTGGCCCACATAGCGCATAAAGCACTTGCGCTCTACGGTGAGAGGTGCACCCGAATCGCAGGAGCGCACGAAACTCTCAGCTTCGTCCGCAAGTTCCCGCATAATCGTATTGACGGTATCTGCATCAAAAGCGCTGAGGCGTATGTAGATGCTGCGGGTTGCCTCAAATCCAAATGGCGCCCTCAAAAAACCAATCGCTGAGCCAACCCCTGCTCCCGGCGGCACCAGGCATTTAGATATTCCAAGCTTCTCGCACAACCGTCCGGCATGGAGCGGGGCCGCGCCACCAAAAGCAATCATTGTAAAATCTGAAATGGTTTTGCCGTTTTCAACCGCGTGCACCCGGGCGGCATTGGCCATGTTTTCATCGACAACTTCGGAAATTCCGAACGCGGCAGGTGTTTGATCCATGTCCAGAGAACGGCCAATATGGGCGGAAATGGCAGCTTTGGACAGTTCCAGGTCAAGAACGATTGAACCACCGGCAAAATCATTGGCATCCAGCCGGCCCAGCACAAGGTCTGCATCGGTTACGGCAGGCTTGGTTCCGCCGCGCTGAAAGCAGGCAGGACCCGGTTCTGAACCGGCGCTTTCCGGGCCCACGCGGATTTGCTTCATCATGTCTACATGGGCAAGCGAGCCCCCGCCTGCCCCAATTTCGACCATCTCGATAACCGGAATGGAAATGGGCATACCGGAGCCCTTCTTGAACCGGTAGGCACGGGCTGCCTCGAACACGCGCGCGGTCTGCGGGCGTTGATTTTCAATCATGCATATCTTGGCTGTCGTGCCGCCCATATCGAAGGAAAATACCTTGCCCAAGCCATATTGGGAGGCGATGTGGCTGGCGAAAATCGCCCCGCCGGCCGGGCCTGATTCAACCAGCCTGACCGGCAGTTCCGCAGCCGTTTCAAGGGCCATGATGCCGCCGCCTGAATGCATTATGTAAACGGGGCAATGAACGCCAATCTCTTCAAGGCGCGCCACCAGCCGGTCAAGATAGGTTTTCATAAGCGGCTTGATGTAGGCATTCACGCAGGTTGTGTTGAAACGCTCATATTCGCGCATCTGCGGTGAGACTTCCGAGGAAATCGAAATACTCAAGTCTGGCAGTCGTTCTGCCAGCAATTCACGCACCCGGTGCTCATGGGCATCGTTCATATAGGAATGGATGAAGCCGATTGCCGCGCTTTCATAACCGCGCTCACTAAGCGTTTCGGCAAGCTCATCAACCCTAACCTCATCAAGCGGCAAGAGCACCTCGCCTTGTGCCGACATGCGCTCTGGAACTGTATGGCGGTCAGCCCGGGCAATCAGCGCCGGCGGCAAGACAAGATTGATGTCATATTGCTCAAACCGGTTCTCGGTCCGCATTTCAAGAACGTCGCGATAGCCTTCGGTGGTAATCAGCGCCGTCTTTACCCCGCGCCGCTCTATCAGCGCGTTGGTGGCGAGGGTCGTACCGTGAATGATGTGGGAAATGGCATGTGTTTCAACACCGGCCTGCCGAACGACCGTTTGGATGCCTTCCAAAATGGCCTCTTCCGGTTTGTCATAGGTGGTCAGCACCTTGGTCGAAAAAAGCTCATGCTCTTTTTCCAGCACAACGTCAGTAAACGTGCCGCCAATATCAACCCCGAGCCTGACAGAACCTTTGGCCATGAAACACCTGCGGGAATTTGTTCAAGGGTTTAGATGTTCCACAGCAGATACCGAACTGCAAGCGGCCAAATCTCAGGAAACTTCAAGGCGCTCTTTTGCATGGCTGCAAAAAATGCTATGTGCATCCGCTTGCAGTCAAAATTGCGCTGTATGTCTTCCAACTTTTTTGAGGAGGCTGTTATGTCTAAACACCGTGCTTTTGATCACTTGCCGCCCTTTTGAGCGGACCAGCAAGCGCCGTAAATCATACTCTTCCGAAACACGGGTGAAGCGCGGGGAGCGCTATGTACATGGCGAGGTCGAGCTTGTCGAAAGGCTCGGCCGCAACGATCTGTGCCCCTGCGGTTCAGGGCGGAGGTTTCAAGCGGTGCTGCATCAAATCAAAACGCTATGACGGCTCACTCAGGGGCTACTACTTTTAGGGACTGAGGAGTGCTGGCAAAGAGGGGCGCGTCTTCATAGGCGACCCCTCGCCTGAGGCTTTGCTTGCTGCTTTGCGCCTCAATAAGGCAGGCCGACATAGTTTTCAGAAAGGGCCGTCTGGGCGGCAGGCGAGCTCATCAGATATTCAAGCTCGGCTTGCTGCACTCGTCTGTCATAGTCGGAGGCATCCGGGAACCGGTGCAGCAGCACTGTCATCCACCAGGAAAAGCGCTGGGCTTTCCACACCCTGGCAAGGCAGTCGGCAGAATAACTGTCCATGTGGGCGGTGGAGCCGTCCGCGTAGTAGCTTTTGAACGCCCGAGAAAGATAAAAAATGTCAGATGCGGCAAGGTTCAGTCCCTTGGCGCCGGTCGGCGGTACGATATGGGCGGCATCACCAGCCAGAAAGAGCTTCTTGTAACGCATGGGCTCGGCCACAAAGCTGCGCAGGGGCGCTATGCTTTTTTCAAGGGATGGACCGGTTTCCAAATCAGCGCGTTTGTCTTCCGGCAACCGCACCATAAGCTCTTGCCAGAACCTGTCATCGGACCAGTCTTCAACCTTTTCTTCCAGCGGCACCTGCAGGTAATAGCGGCTGCGAGTGGCCGAACGCATGGAACACAGGGAAAAGCCGTTATCGTGGTTGATGTAAATCAGCTCATGATCGATGGGCGCCGTTTCCGACAACAGCCCAAGCCAGCCAAACGGATAAACCCGTTCGAACGTGCGCAAAATCTTTTCAGGAATGGTTTGCCGGGAAACCCCATGGAACCCATCACACCCGGCGACGAAATCGCACTCAAGGGACTTTTCCGCACCTTCATGAATATATTTCACGACCGATTTTTCATCATCCAGCCCGTGAATGGAGACATTATCGGCTTCAAATATGAGCGTGCCGCCAGCTTCATCACGGGCATCCATAAGGTCTTTCGTGAGCTCGGTCTGGCCATAGACGGTGACAACCTTGCCGCCTGTGGACTTCTTGAAATCGATACGGTAGCGGTTCCCACCAAAGCAAATTCCTGTGCCATCATGGATGAGGCATTCAGCTTCCATGCGCGCACCGGCACGTGCTTTGCGCAACATGCTTACCGTGCCTTGCTCAAGCACGCCGGCACGAATGCGGCCCAGCACATGCTCCCGCGTCTGGCGCTCCAAAATGACGGTCTCAATGCCTTCCAGATGTAGTAGCTGGGACAATAAAAGCCCTGAAGGGCCCGACCCGATAATCGCCACCTGCGTGTGCATGTAACCACCTCCCCACAACCACTAGGCGGGATGTAAACACGCAATCAGCAAAAAAGACACCCATCAGCGTTGAAAATTGCGGCAAACTCGGCGAAATTGGGAATGTTGAATAGCGTCCTTGTTTCATATTCAATTTTTCATATATTTATCCAACGAACCCAGCGTGCTGCACCGAGGAGCAAGACGATGACCTATACGGTGGATATGAACGCCAAGCCTGATGTGAAAGCCTTCTTCGATGAGGGCACGAATACCATTTCCTATGTGCTCAAGGACCCGGAAAGTGCGGCGTGCGCGATTATCGATTCCGTTCTCGATTTCGATTATTCCTCAGGCCACACATCAACCGCTTCAGCTGACGCAATTATCGACTATGTGAAGGCGAAGGGGTTGGAAGTTGAATGGCTTATCGAGACCCATGCCCATGCCGATCATCTCTCAGCCGCCCCCTACCTGCAGGAAAAGCTTGGCGGCAAGTTGGGTATCGGTTCAGACATCGTCACGGTGCAAGAGGTGTTCGGGAAAGTATTCAATGCGGGAACGGAGTTTGAGCGCGATGGCAGCCAGTTCGACCAGCTGTTTGAAGATGGCGACACTTACAATATTGGCGGGTTGGATGTTTTCGTCATGCACACGCCGGGCCATACGCCGGCCTGCATGACCCACGTGGCGGGAAATGTTGCGTTTGTCGGTGATACGCTGTTCATGCCGGACGGCGGTACCGCAAGGGCCGATTTTCCCGGAGGCGATGCCCGCCAGCTCTTCCGGTCCATAAAGAAAGTACTGGAGTTACCATCAGATATGCGACTGTTCATGTGCCATGACTACGGGCCGAACGGCCGCGAAATCAGATGGGAAACCACTGTAGCGGAGGAGCGCGCCAACAATATCCACGTGCGTGACGGCGTATCAGAGGACGAGTTCGTGAAGGTTCGTACAGCGCGCGATGAAACCCTCGACATGCCAGAACTCATCATTCCCTCGGTGCAGGTGAACATCAGAGCCGGGCAAATGCCTGAGGCAGAAGAAAACGGCGTGACCTACCTTAAGGTTCCTGTGGATACCCTCTAGGTGAACGACGTTATCCCCTGATAGGCAAGGCGCATGGCCAGCAATGTCAGGATAATGCTCAAGACCTTGTGGAACAGCTCATCGTTCATCTTCAGGAGCAGGCGCTTTCCAAGCAGCGTTCCGATGAACCCGCTTGCGATCATCAGAATAATGAGCCCCAGGTATGGCCCATACGCAAAGCCCAATAGCCCGAACGAAATCACCTTTATCGTGTGCTGGGCCACCATGCAGGTGGAATGTGTCGCAACATGCTCCATCCGGCCAAGCTTGAGGGTTTTGACCATTGCGGAAACAAACGATCCGGTAGCGCCGACAAACATGGTCAAAAAGCTGGAAATCAACCCCGTCAGCACAACAGTTGATTTTCGCGCCGCCTTTATCGCCGGGGCCCAGGCTGAGTAAAGGATAAAGCATGCCAGCGCTATCTGCAGCCAACCGGAGGGCAGTTGAACCGCAACCATGCCTCCAAGCGCCGCACCAACAACACTGCCCAAAAGAAACGGCAAGAGAATACGCTTGTCCACATGGGCCAGCATGATGAGGGCGCGTCCTGCGTTGGAACCTATCTGAACCATCCCATGCACAGGTATCAATGCATGTGCGGGCATTACATTCGCCATGATGGCGATAAGGACAATTCCCCCGCCAATTCCAGCCGATGCTGTGATGAAAGATGTTACCGCGCTGAGCGCAATCAGCACCAGTGAAACAATTTCACCCAATTCAGCTGGAAACATCTCAATTCGGCCCAATTCGAAGGTTAGTCCGCGCGCAGCATATCTTTTGTGCATTCACCAAACCACACATCCTTCGCCATATCTTCGAAGGAAATTTTCACGGAGACGGGCTTAATGAAGTACACAGTGTTTGCGCCGGCAATTGCCGCCAGCGCCGTCGCACTAATTGTGTCGACTTTTAATGTTACTGCCAGCGCAAATACAGAGGTTGGGCGCCTTAAATGCGACGTCGCCGGCGGTGTTGGCCTTGTCTTCGGATCCACCAAGGAAATCAATTGCACATTCATACAAAAAGGCGGCCACATCGAGCGCTACCAGGGGCGCATCAACAAATACGGCGTGGATGTTGGCTTCACGAAAAAGAGCCGCATCATCTGGGCCGTCATCGCAGCAGGCTCACCGGTTGAACCTGGCGCCCTTGCCGGAAGCTATGGTGGGGCAAGCGCTGAAGCCACAGTGGTTGGAGGCCTTGGAGCGAACGTTCTTGTTGGCGGCTCCAGCTCATCAATCTCTCTTCAGCCTCTGAGCGTTCAGGGGCAAACCGGCCTCAACGTTGCTGGCGGTATTGCAGGACTCAAACTCACCTACTCCGGCAAGTAGCAGCCTCCCCAACAGTTCAGGCATAGCGCCCATGCGCGAAGCGGGATTGCGTATACGTTGAAAAGAGGGGCATAGTGCGCGTTCACAAATTATTTTGGGGACTTCTTGAGCACTATCGACGCTGCAGCTGGCACAAGCCGGACATTGGAAGGCATTGCCTGGATGGTGCTCACCGGGCTGATGTTTGCGTGTGTCACGGGGATTGTCCGTTACCTCGGCTCTGATATGCCTGCCATTGAAGCAGCGTTCATTCGCTATGCAATTGGCCTGGCCCTCATTTCACCAATCGTCATCAAGGCCATGCGCCGGCGGCCCAGCACGCATTTGCTTAAACTCTACACGGCGCGGGGGCTGGTGCATGGCATCGCCGTCATGTTGTGGTTCTACGCTATGGCCCGCATACCGATTGCTGAGGTCACCGCACTTGGGTACACCGCGCCAATTTTTGTGACCATTGGCGCGTGGCTGTTTCTTGACGAAACTCTGCATGTTAGAAGGATTGCGGGGGTTATTGCCGGTCTCATTGGAGTTTTCATTATCGTGAGGCCCGGATTTGAATCCATCAATTCGGGACAGCTCGCTCAGATTGCGACTGCGCCCTTGTTTGCAGCGTCGTTTTTGCTGGCAAAAAAACTCACCGAAACCGAAGATTCCGCGACAATCGTTGGAATGCTCTCCGTCTTCTGCACGCTCGTGCTGCTCCCCGGCGCAATCATGCAATGGCGCACCCCCACCGTGGAAGAGGTTATGTGGCTGGGATTGACGGCTGTGTTCGCAACTGCCGGCCATTACACGCTCACCAGGGCATTTGCCGCGGCGCCCATTACCGTAACCCAGCCCGTGAGCTTCTTGCAGCTGGTTTGGGCAAGCCTTATTGGCATCGCGCTTTTCAACGAAATGCTCGACCCGTTCGTGATCTTGGGAGGCGGGGTTATCGTGGCTGCCGCCACCTACATTTCGCACCGCGAAACACGCGCAGCGCGAGAGGCAAGCACACCGCCTGCACCTGCCACAAAAATTTAAGGAAAAAGACGCTAGGGCGCTTCTTTAGGGCGAAACCCGTCCGAACGCCTGAATGTCGAACAGATTGGCCACAAACAGCCCAATCACAGCTCCGACGATCGCTATTTCAAAGTTCCCGAGGTGAAACACATATGTCAGCCCAATTCCCGCCGGGATTCCAAGGATGACGATCACCAAAAACTGAAATGACGTGACAATCAGCGCGTCCCTCGTCCTGTTTGTCAGTTGTTCCATTGCCGCATACTCCTGCCGTCAGTTGGAATGAATTTCCACACTCCAGGCCCCAATGGCCCATGCCCCGCAGCATTTGTTACCAGTCATTGATTGTGCAGCTATTTCTTGAAAGACGGCTGAAGCAAATAGTTACAATTTTAGTATTCTTAAAATCGCAGCATTTTGCGGCAAGTTTCTGAAATCGCAGGATTTATCTAAAATTGTACGGGAAGCAGTCAAGCTGCTTCCCGAATTTTTTTAGTTTGCAATGTTATGGACGATGGCATCCACACTGTCTTTGGCATCTCCAAACAGCATCCGCGTGTTCTCTTTGAAGAAGAGTGGATTTTCCACGCCCGCATAACCGGTCGCCATGGAACGCTTGGAAACAATAACAGTTGCCGCCTTCCAGACTTCCAGAACCGGCATACCGGCAATGGGGCTGTTCGGATCTTCTTGCGCCCCAGGGTTTACGATGTCGTTGGCGCCGATAACAAGCACCACATCGGTGTCGGGGAAATCATCGTTCAGTTCGTCCATTTCCAGAACAATGTCGTATGGCACTTTTGCTTCTGCCAGCAGCACGTTCATGTGACCTGGCAGACGGCCTGCGACCGGGTGAATGCCAAAACGGACTTTCTTGCCCTGGGCGCGCAGTTTTTCGGTCATATCACTGACCGCTGCCTGGGCCTGGGCAACCGCCATGCCATAGCCGGGTACGATGATAACTTCTTTGGCATCATCCAGAAGTTGCGCGGTTTCTTCAACGGAAGTTGGAACAACTTCCCCATCTGCACCCTCCACATGGGTGCCTTCAGAGGTTCCAAACCCACCCAATATGACCGAGATAAAGCTCCGATTCATGGCCTTGCACATGATGTAGGACAAAATTGCGCCGGAAGAACCAACCAAGGCGCCGGTGACAATCAGCAAGTCATTGGACAGCATGAAGCCTGTAGCAGCGGCAGCCCAGCCTGAATACGAGTTCAGCATGGACACCACCACGGGCATATCAGCCCCGCCAATGGCCATCACCAGATGCACACCAAGGGCAAAGGCAATAAGGGTCATGATCAATAGCGGCCAGATACCAACCGCATGGGTTGGTGCGCCAAGGAACATCTTCATCAGAACGAGGCAGAGAAGTATCGCTCCAAGGTTCATCCAATGGCGCATGGGCAGCATGAGCGGTTTGCCGGAAATCAGCCCGCGCAATTTACCGAACGCAATTACAGAACCGGTGAACGTAATCGCCCCGATGAACACGCCCAGATAAACTTCCACCTCATGGATTGTTTTCTCCACACCGGTGAAAACGCTAGCCGGGTCGATGTAGCTGGCAATACCCACAAATGTTGCAGCCAATCCAACGAAACTGTGCAAGATGGCAACCAGTTCCGGCATTTCCGTCATTTCAACACGGTGGGCAACGAACAGGCCCGCAGCAGCGCCGACGATCATCGCCGGAACGAGGAAACCGTACCCGCCCATATCTGGCGAAAGCGCCGTGGCGATTATCGCAATCGCCATGCCGATCATGCCGTATATGTTGCCGCGCCGCGCGGTTTCAGGATGAGAAAGGCCACCCAAGCTCAAAATGAACAAGATGCTGGCCGCGATGTATGAAACAGTAATAAGACCTTGTGACATGGCAATCAGCTCTTCTGGAACATTTTAAGCATGCGCTGGGTGACGTAGAAGCCGCCTGCGACATTGATTGTGGCTATGAGGACGGAAAAAATCGCAAGGACTTTTACAATCCAAGACGGGCTCGCCAGTAGCAGCATTGCACCGATAACGATGATGCCGGATATGGCATTGGTCACACTCATAAGCGGTGTATGCAGAGCCGGCGTCACGCTCCAGATGAGCCTGTAGCCGACGAAACAGGCAAGCACAAACACGGTTAGATGCTGCATGAAATCTGGCGGCGCCACCGAGCCGATCGCATATAGAACGATGGCCCCTAGCCCCAGAACGATAAGATCGGAGACGCCGCTTATCTTACTCTCTTGCGCGGCTACAGGAACCGGCGCTGCGGTGTCGGCCACCGGCTTTGGCGGCGGCGGCATTTCAATTGCGGGCGGCGGCCAGGTGATCTCGCCATCCTTGATGACGGTTGCGCCGCGAATAACATCATCTTCCATATTGACGTTCGGAACACCGTCTTTCTCCGGTGTCAGGTCATCAAACAAATGACGCACATTGGTTGCGTAGAGCTGACTTGACTGGGTCGGCAGCCGGCTCGGCAAATCGGTGTAGCCGATTATTTTGACGCCATGGCGTTCGACCAATTCGTTGGGAACGGTGAGTTCGCAGTTACCACCCTGCTCTGCTGCAAGATCCACGATTACCGAACCATCGCGCATGCTCTCCACCATTTCCGCGGTGATGAGCTTGGGCGCTGGTTTACCGGGAATGAGCGCAGTGGTGATGATGATATCCACTTCCTTTGCCTGCTCGGCAAAAAGTTCCATCTCGGCCTTGATGAATTCCGGGCTCATGACCTTTGCATAACCACCAGCGCCTGAGCCTTCTTCTTCAAACTCAAGCTCGAGGAATTCAGCGCCCATGCTTTCAACTTGCTGCTTGACTTCGGGCCGGGTGTCGAACGCCCTGACGATCGCGCCAAGGCTTCTTGCCGCACCGATTGCCGCAAGACCGGCAACCCCGGCACCAATTACCATAACCTTTGCCGGAGGCACTTTGCCTGCCGCTGTGATCTGCCCCGTGAAGAAGCGGCCAAAATTGTTTGCAGCTTCAATGACGGCCCGGTAGCCGCCAATATTTGCCATTGAGCTCAGTGCATCGAGTTTCTGAGCGCGGGAAATACGTGGAACGGCATCCATGGCCATAACGGTGGCCTTGCGCTTTGCCAGCCGCTTCATCAGAGCTTCGTTCTGTCCCGGCCACACGAAGCTGACAAGAAGCTTACCTGCGTCAAGCAGAGTTGCTTCATGGCTGCGGCTGTCGCCAATTTGTTCAGGTGCGCGCACCTTGACAATTATGTCTGCTTTTTTCCATAGCTGCCGCGCAGTTTTGACGACCGTCACACCGGCTTCTTCAAAGGCTTTGTCGGAAAAGTTTGCCGTGTCTCCAGCGCCCGATTGGATTGCAACGTTGTAACCCAGCTTCTGCAATTCCTTGGCCGAATCCGGCGTGACAGCCACACGCTGTTCACCTTCGTGAATTTCCTTGGGTACCCCGATCAACTGGCCCATTTGCCACCCCTCATTTTCTCAATTCGCTGCAAAACCTGATCTGATGTCAGATTTTGATAACGCGCAAGTTATTCGTTGAGCCGGCCTCTCCGAACGGAATACCGGCGACCACAACAATCTGATCGCCCCAGCTCGCAAAACCGTCATTTACGGACAGCGCGGCTGCTTTTACCACCATTTCCCGGTGGTTGGAAATATCTTCCGACTGGATTGAATGAACCCCCCACAAAAGCGCCAGGCGGCGGGCGATGCCGCGGTCCGGAGACACCGATAAAATCGGCACTTCAGGTCGTTTGCGCGCAACGCGCCGCGCCGTCGTGCCGCTTGACGTGAAGGCAACAACCGCCGCTGCGCCTATGGCATTTGCCACATCGGCTGCAGCTGCTGAAACTGCGTGAGGCGCGGAGGGCTCAATATTCGGCTGCAACGCATTGATGATTGAGCGGTAGGTCTGATGGTTTTCGGTTTGGTGAACGATGCTGTTCATCATCTCCACCGCCTTTACCGGATAATTGCCGATAGCCGATTCTGCCGATAACATCACCGCATCAGCACCATCATAAATTGCGGTGGCAACATCCGATGCCTCCGCCCTGGTTGGCGATGGTGAAGACACCATCGATTCCAGCATTTGCGTGGCGATAATGACAGGTTTCCCGGCAAGGCGGCATGCGCGCACCATTTCCTTTTGCGCACCCGGCACTTCTTCGGGCGGAATTTCCACGCCCAGATCACCCCGCGCCACCATAATCGAATCAACCAGCGGCACAATCTCATCAAGGCATTTCAATGCCGCCGGTTTTTCGATCTTCACCAGAAGGGACGCCTTGTTGCCGATAATGCGGCGCGCTTCAGTCACATCTGATGGGCGCTGCACAAATGACAGGGCAACCCAGTCAACGCCCAGTTCAAGACCGAAGTCCAAATCTTTGCGGTCTTTTTCGGTAAGCGGCGTGAGTTTCATCACGGTATCGGGCAGGTTGACACCCTTGCGGTCGCTCACCTCGCCGCCAACAGACACCTCAGCTTCAAAATAATCATCGCCAACCTGAACCGTCTCCAGCCGCACACGGCCATCATTGATGAGAATCGCATCACCAGGTTTGATCGCCTCATGGACTTCAGGGTGCAGCAGCGGGATACGTTTACTGTCGCCGGGTATCGGGTCGCTGTCGAAGCGTACTTTTGTGCCAACTTGCAGAGTGCAAGTTCCGCCGGAAATTTCACCGGTGCGGATCTTAGGTCCCTGCAAGTCCTGCAATACGCCTATTGGGCGGCCTGCCTCCTGTTCCAGCTCCCGGATTGTCTGATAGTTTGCTGCGTGGTCTTCGTGGGTTCCGTGGCTAAAATTCATTCTGAAAACATCCACACCGGCATAAAACAGCTCGGCGATGGTTATCTTGTTCGAACTTGCCGGGCCAAGGGTAGCTACAATTTTCGCCCTGCGGTCCCGCTTCATAATTCTGTCCTTTTAAATTCTGTTTTCACTGGGAAGTTTAAGGTCGTGGTGGAGCATGCCGATATCATTTGCGACGTGACAGCATTATAACGTGTAACGGTGTTGACGTGCGGCCGGGACTGCAATAGTGCGTTCTTGAAACTTCTCGATACATTTTTCTCATACATTTCCTGGAGATTACCTCATGACCCGTATCGTATTCCTTGACCGCAGCACATTGGGGCCATCGGTCAACGTTACAAAACCAAGCTTCGACCACGAATGGACCGAATATTCCGAAACCACTCCAGATGAGGTCGCCGAACGTGTGAAAGAAGCAGATATTGTTATCACCAACAAGGTGCCTATCCGTCGCAACGTGTTAGAAGGTCTGGATAACCTGAAAATGATTGCGGTTGCTGCCACCGGGTATGATGTGGTTGATGTGGATGCATGCGCTGAGCGCAGTATCCCGGTTTCCAACGTGCGCGGCTACGCGGTCAACACGGTACCGGAGCACACGTTCGCCCTTATTTTTGCCCTGCGCCGTTCGATTGTGGGTTACCGCCAGGATGTGATTAACGGCAAATGGCAGGAAGCAAACCAGTTCTGTTT